>NZ_JBFAIS010000007.1:0-320215 GCF_040654795.1 Streptomyces sp. NPDC050617 | reverse complement strand
CGGAAGCTAAGCCTTTCAGCGCCGATGGTACTGCAGGGGGGACCCTGTGGGAGAGTAGGACGCCGCCGAACAATTTTTAGCCGGTGTCCCGGACCATTTATTGGTCTGGGACACCGGCATTTTTGCGTTCTGAGGGAATTTGTGGGGGGAGTGGAAGTCCGCCCCTCCGGCTTGTTGCTCGTTCGGAGGGGCGGGCTTTTATTGGTGTTGTCAGTTCTTGGCTGCTCGGGTCAGCTCGACGTCCAGGGATTCGCGGCGGATGCGCTGGTCCATGTAGAGGAGCGCGGTGACGCCGGCGGTGACCGGGAACGTCAGGACGGAGCTGATGACCGCGCCGATGCCGGCGATGATCAGGTACGTCCAGCTGACCGAAGAGGAGCCGCCCTGCAGTGCGTTGGCGTTGTCGCCGTCGAAGAGCAGCTGCACGAGGCCCGTGGGGATCTGCACGATGGCTGTGACGACGAAGACGATGAGGATCGCCAGGAGCTGCACGCCGAACACCCGCCACCAGGCGCCCCGTACGAGCTTGGCGGAGCGGCGCATGGAGGCGGTCACGCCCTGCTTCTCCAGCATCAGGGCGGGGGCGGCGAGGCTGTAGCGGATCCACAGCCAGGCCGCGGCGACGCAGCCGGCGATGCCGCCGAGGAGGGCCAGGGCGGCGCCGCCGGCTTCCGCGCCCGCCAGGGAGACCAGGAGGCCCGGCAGGATTGCGACCGTCATGGCGGCCGCGATGAGCAGCGGGACCAGGATGACCAGGCCGAGCATGCGGAGCAGTTGGGGGCGGGCGCCGGTCCATGCCTCGCGGAGGGTCGCGGTGCGGCCCAGGACCGCGCGGCTGACCACCACGGTCAGCATGGCTGTGGCGATGATCGAGCCGAGGATGCCGACGAGCGAGGTGATGCCCATGCCCGCGAGGAGGCGGCCGGTGAGGCGCAGGGCCTCGCCGGCGGTCATGTCCGGGTTGTCGTTGAGGCTGTCCAGGCCCGGGTTGTGGCGGAACCATATGCCGTTGATGACGGTGGCGGCGGCCTGGGTGACGACGGCGAGGCCGATGGAGACGCCGAAGACGGTGCGCCACTGCGTACGCATGGTGGCGAAGGCGCCCTCGATGATCTCGCCGGCGCCGAGCGGCCGCAGGGGGACGACGCCGGGTTTGGGGGCCTGGGGCGGGGGTGTCCAGCCGCTGCCCCAGGCGAGCTGTCTGCCCGGGGATCTGCCGGAGTTGTTCGGTTGACTGCCCCAGCCGGGGCGGCCTGGAGGCGGCTGGGGGCCGCTGCCGGAGCCGGGCCAGGGGCCGGGGGGCGGCTGCTGTCGCGCCCACTTCGCTTCCGGCGCCTGGTCGGCGGGGGTGGCGGGCTGCTCCGGAGCGGAGTTGTCCGGCTCGTCGGAGGAGGATCCGGGCGAGGGCCGGCCCGGAGAGTCGTTCATCGGTGCTCCTTCTCGGGGCCCGTTCGCCGGTGCGGCGGCGGGCGATTGCCAGCCATCGTGTCACGGTGGGCCCGGCGCGGGACGGGCTCGTATCGGGGTCCAGACCTTCAATAGTGGGTGTCCTACGGGGCAGACTGGGCGGATGGCTGATCAGTACGCGGTATTCCCGAAGGACACTGCTGCCCTCGCCGCTCCGGCTCTGCGTTGGGAGGAGCCGCCGGAGGGGCCCGTGCTGGTGCTCCTCGACCAGACGCGGCTGCCGGCCGAGGAAGTCGAGCTGGTGTGCACCGATGTGCCCGCGCTGGTGGAGGCGATCCGTTCGCTCGCGGTGCGGGGGGCTCCGCTGCTGGGCATAGCGGGGGCGTACGGTGTCGCGCTCGCGGCCGTACGGGGCTTCGACGTGGACGAGGCCGCCGAGCTGCTGGCGCACGCCCGGCCGACGGCCGTGAACCTCGGGTACGGGGTGCGGCGCGCGGCGGACGCGTACCGCGTGGCGCTCGACGAGGGGGCCTCGGCGGTGCGGGCGGCCGCGGTGGCGCTGGCGGAGGCCCGTACGCTCCACCGCGAGGACGCGCAGGCCAGCGCGGAGATGGCCCGGCACGGGCTGGCGCTGCTGACGGAGCTGCTGCCGGGCGGCGGCTACCAGGTGCTGACCCACTGCAACACGGGCGCGCTCGTGTCCGGCGGCGAGGGGACGGCGCTGGCGGTGGTGGGGGCCGCGCACCGGGCCGGTGAGCTGCGGCGGCTGTGGGTGGATGAGACGCGGCCACTGTTGCAGGGGGCGCGCCTGACGGCGTACGAGGCGGCGCGCGCCGGGATCGCGTACACACTTCTGACGGATAACGCGGCGGGTTCGCTCTTCGCGGCCGGGGAGGTGGACGCGGTGCTGATCGGCGCGGACCGGATAGCGGCGGACGGTTCGGTGGCGAACAAGGTCGGCAGCTATCCGCTCGCGGTGCTGGCCCGGTACCACCATGTGCCGTTCATCGTGGTGGCGCCCACGACGACGGTGGATCTGGGCACTCCCGACGGGGCCGCGATAGAGGTCGAGCAGCGGCCGGGGCACGAGGTGACGGAGGTCGCGACGCCGAACGCGCCGGCCGCCGGCGCGGAGGCGGGCGGCGGGGTGCCGGTGGCGCCGCTGGGGACGCAGGCGTACAACCCCGCCTTCGATGTCACGCCGCCGGATCTGGTCACGGCGATCGTCACGGAGAACGGCGTGGTCTCGCCGGTGACGCGGGAGGGGCTGGCGGAGCTGTGCGCCCGTCCGGGGCCGCTGCCGGGGCCGAACGGAGCCGTCCGCTCGTAGCGCCGGGGCGTCGTCGCCGGAGGGGGGTGGTCCGGGGCGGGCTCGTGGGGCTGGCATGCTTTTGTGGCGTCAACGCGGGCCGGCCAACGGGGTCGGTGGCGGAATTCAGGGGGACGAAGTGGCGGATGAGTGAGCTGAATCACCCGACTTCATGGACCAGATGCGAAAATGGGATGATGTCGATATGAAGGGACGCGTCCTTGTCGTCGATGACGACACCGCACTGGCCGAGATGCTCGGCATTGTGCTGCGTGGTGAGGGTTTCGAGCCGTCGTTCGTCGCGGACGGCGACAAGGCACTTGCCGCTTTCCGTGAGGTGAAGCCGGATCTGGTGCTGCTCGATCTGATGCTGCCCGGCCGGGACGGCATCGAGGTGTGCAGGCTGATCCGGGCGGAGTCCGGGGTGCCGGTGGTAATGCTGACGGCGAAGAGCGACACGGTCGATGTGGTGGTCGGGCTGGAGTCCGGCGCGGACGACTACATCGTCAAGCCGTTCAAGCCGAAGGAGCTGGTGGCGCGGATCAGGGCGCGGTTGCGGCGGTCGGAGGAGCCGGCGCCGGAGCAGTTGTCGATCGGTGACCTGGTCATCGATGTGGCCGGGCACTCGGTGAAGCGGGCGGGGCAGTCGATCGCGCTGACGCCGCTGGAGTTCGATCTGCTGGTCGCACTGGCCCGTAAGCCGTGGCAGGTCTTCACCCGCGAGGTGCTGCTGGAGCAGGTGTGGGGCTATCGGCACGCCGCCGATACGCGGCTGGTGAATGTGCATGTGCAGCGGTTGCGCTCGAAGGTCGAGAAGGACCCGGAGCGGCCGGAGATCGTGGTGACCGTGCGCGGCGTCGGCTACAAGGCCGGGCCGAGCTGAGATGACGGGCAACGGTGCCGCCCCGGAGCGAGGCACGGGGCGGCCCGTCGACAAGCCGGGTGGAATATCCCTCTTTGGGAGAATTTTGCGGGGTGGGAAGTTCCTCCCCGACGGGGCCGCCAGCGGGCCCGTCCACCCGATGCTGCGGCTGTACGCGCGCTGGGTGCGGCGGCCGCTGCTGCCCGCGCTACGGCTGTGGCGGCGCAATATCCAGCTCCGCGTGGTGGCCAGCACGCTGCTGATGTCGCTCGGCGTCGTGCTGCTGCTCGGCGTCGTCGTCATAGGGCAGGTCCGCAACGGGCTGCTGGAGGCGAAGCAGCGTACGGCGCAGGGGCAGGCCAGGGGCGGCTTCACGGCCGCCCGCGACATGGCCGACTCCGGCGTCGACGCGCGCGGCGGCCAGGACGCCGGACAGAGCGGCACGCAGAGCGGACGCCGGAGCGTGGACTCCGGCAACTGGCTGACCGGGCTGGTCGAGCAGCTGGCCAGCAGCGGCCAGGGCGTCTATTCCGTGGTGGCGCTCAGCTCCAATACGGACGACACGTCCTCCGCCAGCAACCGCGGCGCCCGTTCCTCCGGGGACGTGGACCCCGAGCGCAGCGTGCCGCAGGACCTGCGGGAGAAGGTGGAGCACGGCACCGGGGCGTACGAGAAGCCGGCCAGCATCAAGCGCGGCCCCTCCGACGAGGGGGTGCCCGGACTCGTCGTCGGCAAGCGGCTCTACGACGTCAACGGCAAGCCCTACCAGCTCTATTACCTCTTCCCCTTCTCCCAGGAGGCGAAGTCGCTGAACCTGGTCACGACCACGCTGGCCACGGCCGGGGTGTTCGTGGTGGTGCTGCTCGGGGCCATCGCCTGGCTCGTCGTGCGGCAGGTCGTGACGCCCGTACGGATGGCGGCCGGGATCTCCGAGCGGCTGGCCGCGGGCATCCTCCAGGAGCGTATGAAGGTCACCGGCGAGGACGACATCGCTCGTCTGGGTGAGTCCTTCAACAAGATGGCGCAGAACTTGCAGGGCAAGATCCAGCAGTTGGAGGAGCTGTCGCGGATGCAGCGGCGGTTCGTCTCCGATGTGTCGCACGAGTTGCGTACGCCGCTGACGACCGTACGGATGGCCGCCGAGGTCATACATGACGCCCGCGACGAGTTCGACCCGGTGACGGCCCGGTCGGCGGAGCTGCTGCACGAACAGCTCGACCGGTTCGAGTCGCTGCTGGCGGATCTGCTGGAGATCAGCAGGTTCGACGCGGGGGCGGCGGCGCTGGAGGCCGAGCCGATCGATCTGCGGGACGTCGTGCACCGGGTGATCGGCGGGGCCGAGCCGCTCGCGGAGCGGAAGGGCAGCCGGATCCTCGTACGGGGCGCGGAGCAGCCGGTGATCGCGGAGGCGGACGCCCGCCGCGTGGAGCGGGTGCTGCGCAATCTGGTGGTCAACGCGGTGGAGCACGGCGAGGGCCGGGACGTGGTCGTGCGGTTCGCGGTCGCGGGCGGCGCGGTCGGGGTCGCCGTGCGCGACTACGGGGTCGGTCTCAAGCCCGGCGAGGCGACGCGGGTCTTCAACCGTTTCTGGCGGGCCGACCCGGCTCGTGCCCGTACGACCGGGGGGACCGGGCTGGGGCTGTCGATCGCGGTGGAGGACGCGCGGCTGCACGGCGGCTGGCTCCAGGCGTGGGGCGAGCCGGGGGGCGGCTCGCAGTTCCGGCTGACGCTGCCGCGTACGGCGGGCGACGCGCTGCGCGGCTCGCCCATACCGCTGGAGCCCGCGGACTCGCGGCGCAACCGGGGGGTGGGCGAGAACGGGGGCGTACGGGCTGTGGGCGCTTCGGTGGGTGCTGGGGCCAATGGAGGGGTGCGCGGGGGTGCTGCCGCGACGGTGAACGGCGCGCTTCCGTCGGCCGGGTCCGTGCCCGTACAGCCGACCGATACGCGGGCCGGCGCCCAGGTCGTACGGGCCGGCGCCGCGGACCCCACGGCGCTGCCGGGGAGCAATGGAGCGCGGGTCGTGGCGCGTAAGGATGCTGCCGGGGGTGGTGCCGCCGTGGCCGGTGAGGAGGGCGGGGCTGCCGGGGGCGTCGATGCGAGCCGTTACGTACGGGAGAGCGAGCGGGAGGACGGAACCAGTGGGCGCTGATCGTTACCGTCGTCTCCGCGGCCTTCACGGGCTTCGCGGCCTCCGCGGCCGGAGCCTGCGCGGCCGGCGTCGGCTGGGCGCGGCGGCGCTGGTTGTCAGCGGGCTGCTGCTGGCCGGCTGCGCGTCGATGCCGGACAGCGGCGATGTGGACGCCGTGGGCGGTTCGCCGCGGGCCGATGCCGACTCGCAGGTGCGGGTGTACGGCGTGGCGCCGCGCGCCGGTGAGCAGCCGAAGGAGATCGTGCTGGGTTTCCTGGAGGCGACGACGAGTGACGACCCGGCGTACGACACGGCCCGCAAGTACTTGGCGACGACTAGGCGGGGGAGCTGGAATCCCTCGGAGGTCACCACGATCCTGACCGAGCCGCCGCAGGTGCGGGTGGACCGCAGCGGCGACCGGGAGGAGGACGGCGTCACCATCTCGCTGACCGGCAAGCAGGTCGCGCGGCTGGACGCCAAGCACGCGTACAAGCCGGATGAGCGCCCGTACGACAGCAAGATCCATGTGGTGCGGCAGGGCGGGGAGTGGCGGATCGACGCGCTTCCGGCCGGGCTGGTGCTCGGGGTGCCGGACTTCCAGCGCATTTACCGCTCGGTCAATAAGTACTACTTCGCGAAGCTGGGGCCGGACCAGCGCAGGTCGGGGCGGTCCGAGGTGCTCGTGCCGGACCCCGTCTACCTGCGCAAGCGCATAGACCCGGTCACCTCGACCGCGCGGGCGCTGCTGGACGGCCCGACGAACTGGCTCGCACCGGTGACCACGACGGCCTTCCGGTCCGGCACGCGGGTGGAGGACGACCGGCTGTCCCTGGACGACTCGAACAACCTGAAGGTGCGCCTCAACGGCAAGGCGGACAGCGCGAATCTGGTGCAGTGCCACCGGATGGCGGCGCAACTGCTGTTCACGGTCCAGGACCAGGCATCGGCCACCGTGGGGGATGTGACGCTGGAGCGCCGGGACGGCTCCAAGCTGTGCGGGCTCACGCGGGAGCAGGCGCAGGAGTACTCGCCGGGCCGGACCGAGGGGCGGGCCGACCGGCAGTACTACATCGACGCGAAGCACAAGATGGTGAGCCTGGCCGACAGCGAGGACGAGGCGCGGCGGGTGCCGGGCGCCTTGGGGGACGGGCAGGCGCAGTTGGGGTCCGTGGCCGTGGACCGGTCGGAGCGGCGGGCGGCGGGCGTCACCGAGGGCGGCCGCAGTCTGTACGTGGCCGCCCTGGAGCACGGTTCCGAGCTGGGCGATGTCCGGCTGAGGGCGACCTCGGGAGCGAACGGCGGCCTGGCGCCGCCCAGTTGGGACGGGCTCGGCGATCTCTGGGTGGTCGACCGGAGTCCGCAGAAGCCGCGGTTGCTGCGGCTGCCGGGCGGTACGGGCACGCCGGAGGAGGTCCGGGTGGACGGGCTCGACGGCGGGCGGATCACCGGGCTGCGGGTGGCCGCGGACGGGGTGCGGATCGCGCTGCTCGTGGCCAAGGACGGCCATACGAAGCTGCTGCTGGGGCGCGTCGAGCGGGCGGGGAGCGTGCCGCATCCGAGCCTGTCGGTGCAGGGGCTGCGGTCCGTCGCACCGCAGTTGGAGCAGGTGGACGCGGTCTCCTGGGCGGGCGGCAGCCGGCTGCTGGCGGCCGGGAACGAGCCGGGCGGGCTGCAGCAGTTGCAGTACGTCGAGACGGACGGGTCCGTCTCGAACGGTGCGGCGCTGCCGGGGATCACCGGGGTCAAGGCGGTCGCGGCCTCGGAGGCTCCGAGCAAGGCGCTGGTGGCGGAGCGGCAGGACAGCATCGTGCGGCTGCTGCCGGACACCAACTGGAAGACGGTGACGCCGAAGAGCGGGACGGCTCCGGTCTATCCGGGGTGACGGCTCCGGTCTATCCGGGGTAGGGGTCTGTTCCGTTCCGATCCGGCCGATAGGGGGCGGCTGGGGTTGGGCTCGCGGGCGCGGGCTGGGTCGGTGGGTCGGGCTGAGCCGGTGGGTGTGGGTTGGGTCGGTGGGTATGGGCTGGGCTGGCGGGTGTGGGGGCCTCGGGCCCGGATCTGGGGCCGGGGGCTGGTTTCGGGGGGTGCTGGGGATCTGGGGCCGGGCTGGTTTCGGGGGTGCGGCGCGGTCGGCGCTGAAGTTATCCACAGGGGTGGCAGAGGCGGGCGGACAGCGGGACAGTTGATTCATGCGGGGGTGGTGGCAGGAGCTGGTCGGCCTGGTGCTGCCGGTGGACTGCGCGGGGTGCGGCGCTCCGCGGGCCGTGCTGTGCGACGACTGCCGGGAGGCGTTGTGCGGGCGGGCGGCCCGGCGGGTGTGGCCGGAGCCGGTGCCGCCGGGGCTGCCCGCTGTGTACGCGGCGGTGGCGTACGCGGACGAGGCGCGATCGGTGCTGCTCGCGCACAAGGAACGGGGGGTGCTGCGGTTGGCGGGGCCGCTGGGGGCGGCGCTGGCGTCGGGGGTGCGGGCGGCGGCGGGCGACGGCGAGCGGGAGACGCGGGTCGGGCAAGTCGTCCAGGGCAGACGGGACAGACGGGGGAGGGGTGTGCGTGAAGGCGGTGGAGTGGGTGTGGGCGTGGCTGGGGGGACTCGTGAAAGTCCTCGGCTGGTGCTCGTTCCGGTGCCGTCCGCCCGGTGTGCGGTCGCCGCGCGCGGGCATGATCCCAGTCGGCGCATCGCACAGGCGGCGGCCGGCGAACTGCGGCGCGCGGGGCGGCCCGCGGCGGTCCGCGCGGTGCTCCGGCAGCGGCGTCCGGTGGCGGACCAGACGGGCCTGGGAGCCCGCCAGCGGCTGGATAACCTGGCCGGGGCCCTGGAGGTCGCGGCGGGTGGCGAACGGCTGCTGACGGCCGGGCCAGTGCTGCTGGTGGACGACCTGATGACCACGGGGGCGTCGCTGGTGGAGGCGGTGCGGGCGGTGACGGCGGCCGGCGGCAGGGTCGCGGGCGCCGCGGTGGTGGCCGCTCCCGCACGCGCGTTCGGCGTAAGCGCGAAATAAACCGGAACTGACAGGGAAGTTGCGTCGTTGCTGGTGATAACGGTGAGAAATCACCTGAACGGAGGTATGGGGAAGTAGGGGGTGCCGACATCCGTCCGGGCGAGCTATGTTCGGTTGTGAGGAATGGCAGGCGCTATGACTCGTATCTCCGATTGGCGCGCTTCGCGTGCTTTCGAAGAAGCTTGAATTCGGCGGGGTGGAGACCTTGCCGACGGGGGAGGAGGAGGTGAAAGCCGCCGAGTCGGGGGCTCCAGTTTCCTCTGGGGTCTAATGCAAGAGGGATGCGCTCCGCACCTTCGGCGGAGCGATCCGGGAACGGAGTTCTGCGTGGACATCGTCGTCAAGGGCCGCAAGACCGAGGTGCCCGAGCGGTTCCGCAAGCACGTGGCCGAGAAGCTGAAGCTGGAGAAGATCCAGAAGCTCGACGGCAAGGTGATCAGCCTCGACGTCGAGGTGTCCAAAGAGCCCAACCCCAGGCAGGCCGACCGCTCCGACCGAGTGGAGATCACGGTGCGCTCGCGCGGACCGGTGATCCGGGCGGAGGCTGCCGCTCCGGATCCGTACGCCGCGCTCGACCTGGCCACCAGCAAGCTGGAGGCGCGGCTGCGCAAGCAGAACGAGAAGCGTCACGAGCGCCGCGGCAGCGGACGCACCCCCGCGAGCGACGTCGCGGTGTCCGTCCCCGATGTCGCGCAGCTCGATGACAACGGCGAGCTCGCCGCCGACCGGGAGCCGTCCGCCGGCGAGGTGCCCGTCACGCGGATGGGCTCGATCGAGATTCAGGGCGAAGGGCCCCTCGTGGTCCGCGAGAAGACCCACGCGGCGGCCCCGATGACGCTCAACCAGGCGCTCTACGAGATGGAGTTGGTCGGGCACGACTTCTACCTCTTCGTCGACTCCGACACCAAGCAGCCCAGCGTCGTCTATCGCCGGCACGCCTACGACTACGGCGTCATCCACCTCAACGCGGACCCGCTCTATGACGTGGAGCCCGGTGGCGCGGGGGGCGCGCTCGGCGGCTGACCGGCGCGGCCGGGTCGTACGGGACTGTGCGGCCGGACCCGTCGTGCCCTTGGTGGCACCCCTCGGGGCGTGTGTGCGCCCCCTGGGGCGCCCCCGTGCGACCACGGGAGCGCCGCGGCACCGCCCAGGCATGAAATCATGGCCGGGCGGCCAACCGGCGGACTGCCGAGACCGGTTGGCGCCGCGCAGCAGCGTGCAACCGCAAAGGGCCATGGCCTTCAGGGGGAGGAACGATGGCGGACAGCTTCGGGCCCGTGTCCGGTGAGGACGGCGTCGCAGGCGAGAACGGCGTCGTGACCGGCGTCGGCACGGACAGGGGCGGGACCCGTAAGGAACCCATCCGGGTCCTCGTGGTGGACGACCACGCGCTCTTCCGCCGGGGGTTGGAGATCGTCCTCGCCCAGGAGGAGGACATCCAGGTCATCGGCGAGGCCGGGGACGGGGCGGAGGCCGTGGACAAGGCCGCCGATCTGCTGCCCGACATCGTGCTGATGGATGTGCGGATGCCCAAGCGGGGCGGCATCGAGGCGTGTACCTCCATCAAGGAGGTGGCGCCGAGCGCGAAGATCATCATGCTGACGATCAGCGACGAGGAGGCCGACCTCTACGACGCGATCAAGGCCGGGGCGACCGGTTATCTGCTCAAGGAGATCTCCACCGACGAGGTGGCGACGGCGATCCGGGCCGTCGCGGACGGCCAGTCGCAGATCAGCCCGTCGATGGCGTCGAAGCTGCTGACCGAGTTCAAGTCGATGATCCAGCGCACGGACGAGCGGAGACTGGTGCCCGCGCCGCGGCTCACCGACCGGGAGCTGGAGGTGCTCAAGCTCGTCGCCACGGGGATGAACAATCGCGATATCGCGAAGGAGTTGTTCATCAGCGAGAACACCGTGAAGAACCACGTCCGCAACATCCTGGAGAAGCTCCAGCTCCACTCCCGCATGGAGGCCGTGGTCTACGCGATGCGGGAGAAGATTCTGGAGATCCGGTAGGCGGGGGCCGACCAGGCTCCCGCGGCCCTTGGGCGGCGCCCCGCGGGCCCGTCGTCAGTCGAGGGCGTTGATCAGGGCCTTGGCGAGGGCGGGGTCGTCGCAGCGTTCCACGCGGACCGTGTCGCAGCCCACCCACTCGGCGGCCTCCCGCAGGGCCTGTGCCATGGGGGCCACCGCCTTGCGGCCCGCCAAGGAGACCTGACGGGCCACCAGGGCCGTTCCCTCGCGGGCCGGGTCCACCCGGCCGAGCAGACGGCCGCCGGCCAGCAGCGGCATCGCGAAGTAGCCGTGCACCCGCTTGGGCCGGGGCACGTACGCCTCCAAGCGGTGGGTGAAGTCGAAGATCCGCTCCGTGCGCGGGCGGTCCCAGACGAGGGAGTCGAAGGGCGAGAGCAGCGTCGTGCGGTGCCGGCCACGCTTCGCCGCGGACTCGTCCGCCAGCGCCGCCGGGTCGGCCCAGGCGGGCTTGGCCCACCCCTCCACCTCGACCGGCACCAGGCCCGTGTCCGCCAGCGCCGCTTCCACCTGGTCGCCCTTGAGGCGGTGGTAGTCGGCGAGGTCGGCTCGGGTCGCCACCCCCATCGCGGCGCCGGCCTGCGCGACGAGCCGCCGTACGCACTCGGCGTCGTCCAGCTCGTCGTGGCGCAGCTCGTCCGGGATCGCGCGCTCGGCCAGGTCGTACACCCGCTTCCAGCCCCGCCGCTGGGTGCAGACGACCTCGCCGGTGTCGAGCAGCCACTCCACCGCGATCTTGGTCTCGGACCAGTCGTACCACTCGCCGCCGTTCTTGGCGCCGCCCAACTCCGTTGCCGTCAGGGGGCCTTCGGCTTTCAGCCGGTCCCGTACAGCCGTGCAGGAGCGCTCGGAGTCCTCCATCACATGCCAGCGGTGGCCGCGCGCGAGCCGGGCGCGGCGGCGGAAGGCGAAGTGCGGCCACTCCTCGACGGGCAGGATGCACGCCGCGTGCGACCAGTACTCGAAGCTGCGCCCGTTCGACCAGTAGGCGGACTCCACGGACGTACGGCCCACCGCGCCCAGGCGCGCGTACGGCACCAGTTCGTGGGAGCGGGCCAGCACCGAGATGGTGTCCAGCTGCACCGCGCCCAGCCGCCGCAGCACCCCGCGCACCCCCGCCCGCCGGTCCGGCGCGCCCAACAGGCCCTGCGCCCGCAGCGCCATGCGCCGCGCTTCGTCGGCGGAGAGCGTCACTTCGGGCGTACGGGCCGCGGGGGCGGAGGTGCGGTCTTTCGGGGCGGTGGTCGTCATGCCGATCACACTAGGGGCGGGCACCGACAATCGGCCTGGCGGTCGGCCGCGGTCCGGGAACGGGGAGGTCAGGCGCGGTCCGGGTACGGCAGGTACGGCGTCTTCGTCGGGCGGTCGAGGTCCGAGGGGAGCAGGGAGCCGATCCAGACGTCCCGCCGGGTTCCCGCGTAGACGCGCTTCGACCGGACGGTGCCCTCCAGCTGGAAGCCCGCTTTGAGGGCGACCGCGCGGGACCCCTCGTTGCCGGCCTCCGCGTGCCACTCCAGGCGCTCGACGCCGAGGTCCTCGAAAGCCCAGCGGATCATCTCGCGGGCCGCCTCCGCGGTGTAGCCGCGACCGCGCTGCTCCTTGGCGGTCCAGTAGCCGATCTCGGCCTGGTGCTCGGGCGCGGCCAGCCGCGCGAGCCGCACCAGGGCCATGGCCCCCACCAGGACGCCGTCGTCCGCCCTGAAGACGCCGAGGGTGTAGTCGGAGTCGTCCCGCCAGCCGGCCGGGGACGCGCGCCCGACGAAGTCCTCGGCGTCCTCGCGCGTGTAGGGGGAAGGGACGCTGGTCCAGCGCGAGATCTCCGGGTCCTGACAGGCGGCGTGCACGGCCGCGGCGTCGGCGGGCGTCAGGGGGCGCAGCACCAGGCGGTCGGTGGCGAGGGTCACGGGTTCCATGAGCGAAGTCTCCGCTGCCGCCGCCGTCCGGCGCGAGCGGATTCCCGAGGGGACGGCTGCGGCGCCGCGCCCGTACGCCCGTCGTGTCCGTACGCCCCGCCGCGTCCGTAGCCCACCGGGCCCGGCCGTCCCCGGCGAACCCCGCGACGGCCGTGCTCACGGCACCTTCGGGCAGCGCTGTTCGTTGCACGGGAGGGTGACACCGGGCCTTCGCGGCGACGGACCTCCCGGCGCGGCGGGGTCCTCGCTTACGATGGCCGTTGCGGTGGGGCCTGCCCCCTTGAAAAAATGCCGCGCCAGCGCACCTGACCGTGCCAGGCCCGACCGGCAAGGAGCCAGCCTACGTGTCCGTCTTCAACAAGCTCATGCGTGCAGGCGAAGGCAAGATCCTGCGCAAGCTGCACCGCATCGCGGACCAGGTCAATTCCATCGAAGAGGATTTCCTCAACCTCTCCGACGCCGAGCTGCGCGCCCTGACCGACGAGTACAAGCAGCGCTACGCCGACGGCGAGAGCCTCGACGATCTGATGCCCGAGGCGTTCGCCACCGTCCGCGAGGCCGCCAAGCGCGTGCTCGGACAGCGCCACTACGACGTACAGCTGATGGGCGGCGCGGCCCTGCACCTCGGGTACGTGGCCGAGATGCGCACCGGTGAGGGCAAGACCCTCGTCGGCACGCTGCCCGCCTACCTCAACGCGCTGTCCGGCAAGGGCGTCCACCTGATCACGGTCAATGACTACCTCGCCGAGCGCGACTCGGAGTGGATGGGCCGGGTGCACAAGTTCCTCGGCCTGGAGGTCGGCTGCATCCTCGCCAACATGACGCCGGCGCAGCGCCGCGACATGTACAACCGGGACATCACGTACGGCACCAACAACGAGTTCGGCTTCGACTACCTGCGCGACAACATGGCGTGGGCGAAGGACGAACTGGTGCAGCGCGGCCACAACTTCGCGATCGTCGACGAGGTCGACTCGATCCTCGTGGACGAGGCCCGTACGCCGCTGATCATCTCCGGCCCCGCCGACCAGGCCACCAAGTGGTACGGCGACTTCGCCAAGCTGGTCACCCGGCTCACCAAGGGCGAGGCCGCGAACCCCCAGAAGGGCATCGAGGAGACCGGGGACTACGAGGTCGACGAGAAGAAGCGCACCGTCGGCATCCACGAGTCCGGCGTCTCCAAGGTGGAGGACTGGCTGGGCATCGACAACCTCTACGAGTCGGTGAACACCCCGCTCGTCGGCTACCTCAACAACGCCATCAAGGCCAAGGAGCTCTTCAAGAAGGACAAGGACTACGTCGTCATGGACGGCGAAGTCATGATCGTCGACGAGCACACCGGCCGTATCCTCGCCGGCCGCCGCTACAACGAGGGCATGCACCAGGCGATCGAGGCGAAGGAAGGGGTGGACATCAAGGACGAGAACCAGACGCTCGCCACGATCACCCTCCAGAACTTCTTCCGCCTCTACGAGCGCCACGACCAGAACGGCAAGAAGATCCCCGGCCTCTCCGGCATGACCGGTACGGCCATGACCGAGGCCGCCGAGTTCCACCAGATCTACAAGCTCGGCGTGGTGCCCATCCCCACCAACCGGGACCTCGCGCGCGTCGACCAGTCCGACCTGATCTACCGCACCGAGGTGGCGAAGTTCGCGGCCGTCGTCGAGGACATCGCCGAGAAGCACGAGAAGGGCCAGCCGATCCTGGTCGGCACCACCTCCGTCGAGAAGTCCGAGTACCTCTCGCAGCAGCTCGCCAAGCGCGGCGTGCCACACGAGGTGCTCAACGCCAAGCAGCACGACCGGGAGGCGTCGATCGTCGCCCAGGCCGGCCGCAAGGGCGCCGTCACCGTCGCCACCAACATGGCCGGCCGCGGTACGGACATCAAGCTCGGCGGCAACCCCGACGACCTCGCCGAGGCGGAGCTGCGCCAGCAGGGTCTGGACCCCGTGGACGACGCCGAGGAGTGGGCCGCCGCGCTGCCCGCCGCCCTGGAGAAGGCCGAGGCCGCGGTCAAGGCGGAGTTCGAGGAGGTCAAGGACCTCGGCGGGCTGTACGTACTGGGCACCGAGCGGCACGAGTCGCGCCGTATCGACAACCAGCTGCGCGGCCGCTCCGGCCGGCAGGGCGACCCCGGGGAGTCCCGCTTCTACCTGTCGCTCGGCGACGACCTGATGCGCCTGTTCAAGGCCGCGATGGTCGAGCGCGTGATGGCCATGGCCAACGTCCCGGACGACGTGCCGATCGAGAACAAGATGGTCACCCGCGCCATCGCCTCGGCGCAGTCCCAGGTCGAGCAGCAGAACTTCGAGACCCGTAAGAACGTCCTGAAGTACGACGAGGTCCTCAACCGCCAGCGCGAGGTCATCTACGGCGAGCGCCGCCGCGTCCTGGAGGGCGAGGACCTGCACGAGCAGATCAAGCACTTCATGGACGACACCATCGAGGCGTACGTCCAGGCGGAGACCGTCGAGGGCTTCGCCGAGGAGTGGGACCTCGACCGGCTGTGGAGCGCGTTCAAGCAGCTCTACCCGGTGAAGGTCACGGTGGAGGAGCTGGAGGAGGCGGCCGGCGACCGCGCGGGCATCACCGCCGACTTCATCACCGAGTCCATCACCGACGACATCTACGCCCAGTACGAGGCGCGCGAGGAGGAGCTGGGCTCCGACATCATGCGCGAGCTGGAGCGCCGCGTCGTGCTGTCCGTACTGGACCGCAAGTGGCGCGAGCACCTCTACGAGATGGACTACCTCCAGGAGGGCATCGGCCTGCGCGCCATGGCCCAGAAGGACCCGCTGGTCGAGTACCAGCGCGAGGGCTTCGACATGTTCAACGCCATGATGGACGGCATCAAGGAGGAGTCCGTCGGCTACCTGTTCAACCTGGAGGTCCAGGTCGAGCAGCAGGTCGAGGAGGTCCCGGTCGAGAGCGCGCAGGAGCCGACGTCGCTGGAGAAGGACGTCCAGGACGCGGTGCCGGCGGGGCAGCGGCCCGAGATCCACGCCAAGGGGCTCGACGCGCCGCAGCGCCCGGACCGGCTGCACTTCTCCGCCCCGACCGTGGACGGCGAGGGCGGCGTCGTGGAGGGCGACTTCGCCAGTTCCGACGCCCCGCCCCGGTCCGAGTCGGACGGTCTGACGCGCGCCGAGCGCCGCAAGGCCCAGAAGGGCGGCAACGGCGGCGGGCGGCGTCGTAAGAAGTAGCCGATACGGCACGTCGGACGCGGGGCGGGACACGGGATTCTTCCGTGTCCCGCCCCGCGTCGTCGTCTGCCGGCGGGGACGGGCGTTCAGGTGCGGGCGGGTTCGCCCAGTTCCACCGCCGAGCAGCGCCAGCGTTCGTCCGCGCCGCGCTCCAGGCGGAAGGCCAGCGCCCGTACGCGGTCGCCGGAGGCGATACGGGCGAACGCCTCGATCACTCCGGACCGGGGGCTGAACTCGTCGCAGTACCGTACGACCGGGGTGCTGCCGCCCGGCGCGGCGGGCCGCAGCGGGGCCTGCGGGGCCAGCTCGACGATCCGGTCGTAGGCGGCGCCCAGGGTGTGGCCGAGCATCCAGTGGGCGGGCCGCTGGCCGCTGAGGGTGAGCAGGAGGCGGTTGGCGAACCAGTAGCGGGGCAGCAGCTCGCGCTCGCGCCGCCGGGCCGCGAGGGCGGCGGCGGGGCGTCGGGCGTCGCCGCGGCGGTCGCCGCGACGGGGCGGGGCGGTGGGGCCGCCGGGCCTGCTGCCGGCGGGCCTGCCGTTGCCGGTCCTGTCGGCCGGTGGCCTGGTCGTCGTCCTGGTCGGCGTCTTGCTTGTCGTCCTGCTCGTTGGCCTGCTCGTCGTCCTGTGCACGCTGTTCGCCCCCGTCGGGCCGGTCCGGTGGTGATACCGGGCAGTAGCTTGTGTCGGGAGTCTTCTATCCGCGCCCTTCCGGCGGCGGCAAGGGCGCGGAGGGCAGCCCCGGTTTCCCCGGCAATTCACCTATCAGGGGCGGCCGGGCGGCGGCCGTGACGTTTCGCCGGTGTGAGCGGGCAGCTCACAGGGGGCGTACGGGCGTCCGCACCGCGTACGTCCCGGCACCCCGAAGGGGGACGCACGCCCGTATGCTGGCCCAGTATTCGTAAGCCTTGAGGAAAGCGGCGGTCATGCGCGTCTACGTCCCTCTGACCCTCCCCGGCCTCGCCGCGGCACACAAGGCGGGCGAGGTCGGCCCGGCCCCGCTGCACGCCTACGCCGTCACCCCCGCCCTGCGCGAGTGGTACGTCTCCGACGACATCGAGGAGCTGGAGTACGCGGCCCTCAGCCGCGCCGCGCAGGCGTCCCTGCGCCGCCTCGCCGCCGATCCGGCGGCGGCCCGCAAGCGCGTCGTCGTCGCCGTCGACGTGCCGGACAAGGAGGCGGTGGCCGACCCGGACCGCGGGCTCGACCAGTCCTCGGTCGGCGAGGTGCGGCTCGCCTCGGCGGTGCCGCTGTCCAAGGCCGCCGCGGTGCACGTGGACGCCGACGAGGCCGAGGCGGACGTCACGGCGGCTGCCGCCGCGCTCGGCGCCGCGGATCACGGCGACGACGACGCGCAGTTCACGGTGGACGGGGCCGAGGACCATGAGCTGCTCTGGTTCGCGACGCAGGAGATCCCGACCATCGTCGGCTGACCCGCCGCCGTCGGCTGCCGCCGGCTGCCACTGGGTACCGTCTGGACATGAGGATGCGCACTGCACACATCGTCTGGGACTGGAACGGCACGCTCTTCCACGACATCGACGCGGTGATGTCGGCGACGAATGCCGCCTTCGCGGAGATCGGGCTTGAGCCGATCACGCTGGACCGCTACCGCGAGCTGTACCGCGTGCCGATTCCGCGTTTCTACGAGCGGCTGCTGGGGCGCCTCCCCACTCAGGCGGAGTGGGACCACATGGACGTCGTCTTCCACCGGCACTACCGGGGGCACATGGAGCGCTGCGCGCTGGCCGAGGGGGCCGAGGCGCTGCTGGAGAGCTGGCAGGGGGCGGGCGGCACGCAGTCGATCCTGTCCATGCACGGCCACGATGACTTGGTTCCGCTGGTGCGGGGGTTCGGGATCGAGCCGCGATTCGTGCGGGTGGAGGGGCGGCGGGGGCCGTCCGGGGGCAGCAAGACGGAGTACATGGGGCGGCATCTCGCCGAGCTGGAGCGGGAGCTGGAGGGGGTGCGGGCGGGGCGCACGGTGGTGATCGGGGACGCGCTCGACGACGCCGAGGCTGCGCGGGGGGCGGGGGCTTTGGCGGTGCTTTATTCCGGGGGGAGCCATAGTCGGGCCAGCTTGGCGGAGGCCGGGGTTCCTGTGGTGGACAGTCTGGCTGAGGCGGTGGCTGTGGCGGAGGGGTTGGTGGCTTCCGCCCACCAATGACGTGTCCTCGGCCGGACGGGCTTACGGGGCTCCGCCCCGGACCCCGGTCCTCAAGCGCCGGACGGGCTGGGGTGGGCGGGCGTTGTGGGCGTGTGCGGGTTGCGGGTGTCCTCAAGCGCCGGACGGGCTGGGATGGTGCGGCCACGTGGAGGCCCACGTCACTGTGTCCTCAAACGCCGGACGGGCTGGAATGGTGCGGCCACGTGGAGGCCCACGTCACTGTGTCCTCAAGCGCCGGACGGGCTGGATTGGGCGGGCGTGGGTGGGGGAGCGCGGGGCACCGATGTCCTCAAGCACCGGACGGGCTGGATTGGGCGGGTGTTGTGGGCGCGCTCGGGTCGTGGGTGTCCTCAAGCGCCGGACGGGCTCTACCGGGTTACCGGGGCCTTTGCTCGTAGCACTTTCAGGAATTCGCGCATCCAGGCCGAGTGGTCCGGCCAGGCTCGGGAAGAGACCATGGTGCCGTCGACGACCACCTCCGCGTCCTGGAATTCGGCGCCCGCGGCCTGCATGTCCAGTTCGAGGGCCGGGTAGGACGTGACGCGGCGGCCGCCGAGGCTGCCCACAGCGGCGGTGATCAGGGGGCCGTGGCAGATCTGGGCCACGGGCTTGTCGGCGTCGAAGAAGGCTTTGAGGATCTTGCGCAGCTCGGCGTCGTTGCGCAGGTACTCCGGCGCCCGTCCGCCCGGCACGACCAGCGCCGCGTACGCGCCGGGGTCCACCTCCGTGAAGGCGAGGTCGGCGGGCCAGGTGTAGCCGGGCTTCTCGGTGTAGGTGTCGAAGCCGTCCTCGAAGTCGTGCACCACGAACCGCAGCTTCTTGCGGGTGGGGGCGGCGATGTGGACCTCGTACCCCTCCTCGCGCAGCCGCTGGTACGGGTAGAGCACCTCCAGGGACTCGGCCGCGTCCCCCGTCACGATCAGGATCCTCGCCGTCATGGCGTCCACCTCCGTGCTGTCAGAGCCGGTCCTTGTCAAGAGTGTGGATGTGGCCTGCGTCGCTGTCCAGAACGTCGAAGTCGGGCCCTCGGTTTTGTACACAAACGGCCCGTGACGGGTCCCCGGTCAGGAGCGATAGCCTTACTGGGTGATCAGCGCGATATCTCGCGGGGGCGACGAGGCCCCTGCCCTGCGCCCGGAGCACCACCGTGCCCGGGCAGCCGCTGATTTCTCCGACCGGGCGCGTTCCCCGAAATTGGCCGAGAACGGTCCGGTCTTCCCTCATTCCGGCATAACGTCGATTACGACCGGACACCCCGTGCCGCGGCGTGATGCCACCGCCATCGATGTCACGCAACGGCGCGCGACAGGAGCCAGAGGACATGCAGACCAAGCTGGACGAAGCCAAGGCCGAGCTGCTCGCACGGGCCGCCCGGGTCGCCGAGACCACCCCCGCCGGGAGTCCACATCCGGTGCAGGGTCTCGACCCGGAGACCCTTACCGCGTACCTCCAGCGCTACTACCTGCACACTGCTCCAGAAGACCTCAGCGGCCGCGACCCGGTCGACGTCTTCGGTGCTGCACTTTCCCACTACCGGCTGGCTGAAACCAGGCCGCAGGGCACGGCGAACGTCCGGGTGCACACCCCGACGGTCGAGGAGAACGGCTGGACGTGCAGCCACTCCGTCGTCGAGGTCGTCACCGACGACATGCCGTTCCTTGTGGACTCCGTCACCAATGAGCTGTCCCGCCAGGGCCGCGGCATCCATATCGTGATCCACCCGCAGGTGATCGTCCGCCGCGATGTGACCGGCAAGCTCCTGGAGATCATCGGCAACGACTGCGACGGCCACGGCGTGCGCCGGGACGCCCTTCCGCATGACGCCCTGACCGAGTCCTGGATCCACGTCGAGATCGACCGCGAGACCGACCGCGGCGACCTCAAGCAGATCACCGCCGACCTGCTGCGCGTCCTGTCCGACGTCCGCGAGACCGTCGAGGACTGGCAGAAGATGCGGGAGGCCGCCGAGCGCCTCGCCGACGGGCTGCCCGCCGAGCCGACCGACGACGTCGACCAGCAGGACGTCACCGAGGCCCAGGAACTGCTGCGCTGGCTCGCCGCCGACCACTTCACCTTCCTCGGCTACCGCGAGTACGAGCTGGTGACGGCCGAGGCCGACGGCGACGAGGAGGACGCGCTCACCGCCGTCCCCGGCACCGGCCTCGGCATCCTGCGCGCCGACCCCTCGCACCAGAACGAGGGCCACCACGCCGGCCCCCACTCCCACCTCTCCCGCCCGGCGTCGCCGTCCTTCAGCCGGCTGCCCGCCGATGCCCGCGCCAAGGCCCGTGAGCACAAGCTGCTCGTCCTGACCAAGGCCAACAGCCGCGCCACCGTGCACCGCCCCTCCTACCTCGACTACGTCGGGGTGAAGAAGTTCGACGCCGAGGGCAATGTCATCGGCGAGCGCCGCTTCCTGGGGCTGTTCTCCTCGGCCGCGTACACCGAGTCCGTACGCCGCGTGCCGGTCGTGCGCCGCAAGGTCGCGCAGGTCCTCGCGGACGCGGGCTTCACGCCGGACAGCCACGACGGCCGCGACCTGCTCCAGATCCTGGAGACCTACCCGCGCGACGAGCTGTTCCAGACCCCGGCCGACGAGCTGCGCTCCATCGCGACCTCCGTCCTCTACCTCCAGGAGCGCCGCCGGCTGCGGCTGTTCCTGCGCCAGGACGAGTACGGGCGCTACTACTCCGCCCTCGTCTACCTGCCCCGCGACCGCTACACCACCGGCGTGCGGCTGCGGCTGATCGACATCCTCAAGGAGGAGCTCGGCGGCACCAGCGTCGACTACACGGCGTGGAACACCGAGTCGGTCCTCTCCCGGCTGCACTTCGTCGTCCGCGTCGAGCCGGGCGCCGCGCTCCAGGAGCTCACCGACGCCGACGTCGACCGCATCGAGACCCGGCTGGTGGAGGCCGCCCGGTCCTGGGCCGACGGCTTCGCCGAGGCGCTGACCGCGGAGGTCGGCGAGGAGCGCGCCGCGGAGCTGCTGCGCCGCTACGGCCAGGCGTTCCCCGAGGGCTACAAGGCCGACCACTCGCCGCGCGCCGCGGTCTCCGACCTCCAGCACCTGGAGAAGCTCACCACGGCGGGCGGCGACCACGACTTCGCGCTCAGCCTGTACGAGCCGGTGGGCGCGACCGCCGGTGAGCGCCGCTTCAAGATCTACCGCACGGGTGAGCCGGTCTCGCTCTCCGCGGTGCTGCCCGTGCTCCAGCGGCTCGGCGTCGAGGTCGTCGACGAGCGCCCGTACGAGCTGCGCTGCTCGGACCGGACCACCGCGTGGATCTACGACTTCGGGCTGCGGATGCCCGAGCACATCGCGGGCGACGACGCGCGCGAGCGGTTCCAGGACGCCTTCGCGGCGGTGTGGACCGGCCGGGCGGAGAACGACAACTTCAACAACCTGGTGCTGCGGGCCGGTCTCGACTGGCGGCAGGCGATGGTGCTGCGCGCGTACGCGAAGTACCTGCGGCAGGCCGGGTCGACGTTCAGCCAGGCGTACATGGAGGACACCCTCAGCACCAACGTGCACACCACGCGGCTGCTGATGAACCTCTTCGAGGCCCGGATGGCCCCCGAGCGGCAGCGCGCCGGGCACGAGCTGATCGACGGCCTGCTGGAGGAGCTGGACGGTGCGCTCGACCAGGTCGTGTCGCTGGACGAAGACCGCATCCTGCGCTCCTTCCTCACCGTCATCAAGGCCACCCTGCGCACCAACCACTTCCAGCTGGGCGAGGACGGCCGGCCGCACGGCTACCTCTCCATCAAGCTCGACCCGCAGGCCATCCCGGACCTGCCCGCGCCCCGGCCCGCGTACGAGATCTGGGTGTACTCGCCCCGCGTCGAGGGCGTGCACCTGCGGTTCGGCAAGGTCGCGCGCGGCGGGCTGCGCTGGTCCGACCGGCGCGAGGACTTCCGTACCGAGGTGCTCGGCCTGGTCAAGGCGCAGATGGTGAAGAACACCGTCATCGTGCCGGTCGGCGCGAAGGGCGGCTTCGTCGGCAAGCGGCTGCCCGACCCGGCCGTGGACCGCGACGCGTGGCTGGCCGAGGGCGTCGCCTGCTACAAGACGTTCATCTCCGGTCTGCTCGACATCACCGACAACCTGGTCGGCGGCGAGGTCGTGCACCCCAAGGGCGTCGTCCGGCACGACGAGGACGACACGTACCTCGTCGTCGCCGCCGACAAGGGCACCGCGACCTTCTCCGACATCGCCAACGAGGTCGCCGAGTCGTACGGCTTCTGGCTCGGCGACGCCTTCGCCTCCGGCGGCTCGGCGGGCTACGACCACAAGGGCATGGGCATCACCGCCCGCGGCGCCTGGGAGTCCGTCAAGCGGCACTTCCGGGAGCTGGGCCACGACACGCAGCGCGAGGACTTCACGGTCGTCGGCGTCGGCGACATGTCCGGCGACGTGTTCGGCAACGGCATGCTGCTCTCCGAGCACATCCGGCTGGTGGCCGCCTTCGACCACCGGCACATCTTCCTCGACCCGAACCCGGACGCGGCCACCTCGTACGCCGAGCGCCGCCGCCTCTTCGAGCTGCCGCGCTCGTCCTGGGCCGACTACAACACCGAGCTGCTCTCCAAGGGCGGCGGCGTCCACCCGCGCTCGGCCAAGTCCATCCCGGTCAACGCGCAGGTGCGGGAGGCCCTCGGCATCGCGGCGGGCGTCTCCAAGATGACCCCCGCCGAGCTGATGAAGGCGATCCTCAAGGCGCAGGTCGACCTGCTCTGGAACGGCGGCATCGGCACGTACGTCAAGGCGTCCACCGAGACGCACGCGGACGTCGGCGACAAGGCCAACGACGCGATCCGGGTGGACGGCGCGGACCTGCGGGTGCACGTCGTCGGCGAGGGCGGGAACCTGGGCCTGACCCAGCTCGGCCGCATCGAGTTCGCGCTGGTCGGCGGCCCGGAGTCCACCGGCGGCCGGATCAACACGGACGCGATCGACAACAGCGCGGGCGTGGACACCTCGGACCACGAGGTGAACATCAAGGTCCTGCTGAACACGGCCGTCGCGGACGGGGACCTCACGGTCAAGCACCGCAACAAGACCCTCGCGCAGATGACCGACGAGGTCGGCGCGCTGGTGCTGCGGAACAACTACGCGCAGAACGTGGCGCTGTCCAACGCGGTCGCCCAGGCGCCCAGCCTGCTCCACGCCCACCAGCGGATCATCCGCCGCCTGGTGCGCGACGGGCACCTGGACCGCGCGCTGGAGTTCCTGCCCACCGACCGGCAGATCCGCGAGCGGGTCAGCGCCGGCCGCGGTCTGACCCAGCCGGAGCTGGCGGTCCTGCTCGCCTACATCAAGATCACGGCGTCCAAGGAGCTGCTGGCCACCGGGCTGCCGGACGACGAGTACCTGCAGTGGCTGCTGCACGCCTACTTCCCGCAGGAGCTGCGGGACGCGTTCGGCGAGCGGATCGACAAGCACGCGCTGCGCCGCGAGATCATCACGACGGTGCTGGTCAACGACACCGTCAACAGCGGCGGCTCGACCTTCCTGCACCGGCTGCGGGAGGAGACCGGGGCCTCGCTGGAGGAGATCGTGCGGGCCCAGGCCGCGGCCCGCGAGATCTTCGGGCTCAATGCCGTCTGGGACGAGGTCGAGGCCCTCGACAACGAGGTGCCCGCCGACGTCCAGACCCGCATCCGGCTGCACTCGCGCCGCCTCGTCGAGCGCGGCACCCGGTGGCTGCTCAACAACCGGCCGCAGCCGGTACAGCTCGCCGAGACCATCGAGTTCTTCAAGGACGGGGTGCGGGGCGTCTGGGCCGAGCTGCCGAAGCTGCTGCGCGGCGCGGACCAGGTCTGGTGGCAGTCCATCCGCGACGAGCTCGTCGAGGCGGGGGTGCCGGCGGAGCTCTCGGAGCGGGTCGCCGGGTTCTCGTCGGTCTTCCCGGCGCTGGACATCGTCGCCATCGCGGACCGTACGGGCAAGGAGGCACTGGCCGTCGCGGAGGTCTACTACGACGTCGGCGACCGGCTGTCGATCACCAAGCTGATGGACCGGATCATCGAGCTGCCGCGCGCCGACCGGTGGCAGTCGATGGCCCGCGCCTCCATCCGCGAGGACCTGTACGCGGCGCACGCGGCGCTCACCGCCGATGTGCTGGCGGCGGGCAACGGCTCCTCGACGACCGAGCAGCGGTTCAAGGCGTGGGAGGAGAAGAACGCGGCGATCCTGGGCCGGGCGCGGACGACGCTGGACGAGATCCAGGGGTCGGACGCCTTCGACCTGGCGAACCTGTCGGTCGCCATGCGGACGATGCGGACGATGCTGCGCACGCACAGCTGATGTCGCCCGTACGCGGCTGATGTCGCGTACGCGCGGCTAACGCGGAATGTCCTCGCGGTAGCCGCCGCATGAGAACTACGGGCCGCCCGGTTTTCGCCGGGCGGCCCGTGCCTGTCATATGAGCGGATAGTGGGATTAGGTCCGCAGAATCGTTCCATGTACGGATTCACCGCACCGGCGGCGACGGCCGCCGGGCGCGTACGGCCCCTCCCCGCCGACCACGACCCCCGCGCCGCCGCGCCCTCCCGGCGGGCCGCTGCCGCCGCCGTCCTGCTGCCCGCCGCCGTCATGCTCGGCCTCGGACTGTGGGGCCTGGACCGGGGCACGATGTGGCGGGACGAGGGCGCGACCTTCCAGCTGGCCCGGCGCTCGCTGCCCGAGCTGTGGCACGCCCTCGGCCACGTCGACGCCGTGCACGGCCTCTACTACCTGCTGATGCACGGCGTCCTCGCCGTCCGCGGCAGCCTCGCCGACGAGGTCGCACTGCGGCTCCCGTCCGTCCTGGGCGCCGCGTGCGCCGCCGGGCTCGTCGCCGCCATCGGCTGCCGCCTGGCCCGGCCGCGGGTCGGCCTATGGGCCGGACTGCTGTACGCCACCACGCCGCTGACCAGCCATTACGCGCAGGAAGGCCGCTCGTACGCGCTGGTCGCGGCCGGCGCGGCGCTCGCCACCTGGCTGCTGGTCCGCGCGGCCGGGTCGCCTCCCGGCTCGGGGGTGGTCCGGGGCGTCGGGCCGTACCCCGCCTCGGGGGTCCGGACCGTCGGGCCGTCTGCCGGTGCGGGGGTCCGGGGCGTCGGTTCGGGAAGCGGCCCGGGCGCCCGGACTGTCGGGTCGCCTTCCGCCTCGGGGGCCGCCGGCGGTGGCTGGGCCGCCTACGGCGCGGTGTGCGCCGTGACGTTCTGCCTGCACGAGTTCGCGGTGCTGCTCCTCGCCGCGCACGCCGCGACCCTGCTGCTCTGCCGCGCGCCCGCGCGGACCTGGCGCGGCTGGGGCCTGGCGGCCGGCACCGCGGTGGCGGCGCTCGTGCCACTGGCTCTGCTCTCGCTGCGGCAGAGCGGTCAGATCTCCTGGATGAGGACGCCGCACCTCGCCGATGCCGGGGCGCTGCTGCGCGAGTTCGCCGGCCCGAGCTCCCTCGTGCTGGCCGTGAACCTGCTGCTCGTGGCCGTCGCCGTCGTACGGGCCCGACCCGGCCGACTGGACCTGACCGCCGTGGCCCTGCCCCTCGCCCTCGTACCGCCCGCCCTGCTCTTCGCCGCCGCCCAGTGGCGTCCGGTCTTCCTCGACCGCTATCTCCTCCACGCCCTCGCCGGGCTGCCGCTGCTCGCCGCGGCCGGGGCGGAGCGGCTGGCGGGGCCCCTCGCGGGGCGGCTGCCGTGGCGCCGGACGGTGACGGCGGCCGGCGCGGCAGCCATCGCCGCCTCCCTGTACTGGCAGCTGCCGATCCAGCAGCGCGAGCGCCTGCCCACGAGCCGGGCGGACGACCTGGGGGCTGTCGCCTCCGCCTTCGCGCGGGTCGCGAAGCCCGGCGACACGGCGCTCTTCTTCCCGTCGTACGAACGCAGGGTCGCCCTCGCCTATCCGCGCGCCTTCACCGGCGTACGCGACGCGACGCTGCTGCGTACCGGAGCGGCCACCGGCACCCTCTACGGCGCCGATGCCGACGCGGCCGAACTGCGCACCCGGCTGACCGGGCTGGACCGGGTATGGGTGGTCTCGGCCCCCGGCGCCGGCGACGGCGGCGACGGGACCCGCGCCGCCGTGCTCGACAGCCTCTTCGTCCGGAAGTCGGTGGTGTACGTGCGGGGCGGGGCGGTGGCGCTGTACGTGCGGCGCTGACGACCCGTCGGGCGGCACCGGGTCGCGCTGCTCGCGTCGCGCCGTACGTAGGTCGCTGACTGCCCGTCAGGGAAATGCGGCCCGGCCAGGGGCCCGGCGCGCGCCGGACGTACTTCACCGGCGATGTCCCGCCGAGGCGCAGCCACCCGGCCGAGCGCTAGACGCGCGTCCTCTCCGGGGGCAGCCCGCCCGCACGCGCAGCGCGGCGTACGGACGTCCCCGATGCGCCGTCAAAGGGAGCCGCGCGCCCTCACGGCACCGCCGACAGCAGCCCGTCCACCGCCCGCGTCGTCGCCCCGCCGTCGTCCCGCGGGCAGTACGCGGCGCGGAAGCGCCCGTACGCCGTCGCGTAGTGGTCGGCCACCGCCTCCACGTCGCGCAGCGCGTCGACGAGTTCGTCCGTGTTCGTCAGCTGCGGGCCGGGGGCCTCGGACTCGAAGTCGACGGTGAAGCCGCGGACGGTGTCGCGGTAGCGGGCCAGGTCGGGGGTGAGGTAGAGCAGCGGGCGGCCGGTGTTGGCGAAGTCGACGGCCAGCGAGGAGTAGTCGGTGACCAGGACGTCCGCGGCGAGCAGCACGGCGGCGGCGTCGGGGTGGGCCGAGACGTCGCGCAGGAACGGGCCGCGGCGGGCCGGCACCTGGTCGGCCACCAGGGGGTGGCTGCGGACGAGCAAGATGTGGTCGGCGCCGAGCGCGGCCTCGGCGCGGGCCACGTCCAGGGGGAGGTGCAGGCGGTAGTGGCCGGCGTCGTAGGCGCGTTCGTCGCGCTGCGTGGGCGCGTACAGGACGACGCGCTTGCCGCGCGGGATGCCCAGCCGGCGGCGCAGCGCGGCGGCGCGCTCGGCGCGGTCGGCGGCGAAGAACGCGTCGGTGCGCGGGAGCCCGGTCTCGGCGATCTCGCCCCGGTAGCCGAGGGCGCGCCGGAAGACGCGGGTGCTGTGCGGGTTGGCCGACAGCAGGGCGGACCACTGCGCCTCCGGGTCCGGGGCCGGGCCGGGCGGCGCGAGTTCGGCGCAGAGCGTCCCGGCGAGGTCTGTGCCGATACGTTTGAGCGGGGTGCCATGCCAGGTCTGGAGGACGTACTGGCCCTCCCGGCGGCGGAACCACGGCGGCAGGTGGGTGTTGGTGACGATCCGCCGGCTGCGGGCGAGCGCCTCGTACCACTCGGCGCTGCCGAGGACCAGCGCGCGGGCCGTGGGCGGCACCTCGAACTGCAGGTCGCGCACCACCCATAGGTGCTCGACGTCCGTGCCGCGCCGCACCAGCTCCTCGTGGACCGCGCGCGGGGAGTCGGAGTACCGGCGGCCCCCGAAGCTGCAGTAGAGCACCGTGTCGCGCAGCGGGAGGGCGGTCCGCGCCGGGTAGGTCCGCTCCCGCAGCAGCCGCTGCCGGTACGGGCCCCGGTCCGCGAGCGGTACGGCGGACCCTGCCTCCAGGAAGACCCGGTCGTGGAAGCGGCGGTCGACGGTGACGGTCTTGCCGCCGACGGTACGGGCCTCCGGGAGCCCCGCGAACAGCTCCGGCGCGAGCCGTACGGGCATCCCCTCGCCCGCGTCCCGTACGCCCCCCGTACCCCCCGCGCGCCCCCGCAGGTACAGATACCAGCGGCCCTCCCGCAGCGGCGCCGTCCCGCTCGGCGCGGGCGCCGCCCCCGGCCGCAGCGCGGCGGCGAAGCGGTGGCCCGCCCACGCGGCCGCCCTGCCCTCGGGGGCGCGGCCCCCGCACTCGCAGCAGCCGCCGCAGACCGCCGCGGGCCCGGCGCGCCCCGGTGCTGGAGGCCGCTCGGCGGGTCCCGTCGCCTCGTCCGAGGCCGTGCCCTTGCCGTCCCGGGCCCCGCCGTCCGCGTCGCGCCGCTCGCAAGGGAACGTCACTTCAGCCGCGTGGGTGCTGTGCCGCAGGACCAGTTCCAGCTCGGCGGGGGCCGCGGCGGGCAGCTCGCCCTCGACGGTCAGGGAGCCGTCGTCCTGCCAGGCGACGCGGTCCGCGATGGGCTGCGGGGTGCGGTCGTGCAGGACGAGGTACTCGTCGGCGGTGGCGGCGACGACCAGCTCCCGGCCGTCGGCCAGCGGGTAGCGGCCGGGGCGCGGGGCGGCGGCGGTGGCGATGCGGGCGGTGCGGGAGTCGGCGAGCACGAGCACCGGGTCCCAGGACGAGGTGTCGCGCAGCCGCACCTCCTTGGGGTGCTCGCCGGGCGCGGGCCGGGCCGCGGTGAGGTCGGCGAGGCGGATCCGGGCGGTGGCCCGTACGCCCTCGTAGTCGTCGAGGCGGCAGGTCACCGGGGATTCGAGGACCGTTCCGGAGCCGCGGTGGGTGAGCCGGAGCGCGACCGGCTCGCGGGCCGACTCGTCCGTGATGTCCAGCTCGATCTCCCCGCCGCCCACCGCCCGGTGGCTCGTCAGCCGCCGCTCGGCCCACTCCACCGACAACAGCAGGCGGCCGTTCTTGAACCAGGGCACCAGCCGGGTGCCGTCGCCGAGTTCGCCGGGCGGCGGCCACGCGCCGGAGCCGGTGCCCAGCGAGCGCAGCGGGGCCCGGCGGACCACGCCGGACGCGGCGACGACCACGTCGACGTGCCAGCGGCCGGGCCGCCACCGCTCGTCGCCCGCGAGCCGCTCGGGATCGACGGTGATCTCGAAGCCGGACCAGTCGTAGCAGTGCTGCTCCTGCCGGGAGTTGTGGGTCGCCTCCGGCATGTGGACGGTCCGCAGCGGTACCAGCAGCCGGTGCCGGCCGGACCTCACCAGCGCCGTCTTGAGGGCCCGCAGCCGGGAGGGGGCGCCGATGTTGCGGATGTACGCGTAGCCGCGGATCACCAACTTCTCGTCGCGCCACAGGATTTCGCGGACCCCGGCCCGTACCGGGAAGTCCTCGGACGTGAGCCGGGTGACGGACGCCGGCAGCGGTACGGGCGTGCCGTCCGCGCCGGGCAGCACGGCGCGCTTGCGCAGCGGCAGGCCCTGGACGAGGAAGCCGGAGGCGTTGCGCCGCTCGTATTCGAGGACGGCGATCAGCTCCGCGAGCCGCCGCTCCCTGATCAGCTGCCACTTGACGCGCAGGTCGACGGGGAGTTCCTTGAAGAGCTCCGGGTCGACGCGGCCCGCCCAGTCCCGTGCCCGGTCCATGAAGGCGTCGCGGTAGTCGGCGCCCGCCGTCGGCAGCCGGTCGACGAAGTGCGTCAGGTCCTCGGTGAGCACCGAGCGGTCGTAGTCCCGTTTATGCGCCGACCAGCGGGTGTTGGCGGGGTCGGCGAGGAAGCGCGAGACGTGGTCGACGGAGGCGATGCGGTCGATCACCACCTGGGGGTCGGTGCGCCGCCGGGGTCCGGCGCCCTCGCGGACGCGCCAGTAGTAGACGTGTTCGTGCAGGACGTCCACGGCCTCGGCGAGGAAGTGCGCCGGGATGGTCAGCGGGGTGTCCTCGTACAGCACGCCCTCGGGGAAGGCGAGGTGGTGGCGGTCCCAGAAGGTGCGGCGGAACACCTTGTTCCAGGCGGTGTGGTCGGACAGCAGGCCGAGGTCCTCGGTGATGTGGGTGGCGGTCCGGGTGCGCCTCAGATGCCGGTGCTGCCACGCCTGGCTGCGGCCCGCCGCCGTGAGCCGGTAGACGTTGCCGGTCGCGAAGTCGGAGCCGGACCCGTCGAGGAGGCCGACCAGCCGCTCGTACGCGCGTCTCGGCAGCACGTCGGCGCTGTCCGCGAACGCCAGGTACTCCGTGCCCGGCGCGGCGTGCCGGGTCCCGGTGTTGCGCGCGTGGCCCGTACCGTAGTTGTGCTGGCGCACGAGGCGGAAGCGTTCGTCGCGCTCCGCGAAGGCCCGCGCGATATCCGGGCCCGCGTCCGTGGACCCGTCGTCGACCACCACCACGTCCAGCTCGCGCAGGGTCTGCGCGGCCACCGAGGCCAGGCACTCCCACAGGTGCTCGGCGCCGTTATGGACGGGGACGACGACGGTGAGCCGGGGCGACATGGCGGGAATTCATCCCTTTCCGGGCGGACGATGGGGTACGGGGCGAACGGTTCAACTCCCCATCGGCGTTACGGTCACCCTCGACTGGGCCGATCGGGTGAGCCGCCGGAGCACCGCCCGGTGATCGGCCGGTGGCCCACGGGTGAACGCCCGGTTGCCGCCCCGTCCCGCGCCTCTGCCGCCCTCACTTCACCGCGCCCGCCATCACCCCGCTCACGAACTGCCGCTGGAAGGCGAAGAAGACGGCCAGCGGAACGATCATCGACAGGAACGCGCCGGGCGCGAGGACGTCGATGTTGCTGCCGAACTGCCGGACCTGCTGCTGGAGGGCGACCGTGATCGGCGGGTCGCCGCTGTCCGCGAAGATCAGCGCGATCAGCATGTCGTTCCACACCCACAGGAACTGGAAGATGCCGAGCGAGGCGATGGCCGGGCCGCCGAGCGGCAGCACCACCCGCGTGAACAGCCGCACCTCGCCCGCCCCGTCGAGCCGGGCCGCCTCCAGCAGCTCGCGGGGGATCTCCGCGAAGAAGTTCCGCAGCAGGAAGATCGCGAAGGGCAGCCCGAAGGCCGTGTGGAAGAGCACCACGCCCGGCGTCGTCTCGAAGATCCCCACCGCGTTGAAGAGCTTCGCGACCGGTACGAGCGCGACCTGCACGGGCACCACGAGCAGCCCCACCACGACCATGAACCACCAGTCGCGGCCCGGGAATTCGAGCCAGGCGAAGGCGTACCCGGCGAGCGCGCCGATGATCACGACCAGCAGCGTCGCGGGGACCGTGATCAGCGCCGTGGTCAGCAGCGAGTGCGTGACCTTGTCGTTGTTCAGGAGGGTGCTGTAGCTGTCGAAGGTCAGCTGCGCCGGGTGGCTGAAGACCTTCCACCACCCCGTGGCCGCGATGTCGGAACGGTCGCGCAGCGAGGAGATCAGCAGGCCCACCGTCGGCATCAGCCAGAAGAGGCCGACGAGGATCAGCACGACCCGCATCACGCCGCCGCTCACCCGCGCCGCGATCCGCGACGGCAGCGACCGCTTCGCCCGTACCGTGGTGTTCACCACGGCCGTGTTCACGCCGGTCATCGCCTGCGCTCCCTTCGCATCCGCCGGATGTTGATCAGCATCACCGGCAGCACGAGCAGCAGCAGGAAGACGGCGATGGCGCTGCCGATGCCCTGGTTGACGTCGGTGCCGAAGGACGACTGGTAGAGCTGGAGCGCGAGCACATTGGCGTTGTCGAGGCTGTTGCCCGGCGCGATGATGTAGACGAGGTCGAAGATCTTCAGCACGTTGATCATGAGCGTGACCATGACGACCGCCAGCACCGGAGCCAGCAGCGGCACCGTGACCCGGCGGAAGACCTGCCACTCGTTCGCCCCGTCCACCCGCGCCGCCTCCATCAGCTCCCGCGGCACGCTCGCCAGCCCCGCCGCGATCAGGACCATCGCGAACCCCGCCCACATCCACACATAGCTGCCGATGATGGCCGGGGTGACCAGGGAGGGACCGAGCCAGTCGATGCCGTTGTACGGGGCGGCGAAGTTGCTGCCCGGCAGGCGGAGCAGCGCCCCGTCGGCGGACGCCGGCAGCGTAAACGTACCGTCGGCGGAGGTCTTCGCCTCGGCGACCGTACGCCCGTCCTTCACGGCCTCGACCGTGACGCCCTTGAGCGCGTTCTCACTCGGATCGACCTTTCCGTCCGTGCCGCCGCCGCCCCGCACGACGTCCCGCCAGACCGTGCCGGTGACCTTCCCGGCCACCGCGCGGGCCGGCGCCGCCTGCGCCGCGCCGCTCACGTCCGACGGCTTCACCGCCACCAGCGGCAGCGCGACCGGGCTGCCGGCGGAGACCGTCGCCTCGGTCGTGAACGAGCCCTCCGACGTCGACGCCAGCCCGGCGTCCGGGCGGGGATGCGCGCCCGGGAACGCCGACGTGCCGGCGAAGGTGTCGTGCACCGACACCCACACCGCGTTGGCGACGCCGCGGTCCGGGTCCTGCTCGTACACCAGCCGGAAGATGATGCCCGCGGCCAGCATCGAGATGGCCATCGGCATGAAGACCACCAGCTTGAACGCCGTTCCCCAGCGCACCCGTTCGGTGAGCACCGCGAAGATCAGCCCCAGGGCGGTGGCCACCGAGGGCGCCACCACCACCCAGATGACGTTGTTCTTCAGCGCCGTGCGGATGCGTTCGTCGGTGAAGACCTCCTGGTAGTTGTCGACGCCCACGAAGCCGTTGCCGGAGGCGTCGAAGAGGCTGCGGTAGACCGAATAGCCGATGGGGTAGACGACGAGGGCGCCGAGCAGCGCCAGCGCGGGCAGCAGGAAGCAGGCCGCCACCCACGGCCGGGTGCCCAGCACGCTCCTGTGCTTCTTCTCGGGCGGTGCGGCGGGCGGTACGGGGCCAGGGGCCGCCGCGCCGCCCGCTGTCGCGGTCGACATCGTGACGAGCCTCCGTCCGTCAGTTCCGGTACGCCTTGGCCGCGTCGGCCTCCAGCTTCTTCTGGGCGCCGGCGACGTCCTTCGGGTTGATCAGAAAGTCCTGGAGGTCCTTCCACTCGCCCTGCCCCGGCTTGCCGCCGAAGGACGCCGGGGCCTGGTCGGACATGTCGAAGCGGAAATCGTCGCCCGCCGCGATGAGCGCCGAGGCGATCTTGCGCAGCACCGCGTTGGGGTACGAGCCGAGATCGAGGTTCTTGTTCGCGGAGACGTAACCGCCCTGCTGCGCCCAGATCCTGGAGGCGTCCGTCGAGGCGAGGAAGGTCAGCAGCGCCTGCGCCGCCCGGCTGTTCTTCAGCGCGACCCCCACGTCGCCGCCGGTCACCACCGGGGACTTGGCGCCCACCGCGGGGAACGGGAAGACCTTGGCGTCCGTGCCCAGTTCGGCCCTGGCGTCGGCGACGTTGGCCGCCGCGAAGTCGCCCTCGAAGACCATCGCCGCCTGCGCCTTGGCGCCGCCCGCGAAAGCCTGGGTCACCGAGTCCGGGAACGCCGTGTGCAGCGCCCCGGCGCCGCCCCCGGCGAGGAGGTCCTGCTTGCCGAAGAGCCTGCCCAGCGTGGTCAGCGCCGCCTTCACGGACGGATCCGTCCACTTGATCTTGTGCTGGGCGAGCTGGTCGTACTTCTCCGGGCCCGCCTGGGAGAGATACACGTTCTCGAACCAGTCCGTCAGCGTCCAGCCGTCCGCGCCGCCCACCGAGACCGGCGTGACGCCCCAGTCCGCGATCAGCTGCGCCTGGTCGAGGAACTCGTCCCACGTCTTGGGCTCCTTCGCGCCCGCGTCGTCGAACAGCTTGGTGTTGTACCAGATCAGCGACTTGTTGCTGACCTTGTAGTACACGCCGTACCGCTTGCCCCCGTACGAGCCGAGCTCCTGCCAGCCCTTGGAGTAGTTCTTCGTCAACTGCCCCTCGGCCTCGGCGGACAGCGGCTTGACCCACCCCTTCTTCGCGAACTCGTGGAGCACCCCGACCTGCGGGAGCATCGCCACGTCCGGCGGGTCGCCGCCCGCGATCTTCGACCCTATGAAGGCGGCCATGTCGTCGCCGCTCGGCACGAATTCGGTCCGGACGCCGGTCCGCCGGGTGAACTCCTCAAGAACCTTCGTGAAGTTCTTCTGCTCCGTGCCCGTCCACACGGCCGTCACCTTGAGCTGCTGCCCGCTCAGTCGCGGCAGCCGGACGGAGTCCGCGGCGTTCGACGAGCCGCCGGCCGGAGAGCCCTTGTCCTTCCCGCCGCCGTCGCTGCACCCCGAGGCGGCCAGGGCGAGGGCCCCCGCCGCGAACACCGCCAGAGCACCGCGCGACATGCGTGCCGAACGCAGCGATGAACGCATTGCCGTCCCTCCCCGTGCGGTCCCCGACCCCGCGGGCAGCCGCACCGCACGTGGCTCCGGCGCGCGCCCATATCCCGTGCGACAGTCCTACGCCGGGTCACGGTCCGCCGCAATACCGCCCGCGACGTCAAGTAGCCGATCGTGACCGGGCTGTGATGAGGGGGCGGGGGTGACGTCGTCCTCGGGGGTGCGGTCGTCCTCGGGTGTGCGGTCGCTCCGGGACGCGCGGCAGCCGCGGGGGCGCGTTTTCGGCTACGGGCGCGCTGCCGTACCGCGGCGCGTCACAGCAGCGGCGGCGCGGTCTCCGCGCCCGCCGACTGGGCGGCGCGCTGAAGGGCGCTCGCGAGCAGCGCCAAGTCGGTCGGGCCGTTGCCGAGCTCGCGCAGCGGCCGGCGGGTCGGCGGGTCGCCCATCCGCTGCCAGTCCAGCGGCACGACGGTCGGGCGCAGCGTCGCCGTGCGCGGGATGCGGCCGGTGACCCGGCCCGCCTGGAACGGCGTCACCGCGCCGTCGGCCGGGTGGTGCAGCCTGCCCCGGCCCGGAGCCGGTTCGCCCGAGGAGCCGTCCGCCGACGCGGGGCCCTGGGCCACCGGCGGCAGTATCTCCAGGGCTATTCGCAGCCCGGCCCGCTCCACCGCAGCCGTGTCCGCCGTACGGTCCGGGCGGCCGGACGCCGCCACCAGATGCACCCCGAGCCGCTCGCCGTCGCGCGCCACCGCCTCCAGGGCCCGTACGACGGAACCCGCCGACGGGCGGCCCGTACTGCCCAGCGCCGGGGCCACCAGCGCGTCGAAGTCGTCGACGAGGACCACCAGCCGGGGCAGCGCCGTCAGGGCCGTACGCTCCGAACCGCCGCGCTGCGTACGGAGCTTGAGGGTGCCGCTCATCGACGGGTCGATGTCCCCGGCGCCGGACGCGCCCGGCGCCGGCGGGTCGCTGGGGCGGCGCGGGGAGATGACGCGCGGAGCGGCGGCGTGCTGCGCGTGCCAGGCGGCGAAGTCGAGGCGGCCCAGCAGCTCGGCCCGGCGCTTGAGCTCCGAGCTGAGCGCCTGCGCGAACTCGCGCATCCGCACCGGATCGGCCGCCGCCAGATACGTCGAGACCTGCGGCAGGTCCATGCAGACCCGCAGCCCCTCGCCGCGCTCCGCGCCCGCGCCGTCGACCAGGACGAGGGAGAGCCGGTCGGGGCGCTCGGCCGCGGCGAGTGAGGCGGCGAGGGTGCGCAGCATCTCCGTCTTGCCGGTGCCGGGGCCCCCCTCGACGAGCAGATGCGGGCCGTCGGCCGCCAGGTCCACCGTGAGCGGGCCGCGCGGGCCCGCGCCGAGGACGCCCAGCACCCGGCCGCCGGCCGGCGCGCCCGGTCCCGCCGCCTCGGCGGAGGCCGCCCAGCGGGCGGTGAGCGAGGCCGGGGTCGCGCGGGCCAGGCCCAGTTCGTCCAGGAGCCGGGCGGTACGGGGCAGGGCCGCGGCCACCCGCGCGGGGCCGGGGCCGACTGCGGCGTCCGAGGGGCGCAGCGGGGCCAGGGCGCGGGCGAAGTGCTCGGCCCAGGCGGGGGAGACGGCGTCGAGGGTGGCCACGACGGCTGTGCCGGTGCCGGGGCCGGTGCCGGGGCCTCCGGCGGCGCCGCCCGTACGGGTCGTGCCGCGCGAGTCGATGCCGGCCAGCGCGCCGACGTGGGTGGCTGGGCTGCGCACGGCCGGAGCGGCGGAGGAGCCGCCGCGCGCCGTCGGACCGGGCCCGCCGGACGCCGCGCCCCGGCCGCCCGCGCCCCGGTGGATGACCTGGACCGCCGTGGCCACGTCGCCGCTCAGCAGCGCCACCGTGCCGCACTCGGCGAACACCGGGGAGGCCGCGCGCGCCGCGTCGCAGGTCGCCGACACGGGGGAGGAGGGGGAGGCGGACGGGGCCTCGGCGAGGCAGATGAGGTGGATGCCGACGGCCGGGCCGCCGAGCGCGAGGCGGGCCACGGATTCGCGGAGCGCGGCGGTGCCGGGGTCGCCGTCGACGACGAGGACGGTGTACGGGCCGCGGTACTCGCCGGCCGCGGCGGCGACTGCGGCCGGCGGAGCGCTCGCCCAGCCGGGCCCCAGCGGGCCGTCGTCGCACCGCCGCACCAGCTCGGCGGTGCGGGCCTCGGCCTGCTCGCGGTCGTAGGCGACCAGCAGCCGGCAGTCCTGCCCGTGCGCCGGGCGCGCCTGCGGCAGCCAGCCGAACCAGGACCACTCGGCGAGCCGGTCCTCGGCGGCGCGCGAACGGTCCGCGCTGATCAGTACGGTCTCCAGCACGCCGGGCGCGTGCAGCGCGGCCAGCTGGGCGAGGGCGGACCGGGCGAGCCCGGACAGCCGGGGCCGCGGCCCCGCCAGCCCCAGGGCGCCGGCGTCCCGCAGCCCGACCGTCACGGGCACGGACGGCATCGGGCCGCTGCCGTCGGGCGCGAACCGGTCGGCCGTGCCCAGCCGTACGGTCAGCAGGTCCGGGTGGTCCGGCCCGCGCTCCCACAACCGGGGTCCGGGCCCGAGCGCCGTCATCAGCACCTCGGCCGCGTCCGGCCACCGCTCCCGCAACGCCACCGTCGCCGCCTGCGCCCGCCCCGAATCCCCGCCGTCCTCCACGGGCCAGTCGTCCCCGCCCCCGACGCGCTCGGCGGCCGCGCGCCCACCGGCGAGCCGCCGAGCCCAGGCGCCGATGCCGCGCCCGCGCCGCTTGCCATCGGCTCCGCCGGCGGCTCCGCCGGTGTGCTGGCCGTGGGAGGGTGCGGGCTCGCCGGAGTACTGGACGTAACCGGCTGCTCCGCTTGCTCCGCCTGCGGCGGGTGCTTGCCCGTAGGCGGGGGCCCCGTGGGGGTTCTGGTCGTACGCGGCCGCGCCGCCTGCGCCTGCACTGTGCCCGTGCGGACCGACAGCTGCGCCCGGCCCTTGGTTTTGACCAGGCCCTTGTCCGTAACCGGCCGCTCCGCCTGTGCCGGGGCCTTGCCCGTACGCGCCTGCGGCCCGCCCTCCAAGCGTGTCGGCGGCTCCGCCGAGCGCCTGCCCGTAGGCCGCGCCGCCTGTACCGGCGGCACCCTGTCCGTGCGGGCCGACAGCCGTGCCCGGCCCCTGGACGTAACCGGCCGTGCCGCCCGTGCCGCCCGCGCCGACGTCATGTCCGTACCCGCCCGCAGCCTGAGTGCCGGGCCCACGCCCGTGCGCGCCCGCCGTCCGGCCCTCGTGCCCGCCGGTTTCACCGGGCCCGTGGCCGTAACCGGCCGTTCCGTCCGTACCGGGCCCTTGCTCGTACGCGTGCCCGTACGCGCCCGCGGCCTGTGTTCCAGGGGCGCCGCCGGTTCCGGCGGTTCCGCCGGGCACCTGCCCCCGCGCCCCATTCGTGCCGGGCGCGTCGGAGCCGTTGCCCTGCGCGTACCCGGCGGGTGTCGGTAGCGGGCCGCCGGGGCCGAAGCCCGTGCCGTGCACCGTCGGTGCGGTGGCGGTCATGCCCGGAGGGACCGGGGTGCCGCGGGCGGGGGTGCCGTGGTCGGTGGCCGGGGGAGGGGCGCTATCCGGCCAATGATCGCCGTGGGTGAAGGAGCCCGGGGTCACCCGGAGGTGGCCTTCGCCGTCCGGCGTGGCCGGGAGGATCGCGGTGGAGAGGCCGGTGGCGGCGGTGGGGACGCGGAGGTTGAGGGTGGATTCGCCTACGCGCAGGAGGGACCCGGCAGGGAAGGGGACGGGGTGGTCGAGGACGTCGGCGCCGTCGAGCGTGGTGCCGTTCGTGGAGCCCAGGTCGGCGACGGTGACGCGGCCCTCGTCGGTGACGGTGACCGCGCAGTGCAGCCGGGAGACGTCCGGGTCGTCCAGCGGGACGTCCGCGTTGGCGGAGCGGCCGACGTCGATGCGGCCGCCGTGCAGCAGGTGCACGCCGCCGGCGTCCGGCCCGGCGACCACATGGAGCCGGGCACTGGCGTCGGGCGACCCGGCGGGGAGCACGCCGACGTCCCGGTCCGGGTCGGCAGGGCCCTGTAGGGAGAGCACCGCGCCGTCGACCAGCGGGGGTTCGCCCAGCGCGCAGCGCTGGGCGTCGAGCCGCTCCGCGCCCGCGTAGACGACCACGGCCCCGCTGCCCACATCGGACCCGGCGGCGGCGACCGCGGTCGCGAGTCCGCTGGTCACGGCGGCGAGCGCGGTCCCGGCGGGGGCAGTCACCAGGACGTCGCAGGCGTGCGTGGCGTGTGCGGTGTGGCCGCTGCGCGGCCCGAGGACGGTCAGCCGGATCTGCATCGCCGTCAACGGTCCTTTCCTGCCCCTGGAATGCCCGACGGGGGCTCCCTCCCCCCGCCGTGCACGGGCGCGTCGGCACGTACAGGTCACCACGTTCGCGCGGAGCCCCCGCTCCCCAACCGCACCCGTGCTTGTGAGCATCCTCGCACCTGCCACCGACAACACGCCCGGCGACCGCCGCTTAGTGATCTTGATTGGTCGGCTACGGGTGAAAAAGTGCCTGCTTGGGACCGCCGTTGATGTCCTTCTTGTAGTCGCGGACCGGCCAAAGGACAGGGTGTGGCAACCATCTGTCCGGAACGTGCGTCTTCCCCTTGAGCCCCACCGGATTTCACCGGCCGTCGGCCTCCGAGTCGGCACTAGAGTAGGGCCGAAGGCCGGGTATCCACAGGCCACGACCAGCTCGGATCAGGATCGACCAGGGAGCGCAGACGTGCGGCCGGTAGGCAGCAAGTACCTGCTTGAGGAGCCGCTCGGACGCGGCGCCACAGGCACCGTCTGGCGGGCCAGCCAGCGCGAGACGGCGGGCGCCGAGGCAGCTGTGGCCGGGCAGCCCGGCGAGACCGTCGCCATCAAGGTGCTCAAGGAGGAGCTCGCCAACGACGCGGACGTCGTCATGCGCTTCCTGCGCGAGCGCTCCGTGCTGCTGCGGCTCACGCACCCCAACATCGTCCGCACCCGCGACCTCGTCGTCGAGGGCGATCTGCTCGCCCTCGTCATGGACCTGGTCGACGGCCCGGACCTGCACCGCTACCTGCGCGACAACGGCCCCTTCACCCCCGTCGGCGCGGCCCTGCTCACCGCCCAGATCGCCGACGCCCTCGCCGCCAGTCACGCCGACGGCGTCGTGCACCGCGACCTGAAGCCCGCCAACGTCCTGCTCGCGGGCGCCGGCGGCCAGGCCGACGGCCAGATGCACCCGATGCTCACCGACTTCGGCATCGCGCGGCTCGCCGACTCCCCGGGTCTCACCCGCACCCACGAGTTCGTCGGCACCCCCGCCTACGTCGCCCCGGAGTCCGCCGAGGGGCAGCCGCAGACCTCCGCCGTGGACATCTACGGCGCGGGAATCCTGCTGTACGAACTGGTCACCGGCCGCCCGCCGTTCGCCGGCGCCACCGCTTTGGAGGTGCTGCACCGCCACCTCAGCGAGGAGCCGCGCCGCCCCACCACCGTCCCCGAGCCGCTGTGGACGGTCATTGAGCGCTGTCTGCGCAAGCGCCCGGAGGAACGGCCCAGCGCCGAGAACCTGGCCCGCGCGCTGCGCGTCGTGGCCTCGGGCGTCGGCGTGCACGCCACCGCGGCGCAGGCCGAGGCCGCGCTGGGCGTCGCCGCGCTGCTCGGCCCCGACCGGGACCCGGCCACCGTGCCCGGCACCGGCGCCGCGGACCCCACCCAGGTCCTGCCGTCCAACGCCGGCTCGTACGACCCCAACGCCGCCACCAGCGTCATGCCGAACACCGGTCAGAACCCCGCCGGGCCGAACGCCGACCCCACCCAGGTGATGAACTCCGGCGGCCCCGCCGGCCCCGACCCGACGCGCGCCATGCCGCCCGTACCGGACGAGCCCGACGGGCCGCACCCCTGGGAGAGCCAGCTCCGCGCGGCCCGCGACCGCAACGACCAGACCCAGGTCCGCTACCTCGACCCCAGCGAGGACCCGCTGCGCCGCCGCCCCCACCGCCCGCAGCAGCAGGGCTACGGGCAGCAGGACCCGTACGGGCAGCAGCAGGGCTATGGGCAGCAGGGCTACGGACCTGGGCCGGGCCGGCAGGGCTACGGGCAGCAGGGCCCGTACGGACAGCAGCAGGGGTACGGGCAGCAGGGGCCGCCCCAGGGTCCGCCGCAGCGGCCCCAGCAGCGCCGTGCCCCGGCCCCGGCGCCGTACCAGCAGCCGCAGCACCAGCCCCAGCAGCAGCCGCGCTACCAGGAGCCCGCGCAGCCCCAGCGGTACGCGCCGCCGCCCGAGCCGGAGCCGCGCCGCGAGCCGCGCCAGCCCCGGCAGCGCAGCGCGAACCCGATGAAGATCCCCGGCCTCGGCTGCCTCAAGGGCTGCCTGTTCGTGATCGTCATCCTCGTCATCGGCTCCTGGCTGGTCTGGGAGCTGACCCCGCTCAAGGACTGGGTGGCCGACGGCAAGAACTTCTGGGACGCCGCCTGGGACTGGTTCAACGACGCCAAGCACTGGATCTCGGACCTCGGCAAAAACTGAACCGGAGCCGCCCCCCCTCCAAGGGCCGACTCTGGCGACAAGTCGACATCCAGCGGGTGCTTTCCGCCGCAGAAGTGGCGGTCGGCGTGGACCGGCAGCCTTACCATCCCCTCAGCCGCGTAGCTTTGTCGCCAACGCGCCCTGTCGGATGTCGGAGAAGTCGGAGTGGTCTTGGCACGGAAGATCGGCAGCCGGTACACCGCGAACCAGGTCCTCGGGCGCGGCAGCGCCGGCACGGTGTGGCTCGGCGAGGGGCCCGAGGGCCCCGTCGCCATCAAGCTCCTGCGCGAGGAGCTCGCCTCCGACCAGGAGCTCGTCGGCCGGTTCGTACAGGAGCGCGCCGCGCTGCTCAGCCTCGACCACCCGCACGTGGTCGGCGTGCGCGACCTCGTCGTCGACGGCAACGACCTGGCCCTGGTCATGGACCTCATCCGCGGCACGGACCTGCGCACCCGGCTCGACCGCGAGCGCCGCCTCGCGCCGGAGGCCGCCGTCGCCATCGTCGCCGACGTCGCCGACGGCCTCTCCGCGGCGCACGCCGCCGGGATCGTGCACCGCGATGTCAAGCCGGAGAACGTCCTGCTCGACATGCAGGGCGAGCTGGGCCCCGGCGGCGCGCACCCCGCGCTGCTCACCGACTTCGGCGTGGCCCGCCTCGTGGACGCGCCCCGGCACGCGCGCGCGACGCGCGTGATCGGCACCCCCGACTACCTCGCCCCCGAGATCATCGAGGGGCTGCCGCCGCGCGCCAGCGTCGACGTGTACGCGCTGGCCACGGTCCTGTACGAGCTGCTGGCGGGCTTCACGCCGTTCGGCGGCGGGCATCCGGGGGCCATCCTGCGGCGGCACGTCACCGAGACCGTCGCACCGCTGCCCGGCATCCCGGACGACCTGTGGCAGCTCATCGTGCAGTGCCTCGCCAAGGGGCCCGCCTCCCGGCTGCGCGCCCCGGAGCTCGCCGCCCGGCTGCGCGAACTCCTCCCCTCCCTGGCGGGCCACCCGCCGCTGGACATCGACGAGCCCGAGGCCGTCTCCGAGCGCCCCGCCGACGGACCGGACCGGCCGGAGCCGGCGGAGCCGCGGGAGCCGGCGCGGCGGCGCGGCGCGGTCCCGCTGGTGCCCGGTACGGTCGCCGACTCCAACCGCGAGACCCACACGAGCATGCGGGTGCCCGGCCCCGACGAGCTCGCGGGCGGCGCGCACGGCACGGCCCGCTCCCCGCGCGCGGCGGGCGAGCGCCGCGCGGGCTCGGCCCGCCACCGCTCCGCCGCCGACCTGCGGGCCCGCCGCATCAAGCTGGGCGCGGCGGCGCTGGCGGTCGCGGTCGCGGCGGGGGTGGGCGGCTGGTTCGCGGTGGGCGGGGACGACGGCGGCGACGCGAAGCCGGGCGTGCACGGCACGACCCCCACTCCGTAGCCGCCGCCCGCGGCCAGCCGCCCGCCGCCCGCCGTCGGGTGTTCGTGGGCGGTCACGGGCGGGGCTATCCACAGGCCGCGGGGCCGGAATCCCGGTGTTCCCAAGGGCTGTCCGAAGGTTGCACGGGCGTGCGGCAACACGGGCCCGTATAGCCGTTAGGCTGGTGGCGTGGCAGTCGTCGATGTATCCGAAGAGCTGAAGTCCCTCTCCTCGACCATGGGGTCGATCGAGGCCGTCCTGGACCTCGACACGATGAGGGCCGACATCGCCGTGCTCGAAGAGCAGGCGGCGGCGCCGTCCCTGTGGGACGACCCGGAGGCGGCGCAGAAGATCACCAGCAAGCTGTCCCACCTCCAGGCGGAGCTCCGCAAGGCGGAGGCGCTGCGAAGCCGTATCGACGACCTCGGGGTGCTGTTCGAGCTCGCCGAGGCCGAGGACGACGCGGACACGCTGGCCGAGGCCGAGACGGAGCTGGGCGCCGTGCGCAAGGCGCTCGACGAGATGGAGGTCCGTACGCTCCTCTCGGGCGAGTACGACTCCCGTGAGGCGGTCGTCAACATCCGCGCGGAGGCGGGCGGCGTCGACGCCGCCGACTTCGCCGAGCAGCTCCAGCGGATGTACCTGCGCTGGGCCGAGCGGCACGGCTACAAGACCGAGGTCTACGAGACGTCGTACGCGGAAGAGGCCGGCATCAAGTCGACCACCTTCGCGGTCCAGATCCCGTACGCGTACGGGACGCTCTCCGTGGAGCAGGGCACCCACCGGCTGGTGCGGATCTCGCCGTTCGACAACCAGGGCCGCCGACAGACGTCCTTCGCGGGCGTCGAGGTGCTGCCGGTGGTCGAGCAGACCGACCACATCGAGATCGACGAGTCCGAGCTGCGCGTGGACGTCTACCGCTCCTCCGGCCCCGGCGGCCAGGGCGTCAACACCACCGACTCGGCGGTCCGCCTGACGCATATTCCGACCGGCATCGTCGTCTCCTGCCAGAACGAGCGCTCGCAGATCCAGAACAAGGCGACCGCGATGAACGTCCTCCAGGCCAAGCTCCTTGAGCGCCGCCGCCAGGAGGAGCAGGAGAAGATGAACGCGCTCAAGGGCGACGGCGGCAACTCCTGGGGCAACCAGATGCGTTCGTACGTCCTGCACCCGTACCAGATGGTCAAGGACCTGCGTACGGAGTTCGAGGTCGGCAACCCCTCCTCCGTGCTCGACGGCGACATCGACGGCTTCCTGGAGGCCGGTATCCGCTGGCGCAAGCAGCAGGAGAAGTAGGCCCGTTGAGGAGCGGCGGGCGGGTGCGCCCGCCGCTCCGGATGTGACGGGGTCACAGCTCTGTGTCCATGTGCCGGTCAAGTTGCGATATTTCGGACATCTTGCCCGTAACTCCCTTGACGTTGCCCTTAAAACTGGACAAGCTGGCGCGCGGCATGCGTATCACTGGGGCGCGTGTGAAACGGGGGGAAGCGGGCAGACCGGCGAGACCGGTTCCGCGGAACGTGACCCCGATACCGCCGCGGCCCCGTGCATAGCTGCTCCACATACGAGATCAGCTACTGGGGGTAGCAGGCAGATGACCAAGAAGACGCGGCTGCGCGTTGCACGGATAGCCGCCGGCGCGGTGATTGCCGCCGGAGCCTCCCTGACCGCCGCGGGCGCCGCCTCGGCCGCCGGCATCGACGTCAACATCGGCGGTGTCGGCGTACAGGCCGGCGCGGACGACCAGGGCGTCCACACCGGGCTCGGCGTCGGTGACGAGGACCCGACCGGCGAGCCGACGAAGGGGCCGACGGACGGCCCGACCACGATCCCCACGGGCGACCCGACGGGCCAGCCCACGGGTGAGCCCACCCACGAACCGACCGGCCAGCCCACGGGCAAGCCGACCGGCGACCCCACCGGCGACCCCACGGGGCAGCCGACCGGTCAGCCCACCGGCCAGCCGACGGGCGAGCCCACGCACGAACCGACCGGCGACCCCACGGGCCAGCCGACCGGTCAGCCCACGCACCAGCCCACCGGGCAGCCGACGACCGGCCCCTCCGGCCAGCCCACCACCCCCGGCGGCGGTGACCACAGCGGTCAGGGCGGGGACCACGGCAGCCAGGCCGGCGGCGGCAACGCCACGACCTGCCCGGTCGACATCGACAGCGCGAACTGCGTCGACAACACCAACCCGGACAGCGCCGGCTCCAGGCCGGTCGCGCAGTCGAAGGCCAAGGAAGAGCTGGCCGAGACCGGTGCCGGTGAGACCACCTTCCTGCTGGTCGGCGCCGCCACGATGATCGCCGGCGGCATCGGCTTCCGCGTCATGCCGCGCCTGGTCGGCAACCGCAACACCGCTGCCTGACGGCAGCACGGCCGCCTGAAGCGCCACGGCGGCACGGGCCGGGCCCGTCGGACCTGAGAAGGCCCGACGGGCCCGGCCCGCTGTCCGGAGGAGGCAGCGGCGCGGCAGGTGAGAGCACGCGGCACCAGCGGACCCGCTGCCTGGCCGGGCCCGGCGCCCACCCGCCCATGCCCGGCAGGCGCGAGCACGCGGCGCCGATCCAGCCCGCCGCCCCGCCGCCTGGCCGGTGTCCGGCGCCCGCCCGCCCGTACGGGGGCTGGGGGAGCCGGACCCCCGGCGGGCGAGCCCGCCGGGCCGGATCGCGAAGCGGAAGGTACGGGTGGTGCAGCGGTCAGCCGCGCACACGGGCCCGTACGGGGCCGGAGAGCGGGTCGGCCGGCCTCGGCGGCGCGTGGTGTCGGCTCGGGTTCGAGCGCGCGGCCGGCTCCGGCCGCCAGGCGTCATGTAATCGCCGAGGGGCCCGGAGTGCTCATCGAGCGCTCCGGGCCCCTCGTGCGTCTGTGTGCCCCGGCGGCCGGGGCAGGTCACCGCGCCTTACGCGGCGAAGCCGTGTGCCAGCAGAGCCACGGCTATCAAGGCCACCAGCAGCGCGATGAGCGTGGCCGGGGTCAGGTTGGCGAAGACGCCGTCCTGCTGCTGGAGGCGTTCCCGGCTCGCCCGGCAGACGGGGCAGCGGCCCTCGCTGACGGGGGCCGCGCAGTTGGCGCACACCAGTCGGTCGCATGTCATGCGATTTCCTCCTCCGGTACGTCCAACGAGCGGGGTCGCCCAGTCGTTCCCCCTACCACTACTGTGCCAGCTTCCGTCGCGTTCGGCGCGACCGAGGGGTGCTGGGGCGAATCTGTGGGATGTTGATGGGATTTTGTCAGGAGGTGTCCCCGATGGCACCGCGGCCAAACGCCCGACGGCGGCTCAAGACAGCCCCAAGAACGGACGCCGACTGCGCGCGTGCGCGTGGTTCGCGTATGGTCACGCACACCGACGGGAGCCGCAACCGCAGCGTCCCGAACCCCTATCCAGGTCGACGCGTGGTGCATTCGTGATCCGATTCGACAACGTCTCCAAGTCCTACCCGAAGCAGAACAGTCCCGCCTTGCGGGACGTCTCGCTTGAGATCGAGAAAGGCGAGTTCGTCTTCCTCGTCGGCTCTTCGGGTTCCGGCAAGTCCACTTTCCTGCGGCTGCTGCTGCGCGAGGAGCGTGCCAGCCATGGCCAGGTGCACGTGCTGGGCAAGGACCTCGCCCGGCTCTCCAACTGGAAGATCCCGCAGATGCGCCGCCAGTTGGGCACCATCTTCCAGGACTTCCGCCTGCTCCCCAACAAGACGGTCGGGCAGAACGTCGCCTTCGCACTGGAGGTCATCGGCAAGCCCCGCGGCGAGATCCGCAAGGGCGTGCCCCAGGTCCTCGACCTGGTCGGCCTCGGAGGCAAGGAGGAGCGGATGCCCGGCGAGCTGTCCGGCGGTGAGCAGCAGCGCGTCGCGATCGCCCGCGCGTTCGTCAACCGCCCGATGCTGCTGATCGCGGACGAGCCGACCGGCAACCTCGACCCGCAGACCTCGGTGGGCATCATGAAGCTGCTGGACCGGATCAACCGGACCGGGACCACAGTGATCATGGCCACTCACGATCAGCAGATCGTCGACCAGATGCGCAAGCGCGTCATCGAACTAGAGAAGGGCCGTCTCGTACGCGACCAGTCGCGCGGCGTGTACGGCTACCAGCACTGAAAGGACGCCATGCGCGCCCAGTTCGTCCTGTCGGAGATCGGCGTTGGTCTCCGCCGAAATCTGACGATGACTTTCGCGGTGATCGTCTCGGTCGCTCTCTCGCTCGCCCTCTTCGGCGGGTCGCTGCTCATGCGTCAGCAGGTCAGCACGATGAAGGGCTACTGGTACGACAAGGTCAACGTCTCGATCTTCCTCTGCGGGAAGAACGACGTGAGCTCCGACCCCGCCTGTGCCAAAGGCGCGGCCACCGAAGACCAGAAGAAGCAGATCAAGTCCGACCTGAGCAAGATGGACCTCGTCGAGAAGGTTCAGTTCGAGACGGCGGACGAGGCGTACAAGCACTACAAGGAGCAGTTCGGCGGCACCCCGGTCGCCGGGTCCGTGACCGCGGACCAGATGCAGGAGTCCTTCCGCATCAAGCTCAAGGACCCCACCAAGTACAAGGTCATCTCCAGCGCCTTCGCCGACCGCGCCGGTGTGCAGTCGGTCCAGGACCAGCGGTCCACCCTGGAGGGGCTCTTCAACCTCCTCAACGGCATGAACTACGCGGCGCTCGGCGTGATGCTGCTGATGCTCATCGTGGCGCTGATGCTGATCGTGAACACGGTCCGCGTCTCCGCGTTCAGCCGCAGACGCGAGACCGGCATCATGCGGCTGGTCGGCGCGTCCAGTTTCTACATCCAGATGCCGTTCATCATGGAGGCCGCGTTCGCGGGGCTGCTCGGCGCGGGCTTCGCGTGCGTGCTGCTCGTCTGCGGCCAGTACTTCCTGGTCAACAACTGGCTCGTGCACCACGTCACGGTGATTCAGTTCATCGGCTGGGACGCGGTGCTGGCCAAGCTGCCGCTGGTGCTCGCCATCGGTCTGCTGATGCCCGCGGTGGCGGCCTTCGCGGCCCTGCGGAAGTATCTCAAGGTGTGACGTAGGACAGGGCGCCGTACGGACAAGTCTCCGTACGGCGCCTTTTCGTGTCCTAGACTCACGCGCATGTCCGGCCCGTCGATGCCCGCCCGGCCCGTCCGGCTCCACCGCCACCGCCGAGCGGCCGCGCTGACATTGGTCTTCGCGGGCGTGCTGGCGACGGGTGCCGCCGCCGGTTCGTGGGCCGATCGCAGCCAGAACGTCCGGAATACCGCCTATGCGCCGGCGTCCGCCCGTCAGGCGGCCGGTTCCGTCGACCGTGAACAGCTCGCCGACGCCGCCGCGAGGGCGGCCGAGGACGGGAAGTCCGGTGCGGACGCGGCCGGGGCGATGGCGAGCCGCAGCGGCGACCGGTGGGCCGCCGTCTACAGCGCCCGCGAGTACGAGGGCCTCCAGCAGACGCTCGACGGACGGTACGTCGGCGTCGGGCTCTGGGTCCGCACCGGTGCGGGCGGCCGGATCGAGGCCGACCGGGTGCAGCCCGGCAGCCCCGCCGCGCGCGCCGGGCTGCGGGCCGGGGACCGGCTCACCGCCATCGACGGCGCGCGCGTTGAGGGCCGCCCCGTCACCGAGGTCGTCGCCCGGCTGCGCGGCGCGGGCGGCGACGGCGGTACGGACCGTACGGGCGAGGGTCGTACGGACACGGACCCGGCGGGGGCCGCCGCCGGTACGCCCGTACGGCTGGGCATCCTGCGCGGCGGGCACGGCTGGGACCTGACCCTGCGCCGGGCGCGGCTCGCCACCGAGAACGTCACCGTGGACCGGCTCCACGACGGCCCCACCGCCACCACCCGCATCAAGGTCGTCTCCTTCACCAAGGGCACCGGCGAGCAGATCCGCCGGGCCGTGCGGGAAGCGCCCCGCGGCGACGGCATCCTGCTCGACCTGCGGGCCAACTCCGGCGGCCTGGTGGCCGAGGCCGTCACCGCCTCCGCCGCCTTCCTCGACGGCGGGCTCGTCGCCACGTACGACGTGCACGGCGCGCAGCGCGCCCTGTCCGCCGCTCCTGGCGGCGACACCGCGCGCCCGCTCGCCGTGCTCGTCGACGGCGGCACCATGAGCGCCGCCGAGCTGCTGACCGGCGCGCTCCAGGACCGCGGCCGGGCGGTCGTCGTCGGCTCGCGCACCTTCGGCAAGGGCTCGGTGCAGCTGCCCAGCGAGCTGCCGGACGGCTCGGTCGCCGAGCTGACCGTGGGCCACTACAGCACCCCCGCCGGCCGGGCCGTGGACGGCGCGGGCATCACCCCGGACCTGGCAGCGGGCGGCGACGCCGAGGAGCGGGCCCGCACAGTATTGAGTGGCCTCGGGGGTGGGGCCTGATGCGAGAATGGCGGCGTTATGGCTAAAGACAAGGCTAAAGACAAAGACAAGAGCGGCCGGAAACTCATCGCGCAGAACAAGAAGGCGCGGCACGACTACCTGATCCTGGATACGTACGAGTGCGGCCTGGTGCTGACCGGCACCGAGGTGAAGTCGCTCCGGCAGGGGCGCGCGTCGCTGGTCGACGGCTTCGGGCAGCTCGACGGCGGCGAGGCGTGGCTGCACAACGTGCACATCCCGGAGTACGCGCAGGGGACGTGGACGAACCACAGCGCGCGCCGCAAGCGCAAGCTGCTGCTGCACCGGGTCGAGATCGCGAAGCTGGAGCAGAAGACCCAGGAGACCGGGCACACGCTCGTACCGCTGGCCCTTTACTTCAAGGACGGCCGGGCCAAGGTCGAGATCGCGCTCGCCAAGGGCAAGAAGGAGTACGACAAGCGGCAGACGCTCCGCGAGAAGCAGGACCGACGCGAGGCGGACCGCGCCATCTCGGCGGCCCGCAGGCGGCAGCGGGCCTGACGGGCGGCGTCCGTCACGGCACCGCCCCGGCGGCCAGGAATACGCTGGCCCCCTCGTGCGTTGGTCACGTATGATGGCCGTGCATCCCAGGGGATACCCGAGGGATGTGCGGAAAATTGATAAATCAACATGGGGATGATCGGTTTCGACAGCGGTTGTCGAGGCAGGGGAAGCGAGCCGAGGAAGCGGCAATGATCTCGTTAACCATATGTCGCAAAAAATAATCGCCAACACCAAGCGCGATTCCTTCGCCCTCGCTGCCTAAGTAGCGACTTGCGAAGTGTCAGCCCGGGGATTGTTCCCGACCCGGATCCTGGCATCAGCTAGGGAACTAAACCACTAGGACCGGCCACGGGGCCTGGTGGGAAATCAAACAGTGGCTGAGCCCGTCGGAGACTTGTCCGTGTGATCTCCGGGGCCGAGAAAATCGCAGCGGACTGCGCTCGGAGAAGCCCTGTTTCCGCACCGTTGGACGCGGGTTCGATTCCCGCCATCTCCACTCATCCCATGTGAGGCCGAGGCCCCACTGCCCCAGCGGCGGTGGGGCCTTTGTCGTTGTTCGTCGGGAACCGGGGGGAGGTTCTCACCCTCTTCCTATAGGAGTGGGGTGACGCTGTGAGTCGGATGGATCGCATGGGTCAGACGAAGCGGGCGCGGGCGGCGGTGGCTGTGGTGTGCGCGGGGGTTCTGGGGTGGGGTGCTGCCGGCGGGGTCGCTGAGGCGCACGCGCCCTCCGGGCATGCCGAGTCGTCGCACCACTCCGTACACGTCGAGGTCAACGGGGCCTTCGAGGCGCGGCCGGGGGAGATCGTCGACATCGTCGTGACGGGGGTGGCCGGGCTTCCGGCGGGCGGGGGCGGTGCGGGGGTGCGTGCTGTCGTCGTCACCTCGCCGGTCTTTTCGCGTCCTGTGCGGCTCGCGCTCGCCGTCGAGGGCGGGCAGGCGCGGTACACCGCGCACGAGGCCGTGTCCCTGGCGGCGAAGGCCGGTCGGCACCCCGTGCGCGTCGAGGTGGACGGGCGGGTCGTGGGGCATGGGCGCGTACGGACGGTGGCGGCCAAGCGGCCCGAGTTCAGGGTCGTGGCGGACCGGACCGGCGCCCGGCCCGGCGAGCGGGTCGGGCTCTCCTTCGACGACCTGTATCCGGGCGAGCAGGGCACCTCCTTCACCGTGCGGTCGCGGGCGTTCCGCGCGCCGGTGCCGCTGCGGCACGACACGGGCGGGCTGGACTGGAACAACCCGCGCATGTTCACCGCCGCCCCGCAACTGCCGCCGGACGTGAAGGACGGGACGTACGAGGCCGAGCTGGTCGGGCCCGACGGGCGGCGTATCGCCGGGCGGCGGTTCGCGGTGCGCGCGGCCCGCCCCGGCGACAGCGACTACGTCGGCAAGGGGCACGGCCCCGCCTTCTTCGACCGGACCAGCCGGCCGGAGGCCGCCACCACCGGGCGGTTCCGGGTGGAGGCGGGCGGCATCGTCAAGGTCCTGTGGAGCGACGTGGACCCGGACGCGGGGGAGGAGGAGCGGCTGACCGCGACGTCGGCGGCGTTCGACGCGCCCGTACCGCTGCGGCGCGACGACAGCAAGGCCGCCGACGGCGACGACCCCCGCTTCTTCGGCCCCGCCCGCATCCGCGCCGACGTCTCGCCCGGCAGCTACCCCGTCACCGTCGTCAGCCACCACGGCCGCGTGAAGAAGACCGGGCACCTGCTCGTCACCGAGGCGGACGGCGTGGGCGACGGTCCGGGGAACGGGCTGCTGCTGACCGGCGCGGGCGCGGGGGCGGCGGCGCTGGCGGCCGTCGGGGGCGCGGTCGGTTTCCGGCGGCGGCAGCGGGCCCGTACGAACTGAGCCGGCCTCAGGGGTGGTTCGGGCTCCCCGCGGTCAACGCCGCGATCACTGCCGCGATGGCGGGTTCCGCGGCGCGGGCGCGGTGGTGGGCGAGCATGAGCTCGACGCGCCACTCGGGCATGTCGCGCACGTCGAGTTCGACCAGGGTGCGGGCGGCGAGGTCGCGTTCGACCGTGGCGCGGGTGAGGACGGCGACGGCCTGGCCGGAGCGCGCGAGGTCGGCCGCGGTCTCGGCGGAGCTGATGTCGTAGAGCTGATGCGCGCGGGTGGGGGCGTCCAGGAGCTGTTCGTGGAAGAGGTCCGCGCCGGTGCCCCACCGGTTCACGGCGAGGGGGTGGCCGCTCAGCCCGGCGATGTCGCAGGGGCCCGCCGCGAGCGGGTGGTCCGGGCGGCAGACCGCGACGACCGGTTCGCCGCGGAACGCGTGCAGCCGCACCTCGCGCGCGTGCGGCATCGGCAGCGTGACGGCGAGGTCCGTCGTGCCCGCGGCCACCCGTTGGAGCGCGCTCGGGCTGTGCTGGTCGTCGACCACCACGGCGTACCGCAGGGGACGCAGGGCGGCCACGACGAACGGCACGGCCAACTGCGCGTAACTGGCGTGAGCGGTCACGTGCAGAGTGCCCTGGGTGTCGTCCTCGCGGGCGATGTCCAGCGCCCGGTCCGCCAGTTCCAGGCACCGTTCGGCGTGCGGCAGCAGCCGCGCTCCCGCGGGCGTCAGCGAGACGCCCCGGCTCGACCGGTCGAGCAGCGGTTTCCCGACGAGCCGTTCCAGTCGGCGCAGGCGTTCGCTGACCGACGGCTGTGCGGCGCGCAGCTCGCGAGCCGCGGCGGACAGCGAGCCGGCGGAGGCGGCGGTGACGAAGACGCGCAGGTCCGCGAGTTCCAGGGCCATAGGCGCACCCTATGGCCAGCCGCTGCGAATCATGGGGTTCTGGATGATCGGCGGCGCTCATAGCGTGCCCGTATGCCAGACACCGACTGTCACGTCGACCGTGACATCAACCGTGACATCAACCGTGACATCGACATTCTCCCCGCTGCCGCGCGCGATCTTCCCGGCATCGTCGCCATCCAGAACCATACGGCCGCGACCTCGCACGCCCGCTTCGCCACCGGACCGCAGCCCATGGACGAACGCCGCGCCTGGTTCACGCAGTTCGCGGACACCGGCCCGTACCGGATGCTCGTCGCCCGCCGCGGCGAGGACGTCCTCGGCTACGCGTGCAGCCAGCGCTTCCGCGATCACGACGCCTTCCGGGAGACGGTCGAGGTGAGCGTCGGCCTCGGCGAGGGAAGGCAGGGGCAGGGGCTGGGAACGGCCCTGTACCGGGCGCTGTTCGGGCTGCTGGACGACGAGCCGGTGCACGTCGTCCTCGCCGGGATCGCCCTCCCGAACGACGCGTCGGCGGCCCTGCACCGCAAGTTCGGCTTCGAGGAGGTCGGGACCTTCCGCGAGTACGCCGTGAAGGACGGCCGGTACATCAGCTCGATGTGGATGCAGCGACTGCGCCCCGCCGCCGGGTCGTGAGGGCCTGAGGCCGTGAGGCCGTGAGGCCGCAGCTCGGGCCGGGGAGCCGACCCCCGTACGGCTCCCGTACGTCGCGCCCGTACCCCGCGCTCGTACGCAGGGACCGGCCCGAGCTGCGGCCCGGCGGCGGGCCGGGCGTCAGTGCACCGTGAGGACGCGGTGCGGGTAGTAGCGCTTGAAACCGCCGAAGTGGATGCCGGGCTCCTGGGTCAGGGTGTTCCGCCAGCGCTCCCCGGTCGCCGACGATTCGAGCCAGTCGATGTGCGACCGCACGTCCGTCCACTCGGCGAGATTGAGAATGCCGCGACCGTCCTCGGCCAGGTGGAAGTGGCCGGCCACCAGGCCGGGCGGCTCGTGCTCGGTGGTGTCGGCGATGGAGTCGATCCACTTCCGCCGCAGCCGCTCGCTGTCCGCCTCAAGGCGCACGGCGATCAGCACGCCGGCGGGGTGCGTACGGTCGACGACGAAGCTGCGGTAGTAGCGGTAGCGGGTGAGGCCGGGGCGCTCGATGCCCGGGAGCTGCGCGTCGATGCGTTCGATCATGACGGGCCGGTGCACCTTCACGTACGCGCGGTGGGCGTCGTTGCTGGTCCACTGGGCGTAGTGCAGGATGCTCGCCCCGTCCTCGGCGATGAAGTTGGAGAGGGACAGCAGTGCCTCGGGCAGCTCGTTGGCCTGCCACTGGTCGAGGACCGCGTCGGCGGCGGCGCGCGAGCGCTCGGGGGTACCGGTCAGCCACTCGCTGACCAGGGAGGTACCGGCGTCGGTCCGGGTGAAGTCGGGGAACGGACGCGGGGAGCCGGGCTCCGGGGTCTGTGAAGCAGTCATGCGCTCAGCATCGAACTTGAACCGAGGTTTAAGTCAAGCCCCCGCTCTCGCCCGCTGCCTCTACCTCTATGCCCTTTCCGGCACGGCCAGTTCGGTACGCGCACGCCACTGGGCGGCGAACGGCTCCAGCGTCGGCCCCATCTCCGGCAGCTCCGGTACGACCGCCAGCGCGCCCACGATCTGGAGCAGCCGCGCCCCCTCCATGACGTCCAGCAGGCCAAGGTCCACGCGTACGCCGCTCACCCGCTCGTACTCCGCGACCCCGCGGGGCCCGGCCGTCGTCAGGTCCCACTCCAAAGGCCCCCGCGTGACGTCCTCGAAGTCGCTGAACAGATGGCCCTCGGCGGTGCGCAGCACGTTGTAGAACGGCGCGTCGCCGTGCAGCGTCCGCATGCGGGCGGCGGGGAAATACGCGGGCAGGTCGCGTACGAGCGTCTCCAGCGCCGCGTACTCCCGCTCCGCCCGGTCCAGGTCGGGCACCGTGAGGAAGTCCGGCCGTTCCTCCCGCAGCCGGTCCAGCGCCGGAGCCAGCGAGGGCACCAGCGGGGACAGTACGGGCAGGTCGCCGGGGTAATCCGCCAGCAGGCCGTGCAACTCGGCCGTCCACCCCGTCTGTTCGGCGAAGCGGTCCTCAAGCCGCTGAGGATCGACGGCGGCCAGGTCGCCGAGTACGTCCACCTCGCTGACGAACTCCCAGAACGTCAGCGACATCCCCTCGATCTCCACCGGCTCGCGCGGAACCAGAGGGCTGGGCCGCACCACCGGAGCCCCGCGATCCGCGAGCCACCCCGCCACCGCCAGTTCGTCGCGCTGCTTCGCCGCCTGCTCCTCCACGGACGCCAGCGCCAGCGTCGGCACCCGCACCACCACCGGGTCCGGCGCGAGGTGGACGAGCACATTGAACACGTCGTGCAGCACGCGCGGCTCGTCCGCCCGCAGCCCGAGCCGCCGCCCGGCCGTGGTCGCGAGGCGCACGGCGAACCGCGCGCGCGTGCTGAGGGGCTTACCGGTCGGCTCCGCATCGGTCATGGACCCGATCCTGTCCGGCCGGGCTGCGCGCTGTCCAAGGAATCCGCCACGTTTCCACCCACCGTCGCGACGGGCCTACGCGCGGCGACGCCTTTTCGCGGAGCCCTCCTCGTATGCCTACGATCCAGAAGGCGTTGTCATGGTTCGTGCAACCGTTCGGCTTCCCGGTCGCGTCGTAGCCAGCCGACGGTCAATGACGGCCAATGACGGTCAATGACGGCCAACGCACCGAGCAGGTCCCCCCACAGCAGTAGCAGTAAGGAGCGGAATCACATGGCACGAGCAGAGTCCGGCAAGAGGACCATCGGCTGGGCCGCCGCAGCCACGTTGCTTGCGGCCACGCCGCTCCTGGCGGCGTGCTCGGGCGACTCGGACTCGTCCTCCGACGACGCGAAGCCCACCGCCAGCGGTAGTCAGTCGCCCTCGGCTCCTTCGTCGCCGCCCTCGGCCGGTGATTCGAACGGCTCCGGCACGCAGACGGGCGGCCGGCCCACCATGGCCGAAGCCGTCAGCACCTGGGTCGGCGCGGTCATCGAAAAGGACACGAAGAAGGCGTGCCTCGTCTCCGCCATTCCGGGCAAGGGCTCGGCCCCGGCCCAGGGTGCCACCCCCGAAAAGTGCGACGCCGCGACGCTGAAGAAACTGGCCGTCGGCCTCAACTCCATGAGCAAGGCATTCACCCCGCCGAATGCCTCCGGCAAGCCGACGGTGAAGGTCAACGCGCCCCAGCCCAAGAAGGACAAGGTGCTCGTGCCTTCAGCCCAGATCGTCGTCGACGGTAAGCCGCTTCGACAGATCATCCTGGACGCCTCGAAGGGCGTGAACCCAAAGAGCTTCTCGGCCAAGGTCGAGGCCGAGAAGCTCAACGGGAAGTGGTACGTAGGCGACTTCGACCTCAACGCCGGAACGGGTAACCACCACGCTCAGGGGCACTGACTGCCGAGAGTTCCGCCAGGTTGGTCAGTACGCTCAGGCCGGGCAGGCTGACCGCCTGGCGAACTCGGTGAACGCCGCCCAGGCATCGGGGGAGAGGACGAGTTGCGGGCCGTCGGGCACTTTGGAGTCACGGACGTGGACGGCGGCGCGGCACGGGGCGACTTCTACACACGCTCCGCCCTGGTCGGTGCTATAGCTGGACTTGTTCCAGTCGTAGCCGACTTCTACACACGCACCGCCTTCATCGGTGCTGTAGCTGGACTTGCGCCAGGTGTAGGCCACTTCGAGGCAGGCACCGCCTTCGCTGCCGCTGTAGCTGGACTTGAACCATGCGAGATCGTTGGTCATGTTTCTCCTAGCAAGCGGCCCAACAGGCCCTTGGTCTCCTCAGTGTTGTATGCCTGTGTGCGCAGCATTCCATACTTCTGAGCGAGGATGCTGACCTCGTCAGGGTCGGTAATCAGCTGGCTGCCACGGTGTGTCTCGGTGTAGCCGAGGTGCTGATGCTCCGGCGTTTCCAGCAGGATGAAGGTGCCGTCGAGTGAAGCGTGACTTTCCCGCCCGAATGGCATCACCTGAATCGAAACGCCTGGGAGATCTGCACACGACTGCAGGTGCTCAAGTTGTTTCCGCATGACATCTCGACCACCCAGGCGGTCCATCAGGACAGCCTGGGAGATCACGAAGCTTGCGGTCACGGGCTGCTTGCGATGCAGGACTGTCTGACGCGCCAGGCGTGCGGCAACGCGCAGTTCGAGCTCTTCCTCGTCGAGTTGCGGCACGCTGCTTTGGAAGGTGGCACAGGCGTAGTCCTCGGTCTGGAGCAGTCCAGGGAGTACCTGGTTCTCGTACCACGACAGAGCGATCGCTTCCCGCTCGTGCTCAACGAACTCCTGTACCCAAACAGGGAACTTGTCCCTCTCCGGCATGTTCTCCACCGCCACCCACAGCGCCCCGCCCGTGTTGAGCAGCTCGTCCAGCCTCTGTGCGATGTCCGGCAGCAGGGGGCGGCGCCCCTGTTCGATCGATGCGATGGTTTCCTCGGATACGCGCAGCAGGTCGGCCAGCGCGGCCTGCGTGTACCCCGCGTTGCAGCGGAACAGCGCGACTTGTGCTCCGACAAGTCGCATGACGGTGCAATGCTTCTTCGGCTTCCTGCGTGGCGGCATGACGACCAACTCCCCGTCCGGGGTAGTAGTTGAGCGGAAGTGGGCCCGTACCTCGCATCCGTACGGGATGACGCACTGTCCTACTCTAATTACTCACTGCCACTTTTTTCGCATGAACGAAAACATCCAACCTTCTGTCCAGCGGGAGCGGTTCTACCGCCGTGAGCGGCGGTCGGTGCCGCTGGCGAGGGGGTTCGTGCGGCAGACGCTCACGGACTGGGGGGTGCGGGGGCGGGACGAGGAATTGTTGCTGTGCGTGAGCGAGATGGCCACGAATGCGCTGCTGCACGGAGTGCCGCCGGGGCGCGGGTTCCGGGTGGTGCTGCGGTTGTCGTCCGGCGGGGTGCTGCGGTTGGAGGTCCATGACAGCGGCGGGGGCTTCCCCCGCGTCCGTATGGACTCGTGGTCGGCCTCGGAGGGCGGGCGCGGACTGTTTCTGGTCGAGGCGCTTTCCGACAAGTGGGGCGTCGGGGAGCGTATTCCGGGCAAGGTGGTGTGGTGCGAGTTCGCGCTGTGAGCGGCGCGATTCTTCCCCCGGCCGTCGTTGACGGTAGAGATAGGGGGAGGAACCCGGACTAGGGGAGCAGGGCTATGGAAGAAGCCGAGCGTCAGCGACCCGGGGGGCGGGAGGGGGAGCCGCTCGACGGGTTTACGGTCGCGGTGACCGCCGCGCGGCGGGCCGAGGAGCTGATCACGCTGTTGCGGCGGCGCGGGGCGGAGGTCGTGCACGCGCCCGCGATGCGTACCGTGCCGCTCGCGGACGACATCGAACTGCGTCATGCCACGAGGAAGTTGGTGGATGAGGGCTTCGATGTCGCGGTGGCCACGACGGCCATCGGGTTCCGGGGCTGGCTGGAGGCGGCCGAGGAGTGGGGGCTGGGCGAAGGGCTGCTGGAGCGGCTGGCCGGGTCCGAGCTGCTGGCGCGCGGGCCCAAGGTGTGCGGGGCGGTCCGGGGGGCCGGGCTGCGGGAGGACTTCTCTCCCGAGTCGGAGTCGATGGACGGCGTGCGCGAGCGGCTGCTGAAGGACGGGGTGGCGGGGCGGCGGGTGGCCGTGCAGTTGCACGGTGCGCCGTTGCCCGACTTCACCGAGGCGCTGCGGGCGGCGGGCGCGGAGGTGGTCGTGGTGCCGGTGTACCGCTGGCTGCCGCCGGAGGACACCGGGCCGGTGGACCGGCTGCTGGACGCGGTGCTCGCCCGCACCGTGGACGCCGTTACCTTCACCAGCGCGCCCGCCGTGGCCGGGCTGTTCGACCGGGCCGAGTGGCGGGGCGACGGGGAGGAGTTGCTGGCCGCGCTCCGTTCCGAGGTGCTGGTGGCGTGTGTGGGGCCGGTCACCGCGCAGCCGCTGGCCGAGCGCGGGGTCCCGGCGGTGCATCCCGAGCGGTTCCGGCTGGCTCCGCTCGTACAGCTCGTATGCGATGAACTTCCGCGCAGGGCGGAGGAGTTGGGCGTCGCCGGGCACCGGCTCGCCGTGCTCGGGCGGGCCGCGCTCGTGGACGGGGAGGCGCGCCCGCTGCCGCCGGCGGGGATGACGCTGCTGCGGGCGCTGGCGAAACGGCCCGGCTGGGTGGTGCCGCGCGAGGATCTGCTCTCCGCGATGCCGGGCGGGGGGCACCACGTCATCGACGGGCACGCCATCGAGGCGGCGGTCGCCCGGCTGCGCGCCTCCCTGGGCGCGCCGGACCTGATCGAGACCGTCGTCCAGCGCGGGTACCGGCTGGCGGTGGAGGAGGAGCGCGTGTAGCCCACGGGCGCCCGGTGTGGTCGCCCGGCGCACCGTCCCGCCGGGCGACGGCCGAGGTCCGCCGCGTGGGCGGGGGTACCGGCCGCACGCGTGGCGGGGCACTCTGGGGTGGTGCATCCCCCCCCACTCCGAAAGGGTGACAGGAACATGGCGGCGGCTACGGCCTCCTACGACCTGCGCTTCGACTCCGGGCGACTGTGCCTGGACCTCGTGGCCACGGTCGGCGGGCGGCTCAGTGAGGAGCCGGTCGAACGGCTCGACACCCCCGAACGATTGCGCGCGTGGCTCGCCGGGTCCGGTCTGGTGCCCGGCGGTACGGGACTGGAGACGGTGGACACCGGCTGGCTGGGGCGGTTCCACGCGGCCAGAGCGCTTCTGCACCGCGTCGTGCACGCCGAGGTCGTCGCCGACGCCGGCGCCGCCGCCGACCCGGATCTGGAACGGCTCAACGGGCTCGCCTCCACCGCGCCCCCGGTCGTACGGGTCGTGCGGGCCCCGGACGGCACCCTGGTCCGTACGGGCGTCGGGACGCCCGACTGCGGCGCGCTGCTCGCCCGGATAGCGCGGGACGCGGTGGACCTGCTCACCGACCCGGTGGCGCGCGGGCAACTGCGGCAGTGCGAAGGGGAGACCTGCTCGCTCGTCTACCTCGACACTTCGCGCGGGCGTCGGCGGCGCTGGTGCTCCAGCGAGGTCTGCGGCAACCGCGAGCGCGTGGCCCGGCACCGGCGGCGGGCGGTGGCCTCGCAGGCGTCCTGACGGGAGGGGCGCGGGAGCCCCGGCGCGGGGGTGCGCGGACGTGGCGCAGCCCCCGGTCGGGGGGCCGGGGGCTGCGCGGGAGAGGGTCCCGGAAGGGACCGGCTTTTCGGGGCGGCGGGCTACTTGCCCACGAACAGGTAGTCCGCCTCGTACGGCACCGCGATCGTCGGCTGTCGCGCCGGGTCGCACGCGCCGGTCGGGGCCGCGCCGCCGACGGTGTTCAGGCGCAGGATCTCGGCGGTGTCCGCCAGCAGGCCGTCCGTCCGCGAGGCGCTCGCCCGTGTGTCGGCGGGCCGGGTGGCACTCGCCCGTGAGTCGTCGGGCCGGGTGGTGGCGGACCTCGTGGCGCGCAGGTCGAGTTCGGGGATGTTCCCGGTGCCGTTCGGGGTCTTCGAGACGACTTCGCCGGTCACGGCGGAGCCATCGGGGGCGACCCACCGCGGGGGCCCGGCCGGGCGGGTGAAGGAGTGGGCGATGCCGCCGCCGAGCCGTGCGCGCACGTCGTTCTGGGTGAAGGCGTAGCCGCCGCCGGGCCGCCTGGTGCACGCGTAGATCTGGCTGCCGCGCGTGACGGACGCCTGGAAGCTGTTCCTGGCGGTGGCGGCAGCGTCCATGGTCAGCGACCGGCTCAGCTTGTGGACCTGGCCGCGTACCGCGCCGCCGGGAAATTCACCGGTATGGACGTTGAAATAGAAACCATTCGGATGGGATGCGAGATCCTTCAGAAGCTGCCGGTCCTTCACGGTGACTGTGCCGCTGACCGTGCCGCTGACCGACGTCCGCCCATCGGCGGGCTTCTTCTCCCTCAGCAGCGGGATTTTCACGTCCCCGTCAGCCCCCTTTCCGCCCTGGTGGACATGGGCGGCGGTGGGCGCCGCGATGCCGCGGTACTTGAGGGCGAACGACACCTTGTCGCCCTGGACTCGCAGGAACGCGATGGCCTTGCCGTCCTTGTCGCCGACTGCCGGGCCGCCGGACGCGGGGACCTCGTTCCGCCCGTTCAAGCTGCCCGCGTAGTACGCCGATCCGCTGCTGCCCGTACCACTGCCCGTACCGTCGGTGTTGCCGTCCGTACCGGCTGTGGCCTGGGACGACGCCCTGTCCCGCGCGCCGCCCGCACCATCGGTGCCGCCGGACCGCGCCGCGAACGTCACGCCCGCCGCCGTCACGGCGACGACCGCCGCGGTGCCCGCTACGACGGTGAACCGGTTCATGGCGACCTCCCCCCTGGCCGGGCCGCCGCCCCCTGCGGCGGCTGCTCGGGCTGTCGTACGGGTTCGGACCGCCGGCCCGTTCAACCGCGAATTGAGGGCTGAATCACAGCGGTTCGGCTGAACGCGGCCGCATTCCCGCGCGTATGCGGAATGCCTTTCATGATTTTTCACCGGGCGCTGAGTCGGCGGCCCGCCGCGCCCGTATTCACGGACGACGGCGGCGCCGGACACGGCCAACGGCCAGGCGCGCGACCGGAGTCCAGGAATTTCGACTCGCGCTATCGACCCGGGGGAAGGCGTGCGCAAAGATGCCGTCGTGGCCGACAGGACGTCTCCCGACGAGGAGCTCATGCGGGCGCTCTACGAAGAGCACTCCGGGCCGCTCCTCGCCTTCGTCATCCGCCTGGTGGCGGGCGACCGCCAGCGCGCGGAGGACGTCGTCCAGGAGACGCTGCTGCGGGCCTGGCGCAACGCCGACCAACTGCGGCGCGCCACGGGCTCCGCGCGGCCCTGGCTGGTGACCGTCGCGCGGCGCATCGTCATCGACGGGCACCGCAGCCGCCAGGCCCGCCCGCAGGAAGTGGACCCCGCACCGCTGGAACTGGTCCCGGCCGCCGACGAGATCGACCGGGCCCTACGACTGATGACCATCTCCGACGCGCTGGGCGACCTCACGGACGCCCACCGAGAGGCCCTCATAGAGACCTATTTCAAAGGACGTACGGTGAACGAGGCCGCTGAAGAGCTGGGCGTACCGGCCGGGACGATCAGATCCCGCGTCTTCTACGCGCTGCGCTCGATGAAGCTCTCGCTCGAAGAACGAGGGGTGACGGCATGACCCAGCCGGCGCAGCACACCGATGTGGCCGCCTACGCGCTGGGCGTCCTCGACGAGGCGGACGCGACCCGCTTCGAGGAGCATCTGGCCGACTGCCCGCGGTGCGCGGCCGGGCTCGAGGACCTCATGGGGCTCTCGCCGCTCCTCGCCGACCTCAAGGAGTCCACGCCCGACCCCGAGGTGCTCACCGCCCGGCCGGGGCCGCAGGTCCTCGACACCCTGCTCGGCGAGGTCACCGCCGCCCGGCGCGCCGGGCGCACCCGGCGGCTGTGGCTCGTCGCCGCGGCCGTCGCCCTGATCGTCTCCGGGCCGCTGGTCGGCCTCGCCCTCGACCAGCAGGACGCCGGGGGCCACTCCTCGGTCAGCGCGGCCCGGCAGATGTACGACGACGGCGAGAAGGTCTCCGCCGTCGACCCGGTGACCAAGGTCGACGCCAGCGTCTCGCTCCAGTCCAAGCCCTGGGGCACCCATGTGGCGCTCAAACTGGGCAACGTCAAGGGGCCGCAGAAATGCGACCTGATCGCCGTCGGCAAGGACGGCGAGGAGGAGACCGTCACCACGTGGTCCGTCCCGGAGGGGGGCTACGGCGTGCCGGGCGGCACGGGCACATGGAACAAGGAGCCGCTCTACACCCACGGCGGGGCCGCCATGAGCCGCGACGAGATCGCCCGCTTCGACGTCCGCACGCTCGACGGAAAACGCCTCGCTTCCGTCAAGGTCTGAACACCGCTCGCTTCATCCGCAGAAAGCACCCATGTCCTGACAGGTGCGCTCACCACCCCTGTTCGCGTACGCTCGACGGCTGCCCTAGGCACAGCAGAAGGGGGCTTGGGTGGCCGCGCAGAACGCCGCGCACGCGCAGACAGCGACGGAGCGGGACGGAGTCCGGGACCGCGAGATCGGTGTCGAGCAACAGCATCTGGACCGGGTGTACCGACGCCTTGAGGAGAAGATCCACGAGGCCGAGTTCCTGATGGACGACGCCGCCAAGCGCGGCCAGGTCGGCACGCCCGGCGCGCTCGCCGAACGGGACGCGCAGGTGTTCCGCGCCGGGGTCCACCTCAATCGGCTCAACAGCGAGTTCGAGGATTTCCTCTTCGGCCGCATCGACCTGCTCCTCGGCGAGGACGGCAAGAAGGGCCCCGACGGGGCGTACACCTCCGTGGAGCCCGCCGCCGACGCCGTGCGCGACAACACGGCGGAGATCGCCGAGACGCTGCACATCGGCCGGATCGGCGTGCTCGACGCGGACTACGCCCCGCTCGTCATCGACTGGCGCGCGCCCGCCGCCGCGCCCTTCTACCGCTCGACGCCGGTCGCGCCCGGCCGGGTCGTACGGCGTCGCGTCATCCGCTCCAAGGGGCGCCGGGTCCTCGGCGTCGAGGACGACCTGCTGCGCCCCGAGCTGACCGCGACGCTGAACGGGACCGACCTCCCAGTGGTCGGCGACGGCGCGCTGATGGCCGCGCTCGGACAGGCCCGCAGCCACACCATGCGCGACATCGTCGCGTCCATCCAGGCCGAGCAGGACATGGTGATCCGGGCGCCCGCGGCCTCCGTCACCGAGGTCGAGGGCGGGCCGGGCACCGGCAAGACCGCCGTGGCCCTGCACCGCGCCGCGTACCTCCTCTACCAGGACCGGCGGCGGTACGCGGGCGGCATCCTCGTCGTCTCGCCGACGCCGCTCCTGGTCGCCTACACCGAGGGCGTGCTGCCGTCGCTCGGGGAGGAGGGGCAGGTCGCGATCCGGGCGGTGGGTTCGCTCGTGGAGGGGGCGGAGGCCGGTACGTACGACACGCCGGCGGTCGCCCGTATCAAGGGCTCCTCCCGGATGCTCAAGGTGCTGCGCAAGGCGGCGCGGGGGGCGCTGGACCTGCCGCGGGCGGGGGCCGCCGCCCCCGCCGCCTCCCCGAACGGGCAACTGTCGCTCATGGACCTGGGGGGCGAGGCGGACGGGGCCGCTCCTGCCGGGCCGCCCGAGCGGCTGCGGGTGGTCGCGTTCGGCGCGCGCGTCGAACTGGACGCGGACGAGCTGCGCCGCATCCGCGCGAGCGTCCTCGGCGGCACCGCGCCGCTGAACCTGATGCGCCCGCGCGCCCGCCGGCTGCTGCTCGACGCGCTGTGGACCAAGACCGGCGGCCCGCGGCGCTACTCGGACCCGGAACTGGCGGCGGAGGCGCGCGAGGCGTTCGACGAGGACATCGGCTCCGAGGACGACTTCACCGGCTTCCTCGCCGCCTGGTGGCCGGAGCTGACACCACGTCAGGTGCTGGCGGCCATGGCCGACGAGCGGCAGCTCGGCCGCTTCGCGCGGCGGGTGCTCAACCCGCGCGAGGTCCGCGCCCTGGCCCGCTCGCTGCGGCGGCTGGACGCGGCCGGGCAGGGCCCGCTGTCCGTGCACGACGTGGCGCTCCTCGACGAGCTGCACACCCTGCTCGGCGCCCCGGCCCGGCCCAGACGCCCGCGCGAACTGGACCCGCTGGACCAGCTCACCGGCCTGGAGGAGCTGATGCCCGAGCGGGCCGAAACGCGCCGCGAACGGGCGGAGCGGCTGGCCGAGGAGCGTACGGACTACGCGCACGTCATCGTCGACGAGGCGCAGGACCTCACGCCCATGCAGTGGCGGATGGTCGGCCGCCGCGGCCGGCACGCCACCTGGACGATCGTCGGCGACGCGGCGCAGTCCTCCTGGTCCGACCCGGACGAGGCCGCCGCCGCACGGGACGAGGCGCTCGGCAGCCGGCCGCGCCGCCGCTTCCGGCTGACCGTCAACTACCGCAACCCGGCGGAGATCGCGGAGCTGGCGGCGCGCGTCCTGGCGCTGGCGATGCCCGGCATGGAGTCCCCCTCCGCGGTCCGCTCCACGGGCGTCGAGCCGCGGTTCGCGGTGGCGGAGGGCGACCTGGGCGAGGCCGTGCGCGAGGAGGCGCGGCGGCTGCTGGCGGACGTGGACGGCACGGTGGGCGTGGTCGTGGCGATGGACCGCCGCGACCAGGCGCGGCGCTGGCTCAAGGGGCTCGGCGACCGGGTGGTGCCGCTGGGCAGCCTGGAGGCGAAGGGGCTGGAGTACGACGCGACGGTCGTGGTCTCGCCCGCCGAGATCGCGGACGAGTCGCCGGCCGGGCTGCGGGTGCTGTACGTGGCGCTGACCCGCGCCACGCAGCGGCTCACGGTGCTGTCGGGGGAGCGGGACGAGCCGGACGGGGCGGGGGTGCCGGACCTGCTGCGGGACTGACGGGGCATCGGCACGGGGGAGCGTGGGGGGCCGGTCCGGGGCGGTGTGCGGAGCCGGTCCGGGGCTGTGCGAGGTGCCGGTCCGGGGCGGTTCCGGGTCGGTTCGGGGCCGGTTCCACATCAACTTCCGCTACAGGAATCACTTCCCGGCACTGTTTGTTAGCCTGGGTGTGGCACCGGCCCGATCCAAGCCCCCGGGCCCAACCATCGTCGCTACGAGCGACCACTTGCCGCGAGGCGAGCATGGCGGGTCGGTGTCACTTGAACGTCGAGAACGGGCGTCCTTTCCAGCACTGGGAGGGGCGCCCGTTCTGCGTTCGCGGGGTGGGAGGAGGATCGGTGCATGATGAAGCGATACGGCGGCCCGGCCGGCCCCCAGGGGTTCCGGGTGATCCCGTATCGTGAAATCCCGATTCCGAAATCCGAGGCTGGTTACCGTATACCAGTCGGTAGGTGGGACGATCGGACAGCGCGCCCCGGCTCTGAGCCCCGGTGACGTACCAAGTGACATAAGGGAAAGCAGAGGAAGTCGGCCATGGCAACGGCGCCTAGCGTCTCGTATTCGATGACGGTCCGGCTGGAGGTCCCCGCGAGCGGGACGGCCGTCAGTCAGCTCACCACCGCCGTGGAGTCCTCCGGTGGTTCCGTGATCGGCCTCGACGTGACCGCCTCCGGCCACGAAAAGCTCCGTATCGACGTCACCATCGCCGCGACCTCCACCGCGCACGCGGACGAGATCGTCGAGAAGCTGCGCGGCATCGAGGGCGTATCGCTCGGCAAGGTCTCCGACCGTACGTTCCTGATGCACCTCGGCGGCAAGATCGAGATGTCGTCGAAGCACCCCATCCGCAACCGCGACGACCTCTCCATGGTCTACACGCCCGGCGTCGCCCGCGTCTGCCAGGCCATCGCGGACAACCCCGAGGACGCCCGCCGCCTGACCATCAAGCGCAACAGCATCGCCGTGGTCACCGACGGCTCCGCCGTCCTCGGCCTCGGCAACATCGGCCCCAAGGCCGCGCTGCCGGTCATGGAGGGCAAGGCGGCCCTCTTCAAGACCTTCGCGGGCATCGATGCCTGGCCGCTGTGCCTGGACACCCAGGACACCGACGCAATCGTCGAGATCGTCAAGGCCATCGCCCCCGGCTTCGCGGGCATCAACCTGGAGGACATCTCCGCGCCGCGCTGCTTCGAGATCGAGGCCCGGCTGCGCGAGGCCCTCGACATCCCCGTCTTCCACGACGACCAGCACGGCACCGCCATCGTCGTGGTCGCCGCCCTCACCAACGCGCTGCGGGTGGTCGGCAAGGCCATCGGCGACGTGCGCGTCGTGATGTCGGGCGCGGGCGCGGCCGGCACCGCCATCCTCAAGCTGCTGCTCGCCGCGGGCGTCAAGCAGGCCGTCGTCGCCGACATCCACGGCGTCGTGCACGCGGGCCGCACGGACCTCGTGGACGCCGACCCGGATTCCGCGCTGCGCTGGATCGCCGACAACACCAACCCCGAGGGCATCACGGGCACCCTCAAGGAGGCCGTGGTCGGCTCCGACGTGTTCATCGGCGTCTCGGCCCCCAACGTCCTCGACGGGGACGACGTGGCCGCCATGGCGGACGACGCGATCGTCTTCGCGCTGGCCAACCCGGACCCCGAGGTCGACCCGGCCGTCGCCCGCCGCACCGCCGCGGTGGTCGCCACCGGCCGCTCCGACTTCCCGAACCAGATCAACAACGTGCTGGTCTTCCCGGGCGTCTTCCGCGGCCTGCTGGACGCGCAGTCGCACACCGTGAACACCGAGATGATGCTGGCGGCCGCCGGAGCGCTCGCCGATGTCGTCGGGGAACAGGAACTCAACCCGAACTACATCATCCCCTCGGTATTCAACGACCGGGTCGCCGGAGATGTCGCCGGAGCGGTCCGCAATGCCGCCAAAGCGGCCGGTGTCGCTGTGACGGGCACCACGACGGCCTGACCTCGGCGCGTCGAATGGCGCGCCGCCCGCAACACCCCCATAGGGTGGCGGGCAGAAATTGGCCGCAGAAATACGGCCAAAGCCCTGACGCGAGCCCTGCGGTGCGCTGCCGGGAGCAGACGGAGCGTCACGACTTTGAAACAGTGGCGCTTTCCGTGTGACTCTCCTGGGTGCCGGATTGGCTTTCCCGCCACAGGTGGGGGCAGGATGCGTATTCGGGCGCGAGGGTCTGGCAGCAGACCCGGGTCCGGGGACTGTCCGAGGGCCCTGGCAGCATCGGCTTCGATCTCACGCCTCATTGGCAAGAAGAACACGGGAGTACAAAATGAACCGCAGTGAGCTGGTGGCCGCTCTGTCCGAGCGCGCCGAGGTGACCCGCAAGGACGCCGACGCCGTTCTGGCCGCACTCGCCGAGACCGTCGGTGAGGTCGTCGCCAAGGGCGACGAGAAGGTCACCATCCCCGGCTTCCTGACCTTCGAGCGCACCCACCGTGCCGCTCGCACCGCTCGTAACCCGCAGACCGGCGACCCCATCCAGATCCCGGCCGGTTACAGCGTGAAGGTCTCCGCGGGCTCGAAGCTCAAGGAAGCCGCCAAGGGTAAGTAAGACCCCAAGCGAGAAAGGGCGGCCACCCTCGGGAGGGTGGCCGCCCTTTCGGCGTCTGTGCGGGGCCTGTGCGGCGTCCGGCGTCTGTACGGGGCTGTGCGTCTTTACGGGGCAGTGCGGGCGCCCGGCGGCGGCTCGCGGGTCGTACGGGCGCTTCAGGGCCCTTCCGGGCCCCGGCCGCTACTACTCCGGGAGCGCCCCGTTGGGCAGCTCGACGTGGGCGCCGAGATCGTTCAGCTTGCGCATGAAGTTCTCGTAGCCGCGGTTGATCAGGTCGATGCCGTGCACGCGGGACGTGCCCTGGGCCGCCAGCGCCGCGATCAGGTACGAGAAGCCGCCGCGCAGGTCCGGGATGACCAGGTCCGCGCCCTGCAGCTTGGTCGGGCCGGAGACGACCGCAGAGTGCAGGAAATTGCGCTGCCCGAACCGGCAGGCCGAGCCGCCCAGGCACTCGCGGTAGAGCTGGATGTGCGCGCCCATCTGGTTGAGCGCCGAGGTGAAGCCGAGCCGGGACTCGTACACCGTCTCGTGCACGATGGACAGGCCGGACGCCTGCGTCAGCGCCACCACCAGGGGCTGCTGCCAGTCGGTCTGGAAGCCGGGGTGGACGTCCGTCTCCAGCGCGATGGCGTCGAGCGAGCCGCCCGGGTGCCAGAACCGGATGCCCTCGTCGTCGATCTCGAACGCGCCGCCGACCTTGCGGTACGTGTTGAGGAACGTCATCATCTCGCGCTGGCTCGCGCCGCGGACGTAGATGTTGCCCTCGGTGGCCAGCGCCGCGCTCGCCCAGGAGGCGGCCTCCAGGCGGTCCGGCAGGGCGCGGTGGTTGTAGCCGCCGAGCCGGTCCACGCCGGTGATGCGGATGGTGCGGTCGGTGTCCATGGAGATGATCGCGCCCATCTTCTGCAGCACACAGATGAGGTCCTCGATCTCCGGCTCCACGGCCGCGTTCGACAGCTCGGTGACGCCCTCCGCCAGCACGGCCGTCAGCAGCACCTGCTCGGTCGAGCCGACCGACGGGTACGGCAGCCGGATCTTGCAGCCGCGCAGCCGCTGCGGGGCCTCCAGGTACTGGCCGTCCGCCCGCTTCTCGATCGTCGCGCCGAACTGGCGCAGCACCTCGAAGTGGAAGTCGATCGGCCGCCCGCCGATGTCGCAGCCGCCCAGACCCGGGATGAAGGCGTGGCCCAGCCGGTGCAGCAGGGGGCCGCAGAACAGGATCGGGATGCGCGAGGAGCCCGCGTGGGCATCGATGTCGGCGACGTTCGCGCTCTCCACGTGCGAGGGGTCGAGCACCAGCTCGCCGGGCTCGTCACCGGGGCGTACGGTCACGCCGTGCAATTGCAGCAGCCCGCGCACGACGCGTACGTCCCGGATGTCGGGCACATTGCGCAGCCGGCTCGGTCCGCTGCCGAGCAGCGCGGCGACCATGGCCTTCGGCACGAGGTTCTTCGCGCCGCGGACCCGGATCTCACCCTCCAGCGGGGTGCCGCCGTGGACGAGCAGTACATCGTCAGTGCCGGTCATGGATCTCGCGTTCCTGGAGTTGGGCGGGGGCCAAGAGGAAAGCGTAATGGGACCCGAGAGGGCGGCAGTGTGCACAAGGGGGCTTCCAGGACGTAATGGCTTTGTCACAACACGCTGTGTTGGCGTTCAGAAACAAACAGTTATGGACAGGGGTGGCTGCTGTGCCGGGCCGCTCGCGGACCTCGCGGCGCTCCGCCGCGCCTGCCCGCCGGAGCCGGCCGGCCGCCCCCTGACCACGGCGTCGTAGGTCGCCGTACGCCTCCGCGTGTCGCCGCGGCCGGGCCGTACCGGACTCGCCGTCCGCGCCCCGCCGCGCCCGGAAATGAGGGATCATGTGGTCATGACCGAGGTGTCCTCCCTCACAGGACGGCTGCTTGTCGCCACTCCGGCGCTCGCCGATCCGAACTTCGACCGCGCCGTGGTGCTGCTCCTCGACCACGACGAGGAGGGCTCGCTGGGGGTCGTGCTGAACCGCCCCACGCCCGTCGGCGTCGGCGACATCCTCGAATCCTGGGCCGAGCTCGCGGGCGAGCCGGGCGTCGTCTTCCAGGGCGGGCCGGTCTCGCTGGACTCGGCGCTGGGCGTGGCCGTGGTGCCGGGAGAGGGGCAGGAGCAGGGGGCCGCGGCCGTCCTCGGCGACGGGCCGGTCGGCTGGCGGCGGGTGCACGGCGCGATCGGCCTGGTGGACCTGGAGGCCCCGCCGGAGCTGCTGGCCGCGGCGCTCGGCTCGCTGCGGATCTTCGCGGGCTACGCCGGGTGGGGACCCGGCCAGCTGGAGGACGAGCTGGCCGAGGGCGCCTGGTACGTGGTGGAGTCCGAACCGGGCGACGTCTCCTCGCCGGACCCCGAGCGGCTGTGGCGTTCGGTCCTGCGCCGCCAGCGCAACGAGCTGGCGATGGTCGCCACCTATCCGGACGACCCGAGCCTCAACTGACCGCGCCCGCCTTGAGTACCCTTGGAAACCATGAGCACTCTTGAGCCCGAGCGCGGGGCAGGGACCGGCACCCTCGTAGAGCCGACGCCGCAGGTGTCGAACGGCGACGGCGACCACGAGCGCTACGCCCATTACGTCCAGAAGGACAAGATCATGGAGAGCGCGCTCTCCGGGTCACCGGTCGTCGCACTCTGCGGGAAGGTCTGGGTCCCCGGGCGCGACCCGAAGAAGTACCCCGTCTGCCCGATGTGCAAGGAGATCTTCGAGGGCATGAACACCGGCGGGGACAAGGGTAAGGACGGCAAGGGCGGCAAGGGCGGCGACAAGAAGTAGCCGCGCCGGCCGCCGTGGGCCGTAGTCGGCTGTAGTAGGTCGTAGCAGGTCGTAGCAGGTCGTAGCAGGTCATAGCCGCAGGCCGCGGCGGACAGCGGGCCCGGTGCCCGACCCAGGCGATTTTCGCCGTGGGTCGTGGCACCGGGCCCGTCGTGTTTCTGGGTGCCGGGCCCGTCGTGTTTCCGGGTGCCGGGTCTGTCGTGTTTCCGGGGGTGCGCGGCGCGGGCCGGGCGTCGAGTGATCGAAACCTCTTGCCGGGGTGGGCAACGGCCCTTACTCTCCTCCCAATTGTGCAAAGCGAAACGGGCGTTGCGTATGGTGCAACGCCCAAGTGGGAGGGGACCCCCCTGTGAAGCTTTCTGCCCGAATTGCCGTACCAGTGGCCGCACTCGCGGTGGCCGGCCTCGCCGTCACGGGGTGTGCGCCGTCCACCTCCGACAACAGCGCGAAGACCGACGAGAAGAGCGGCACCCTGCGCGTCTGGCTCTTCCAGGAGGTCAACAACAAGCCGAAGGAGGAGGTCGTCAGTGCCGCGCTCGCCGCCTTCAAGAAGGACCACCCGGACGCCAAGGCCGACATCACCTACATCCCCGTCGACACCAGGGCACAGAAGATCAAGGCTGCCTTCAACGACCCGAAGAGCGCCCCCGACGTCATCGAGTACGGCAACACGGACACCGCCGGCTATGTGAAGGACGGCGGACTCGCCGACCTGACCAAGGAGTTCGACGCCTGGTCGGACGCCAAGGACACCGACCCCGCCGCCAAGCAGTCGGTCACCGTCAACGGCAAGATCTACGGCGCGCCGCTCTTCGTCGGCGTGCGCGCGCTCTACTACCGCACCGACGTCTTCAAGGACCTCGGCCTCAAGCCGCCGGCCACCCTGGACGAGCTGACCGAGACCGCCAAGAAGGTCCACAAGGAGCGGCCCGAGCTGTACGGGCTCGCCGTCGGAGGCGCGTACACCTACGGCGCGATGCCCTTCATCTGGGCCAACGGCGGCGACATCGCGACCGGCGGGGGCGACAAGGGCGCGTTCACCGCGGCCATCGACAGCGACGCGTCGAAGCGCGGCATCACCGCCTACACCGCGCTCTTCGGCAACGACAACTGCCCGGCCGCCAAGTGCGCCCAGATGGGCGGCAACGACACCGTGCAGGCCTTCGCGTCCGGCAAGGCCGCCATGGCCATCGGCGGCGACTTCAACCGGCAGGCGGTGGAGGACGGCGCGGCCAAGGGGAAGTACGGGATCGTGCCGCTGCCCGGCGTCAAGGCCGGCCAGATCGCCCCGGCCTTCGCGGGCGGCAACAACATCGGCATCCTCAAGAGCAGCAAACACCGCACGCTCGCCGTGGACTTGATGAAGTCGCTGGCCGGCAAGGCATCCCAGAACAAGCTCTTCGACGCGATGGGCTTCCTGCCCACCTACACCGACGTGCGGCAGGAAGCGGCCAAGCGCCGCCCGTACGTGGCCCCCTTCGTGAAGACGCTCGCCGCGGGCGCCAAGTTCGTCCCCGCCACGCCCGCCTGGCAGACGATCGACTCCTCGCTGGTCCTGCCGACGATGTTCCAGGAGATCGCGAGCGGCCGTAAGGATGTGGACGCCGCCTCGGCCGCCGCCGCGAAGAAGATGAACTCCGCCTTCAGCAGCGCGGGATGACGCCGGTGTCCTCCAACGCAACCGCCCCACCGGCCCCGGCGCGCGGGCAGCGCGGGCCCGCGCCCGCGCCGGACCGCGCGCGCCGGGGCCCGCGCCTCAGCGCGTCCCGCGGCGGACGCACGCCGTGGCTGTACCTCGCCCCCGCGCTCATCGTCCTCGCCGGGCTGCTGATCTACCCGATCTACCAACTCGGGCTCATCTCCACGCTCCAGTACACCCAGGCCCAGGTCAGCGGCGGCGAGCCGACCTCCTTCCGGGGGCTCGGCAACTACGCCGACCTGTTCTCCGACGGTCAGTTCTGGCGAGTTCTCATCGCCACCCTCGCCTTCGCCGCCGCCTGCGTCGTCTCCACCCTCGCCGTCGGCTGCGCGCTCGCCGTCCTCCTGACGCGCATCCGGGCGCTGCCCCGGCTCGCGCTGATGCTCGCCGCGCTCGGCGCGTGGGCCACGCCCGCCATCACCGGCTCGACGGTCTGGGTCTTCCTCTTCGACCCCGACTTCGGCCCGGTCGACAAGGTCCTGGTCTGGCTGGGGCTCGACGGATTCGCCGACTACTCCTGGACGTACGACCGGTTCAGCGCCTTCGGCCTCGTCCTCTTCGAGGTGGTGTGGTGCTCGTTCCCGTTCGTGATGGTCACCGTTTACGCGGGCATCAAGTCGATTCCCAGCGAGGTGCTGGAGGCGGCCTCGCTCGACGGCGCGTCCAACTGGCGGATCTGGCGCAGCGTCATGGCGCCGATGCTGCGGCCGATCCTCGTCGTCGTCACCATTCAGTCGATCATCTGGGACTTCAAGGTATTCACCCAGATCTATGTGATGACGGACGGCGGCGGCATCGCGGGACAGAACCTCGTCCTGAACGTCTACGCCTATCAGAAGGCGTTCGCCTCCTCGCAGTACGGACTCGGGTCGGCGATCGGGGTGGTGATGCTGCTCATCCTGCTGGCGGTCACCCTCGGCTATTTGCGGCTGCTGCGGCGGCAGGGGGAGGAACTGTGAGCACCACCAGCACACCGCGACCGCGCGGGGAGGAACTGTGAGCACCACTACCCCGCTCCGGGCGCGCGGGCTGCTCCGCGTGCGGCGCCCCTGGCGGCTCGCCGCCGAGGCGACGGCCCTCGTCGTCGCGGTCGTCGTCGCCTTCCCGCTGTACTGGATGGTGGTCTCGGCCTTCAAGCCGGCGGGCGAGGTGCAGTCCGGCCACCCGCGGCCCTGGACCCTGCACCCCTCGCTCGACTCCTTCCGGCGCGTCTTCGACCAGCAGGACTTCGGGCGGTACTTCCTCAACAGCCTGCTGGTCGCGGGCGTCGTGGTGGTCGTCTCCGGACTGATCGCCTTCCTGGCGGCCACCGCGGTGACCCGCTTCAAGTTCCGCTTCCGCACCACCCTGCTGATCATGTTCCTGGTCGCGCAGATGGTGCCGGTCGAGGCGCTGACGATCCCGATGTTCTTCCTCATGCGGGACCTCGGCGACACCGTGCCCGGCATCGGCCTCAACACCCTCGGCTCGCTGATGCTGCCGCACATCGCCTTCTCGCTGCCCTTCGCGATCTGGATGCTGCGCGGATTCGTGAAAGCCGTGCCGCCGGCGCTGGAGGAGGCCGCGTACATCGACGGCGCGAGCCGCGGGCGATTCCTGTGGCAGATCCTCTTCCCGCTGGTCTTTCCGGGGCTCGTGGCGACGAGCGTCTTCTCCTTCATTTCGACATGGAACGACTTCCTCTTCGCCAAGTCCTTCATCATCAGCGCCACCGAGAATTCCACGCTGCCGATGGCGCTGCTGGTGTTCTTCAAGGACGAGGGCAATGACTGGGGCGGCATCATGGCGGCGTCGACCATCATGACCATTCCGGTGCTGGTCTTTTTCGTGCTGGTGCAGCGGCGATTGGTGTCGGGGCTCGGAGGGGCGGTCAAGGACTGACGCTTTTGGGGAGGGGATTGAGAGAGAATTGAGAGGAGGGGCGGGGTGGGGGAGTTCCGGTGTGGCGCGTGTGTTCCGTGTATTGCGTGTATCCCGTGCGTCCCGCGTATCCCGTGCCTTGCGTGTATCCCGTGTATTCGAACAGTGGGCGCGTGCCGGCGGTGCGCACGGTGACGTCGACCGCGCGTGCTCGGACGTCCGATCGAGGGGTCGCCCCCGATCGTGTGAGCCGGGCGTAAAGGTCCGCGCCCCTGCCGCCCGCCCCTGGGACGGTAGAGCTCGACACAATGGCGTAAGTCGTACAAGGGGCCCCGAAGGATGGCATTTCGCACGTACCGGGGGACACGTCGCAGACCGCGCCATAAACCGGTCCGCTCCCGTGCCGCGGGGGCGGACCGGCCGTTCGTGGACCCTCGCGACGGCTGGGCCACAAGGTGTGCCAGAGTTGCCACGTCCAGGCCGGGAGCACGTACCGTACGGCGAAACGGCCGGGACACCGGGGAAGGGGCAGCTGGGTTGACCACGCACGCACCGCAGTCGGCACACACGGTGACGTTGCCGGGCTCGCTCGACGAGGCCGTGGCGGCACTCGCCGCCATGCCCGCCGCCGTGCCCGTCGCGGGCGGTACCGATCTGATGGCCGCCGTCAACTCCGGACTGCTGCGCCCCGCGGCCCTCGTCGGCCTCGGCCGGATCAGTGAGATCCGCGGCTGGCAGTACCAGGACGGCCACGCCCTGCTGGGCGCCGGCCTCACCCACGCCCGTATAGGGCGCCCCGACTTCGCGGCCCTCATCCCCGGCCTCGCCGCCGCCGCCCGCGCGGCCGGCCCCCCGCAGATCCGCAACGCGGGCACCCTCGGCGGCAACATCGTCACCTCCGCTCCCACCGGCGACACGCTGCCCGTGCTCGCCGCCCTGGAGGCGACCCTGGTCATCGCGGGTCCCGGTGGCGTACGTCGGGAGATCCCGGTCAGCCACCTGCTCGCCGGGGTCGAGATGCTGCGGCCCGGCGAACTGATCGGCTACGTGCGCGTACCGCTGCTGCACGCCCCGCAGACCTTCCTGAAGGCCACCGGCCGTACGGGGCCGGGGCGGGCCACCGCGTCCGTCGCCATCGTCCTCAACCCCGCCCGGCGCGAGGTCCGGTGCGCGGTCGGCGCGGTCGCCCCGATGCCGCTGCGCCCGCTCGAAGCCGAGCGCTGGGTAGCCTCGCTGATCGACTGGGACGGCGAGCGCGGCCTCGCGCCGGAGGCGTGCGCGGCCTTCGGCGAGTACGCGGCGGCGGCCTGCATCCCCGACCCGCCGCAGCCGGAGGACGGCAGCGAACCGGTCACCCTGCCGCCCGCGGCCCTGCACCTGCGTCGTACCGTGGCAGCTCTGGCCCGCCGAGCACTGGGGAGGGCACTCGCGTGAGTGACGAACAGCAGCGCCCCGTATCCGGGGCGACCGACGCGGCGGCTGAGGCCGCGAGGGCGGCAGCCAGGGCGAGCGGCTGGCAGCCGATCCCGCAGGGACCCGAGTACGACGCGGAGGGCACCGCGTTCGTACAGTTGCCGCCCGAGCTTCTGGCGCACCCGCGGGCGGGCGCGGGGGGTGCGGCGGGCACGCCGGGGTCCCCGGGCTCGCCGGGATCGCCGGGCGGCTGGGATCCGCTGGCAGCGCCCGGGACCGGGGCCGGGTACGCGCCGCCGCAGTTCGATCAGATGGGTCAGGCCGGAGAGGTCGGACAGGCGGGTCAGGCCGGGCATGGTGGTCAGGCCGGGCATGGTGGGCAGGGCCAGTACTACCAGTCTTCGCAGCCCGCGCACGGCGAGCAGTGGCAGCACGCGGCCTCCGCCGACCCGGGGTCCATGGGTCAGTGGACGATGCCTTACGGGCAGGGCGGCGGGCCTTACGTACCGCAGGGCGGTGTTGATCCTGCCGGTGCGTCGGGTGTGCCTGGTGCTTCTGGTTCCGCTGATGGTTCCGCGGGCGTCGAGGGTGGTCCTGACGATCCGCATGCCACGGCGCAGTGGCCGATTCCGGGTGTGCACGGGGACGACGGCGCGTCCGTCGGCGCGGGGCAGTGGTCGGTACCGGCGGCGGGGGACGACCCCGTCGACGAGTCCGGCGAGTACTCCTTGGGGATGCGCGTCCCGGGGACGCCGCCTTATGGGGGGCAGGGGCTAGGGCAGGGGCAGGGCCCTGGTCATGGCCCTGGAGTGCCCTCGGTCCCGGCTCCGGCCGCCCCACAGGATGACCCGCACGCCACGGCGGAGTGGCCGGTGCCGGGTGCGGTCGAGGGGGCCGCCGAGTACGGCGGGCCGTATGCGCATCAGCCTGTGTATGGACATGGACATGGACATGGACATGGACATGGGCAGGGGCACGGACACGGGCATGAGCAGGAGGTCGGTCAGGGGGTTCCCGTTGAGCACGGTGCTCCTGGTGCGCACGGGGAAATCGGGCACGGCGGGCACCAGGTGCCGACGTACGGCGGTTATGACGGCGGCCAGCAGTTCGGCGGCCCGCGCGCGCTGAGCGCGGACGCCTTCACCGACCCCTACGGTCCGTACGGCAGCCGTGCCGCCGAGGGCGGTCCGTGGGCGAGCCCCAATCAACTGCCGCAGGAAGCTGAGCAGTTGCGGTCGGAGTCGGCGGAGATGCCGGAGGGGCACGTCGACATCCCCGCGCAGACGCAGGGGGAGTACGGGCGTCCGGAACCCACCGCACCCGTGGCGACACCGGAGCGTGGGGAGCAGGAGCAGGAGCAGGAGCAGGGGCAGGAGCAGCACGAGGCTCCGGCGCCGGATGCCGAGGCGGTGGCGCGGGACGCGGCCGATGAACCGCACGCGGCGGGTCAGACCGAGCGTGAGCCCGAGCAGGCCGCCGGTGCGGAGGCTGCCGTCGCGGACGGTCATGCTCCGGTCCAGGACGGTGCGGGCATCGCGGGCACGGACGTTGACGTGGAGGCCGCGCCGCAGGCCGACGGCGGGAGCGCACCGACCGAGGCGACGCCGATGCCGGTGCCGGTGCCGGTCGGTCACGGTGATGTGGTGGCGGCCGGTACCGAGGCGGCGCGCCACGACCACGCGGCTCCGGCGCACGCCGACGCGGAGCCCGCGCCCGGCGTCCCTGCCACCGGTCAGACCCCGGCGGTCGAGCACGTCGAGCACGTCGAGCACACCGAACAGGCGGAGGCAGCGGAGAGTTCCGAGCCGGAGTCGGGGGCGGAGGCGGAGTCGGGTACGGCTGAGGAGCCCGTACCGGCTGCTGAGCCCGTGCCCGTATCCGTACACGAGCCCGAGTCCGTAGCGCCGTCCGAGGCCGCCCCCTCGGAGGCCCCAGAGTCGGCAGCTTCAGCTGACGACGTGGCGCAGGGCCACGCCGCCGAGCCCTCGGCCGAGCCCGGCACCGAACACCACGAGCCCCCTCAGCCCCTCAACGAACACCCCCGCGCCTCCTACGTCCTGCGCGTCAACGGGATCGACCGTCCCGTCATCGACGCCTGGATCGGGGAGTCCCTCCTTTATGTGCTGCGCGAGCGGCTCGGCCTCGCCGGGGCCAAGGACGGCTGCTCACAGGGGGAGTGCGGCGCGTGCTCCGTCAAGGTGGACGGGCGGCTCGTCGTCTCCTGCCTGGTGCCCGCCGCGACGGCGGCCGGGAGCGACGTCCGTACGGTCGAGGGCCTGGCGACGGACGGCCGGCCCTCGGACGTACAGCGGGCGCTCGCCGACTGCGGGGCCGTGCAGTGCGGGTTCTGCGTGCCGGGGCTGGCCATGACCGTGCACGATCTGCTCGAAGGCAACCACGCGCCGTCTGAGCTGGAGACGCGGCAGGCGATCTGCGGCAACCTGTGCCGGTGTTCCGGTTACCGGGGCGTGCTCGACGCGGTCGGCCAAGTCGTGGAGGAGCGCGCGGAGTCGGCGGCGGCCCAGGAGGCGGCGCACGAGGCGGCGGCCCAGGAGGCGGCGCACGAGGACGGTTCGGGGCAGTCGCCGGTGGAGGCGGACCAGCAGGCCCGTATCCCGCATCAGGGGGGACCGCCGCACCAGGGGGGACCGCACGACGGTGGTCCCGGCGGCCCCGGTGATCACTTCCCTGGTGAGCGGGGCGGGCAGGCGGACACGGCATGAGCACGGGCGCGCGTACGGGCACGGGCACCGGAACCGGCACGGATCCCAGCACCAGCATGGGTCTCGGCATCAGCGCGGATCCCAGCACCAGCATGGGCCCCAGCACCAGCGCGGGTCCCAGCACCAGCGCGGGTCCCAGCACCACCAGTAACACCGGCACCGAGAGCGGAAAGGCAGCAGCGGCATGACAGCAGGAATGGCGGACGCCGTCGGCGCCGGAGCCGTGCCCCCTGCCGCCGACGGCGGCGGTGCGGGCGCCCCCGGCCCGGCCTCGGCCGACCCGCCGCCGCACGGCATCGGCGTCTCGCTCCCGCCGGCCGACGCCCCCGCGAAGGCGCTCGGCATCTTCCCGTACGCCGCCGACCTGTGGGCGGAGGGGCTGCTGTGGGCGGCGGTGCTGCGTTCCCCGCACCCGCACGCCCGTATCGTCTCGATCGACACCTCGGCCGCGGCGGCGATGCAGGGCGTACGGGCCGTGGTGACCCACGCCGACGTGCCGGGCGACGCCGCGCACGGCAGGCGGGTGGCGGACCGCCCGGTGTTCGCGTCGGACCTGGTGCGCCACCACGGGGAGCCGATCGCGGCGGTGGCCGCGGACCACCCCGACACGGCGCGGCTGGCGGCGGCGGCGATCGCCGTCGAGTACGAGGTGCTGGAACCGGTCACCGACCCCGAAAAAGCCTTCGCCGCCGAGCCGTTGCACCCGGACGGCAATCTGATCCGGCACATCCCGCTGCGCTTCGGCGACCCGGAGGCGGCGGGCGAGGTGATCGTCGAGGGGCTGTACCGGATCGGCCGCCAGGACCCGGCGCCGATCGGCGCGGAGGCGGGGCTCGCGGTGCCGCGCCCCGATGGCGGCGTGGAGATCTACACCGCGTCGACCGACCCGCACGCGGACCGCGACCTGGCCGCCGCCTGCTTCGGCCTCGAACCGGAGCGGGTGAAGGTCGTCGTCACCGGGGTGCCCGGGGCCATGGGTGAGCGCGAAGACCCCGGCATGCAGCTGCCGTTGGGGCTGCTGGCGCTGCGTACGGGCCACCCGGTCAAGCTGGCGGCGACGCGCGAGGAGTCGTTCCTGGGCCACGCGCACCGGCATCCGACACTGCTGAGGTACCGTCACCACGCCGACGCCGAGGGCAAGTTGGTGAAGGTCGAGGCGCAGATCCTGCTGGACTCCGGCGCGTACGCGGACTCGTCCGCCGACTCCCTGGCCGCCGCCGTGGCGTTCGCCTGCGGCCCGTACGTGGTGCCGCACGCCTTCGTCGAGGGGTGGGCCGTACGGACCAACAACCCGCCCTCCGGCCATGTGCGCGGCGAGGGCGCGATGCAGGTGTGCGCGGCGTACGAGGGCCAGATGGACAAGCTGGCCGCCAAGCTCGGCCTCGACCCGGCCGAACTGCGGCTGCGCAACGCCTTGGCCACGGGCGACCTGCTGCCAACCGGCCAGACGGTGACATGCCCGGCGCCGGTGGCCGAACTGCTGCGCGCGGTACGGGACTTCCCGCTGCCCGCGCTGCCCAAGGACGACCCGGAGGGCGACTGGCTGCTGCCCGGCGGCCCCGAGGGCGCGGGCGAACCGGGGGCGGTGCGGCGCGGCGTCGGCTACGGGGTGGGCATGGTGCACATGCTCGGCGCGGAGGGCGCGGACGAGGTCTCCACGGCCACCGTGAAGATCCACAACAACGTGGCGACGGTCATCTGCGCGGCGGTCGAGACGGGCCAGGGCTTCTCGACCCTCGCCCGGCAGATCGTCCAGGAGGTCCTGGGCGTGGCGGAGGTGCACGTCGCGCCCGTGGACACGGACCAGCCCCCGGCCGGTCCGGCGGCGCGCGGCCGGCACACGTGGGTGTCGGGCGGCGCGGTCGAACGGGCGGCGCGCATGGTCCGTACGCAACTGCTCCAGCCCCTGGCGCACAAGTTCGGCATGTCGACGGAGCTGCTGACGATCGCCGACGGCAAGATCACCTCGTACGACGGGGTGCTGAGCACCACGGTCGCCGAGGCGCTTGACGGCAAGGAGCTCTGGGCCACGGCCCAGTGTCGCCCGCACCCGACGGAGCCGCTGGACGACACGGGCCAGGGCGACGCCTTCGTCGGCCTCGCCTTCTGCGCCATCCGCGCGGTCGTGGACGTCGACATAGAGCTCGGCTCCGTACGCGTGGTGGAGGTGGCCGTGGCCCAGGACGTCGGCCGCGTCCTCAACCCCCGCCAGGCGAACACCCGCATCGAGGCCGGCATCACCCAGGGCATCGGCGCCGCCCTCACCGAAAACCTCCGCACCAGCCAAGGCATCGTCCGCCGCCCCGACTTCACCGGCTACACCCTCCCCACCTCCCTGGACGCCCCGACCGTCCGCATCGTCAAACTCGTGGAGGAACGCGACGTCGTCGCCCCCTTCGGAGCCAAGGCCATCAGCGCCATCCCGGTCGTCACCACCCCGGCCGCGGTGGCCGCCGCCGTACGCGCAGCCACGGGCCGCCCGGTAAACCGCCTCCCGATCCGGCCGCAGGCGGCGGTGGGGGCGGTGGGGGCTCCGGCATAGAGGAGGACTCGGCGTCTCTCGCGGGGCCTGCCCTCTCCGGCGGGTGGACGGCGAAGTAGGCTCCGGACGCTGTGTCGTCGGAAGGGAACGCGGGGGAGCGTCGCGTATGACAGCGCCACGTAGGGGCGTTCCGCGCTGCGTCGGCCCGTACGCGGTACTGGCCCGCCTGGACGGCGAGGGGAGTCGGCTGCCCGTACCGGAGCGGCGTTTCATCGCGCGCAGCGCCGACGGCGAGCGCACGGTCCTGGCCGGCGTTCCGCACGAGGACGCCGACCCCAGGCGGTTCGCGACCGAGGCGCAGGCGTCCCGGTACCTCCTCGGCCCCTATTGCGCTCCGGCCGTCGAGTTCTCGTCCCCCGGCGAACCCCCGTGGCACGCCCGCCCGTATCTGCCCGCGCTCCCGCTGCCCACCGCCGTGGCCGTGAACGGGGCGCCGCTCCCCGAACACACCGTGCGCGCCCTCGGCGCGGCCCTCGCGGAATCCCTCGCCGTCACCCATGGACAGGGCCTGACGCACGCGGGCGTCTCCCCGGCCGCCGTGCTGCTCGCGGCCGACGGTCCCCGCCTGACCTGCTTCGGAGCGGTACGAGCCGCGGCCGAGGAAGGCGCCCCGCGGGCCGGCGCCCCCGGCCTCGAACCGGGAAGTCTCCCGCCGGAGCAGGCGGTCGGCGGGACGCCGGACCCGCTGGGCGACAGCTACGCGCTCGGTGCGACTCTCGCGTACGCCGCCACCGGGCACACGGCCCCCGAACGGGACGAACTCCCGCCCGGCCTCCGCCGGGTGATCCGGGCCTGCCTCTCCCGGGACCCGGCGTCCCGTCCACGAGCCGCCGATCTGCTCGACGAGTTCATCCGGGACGCCGATGCAGCCTCGGTCCCCTCGGGGGCCGGGGGCGGCCGGTCCGATGCGGTCCCGGCTCACCCGCGGACCGTGATCGACCGGTCCGATGCCGCCCGCGCGGCCGTGACGCTCGGGCCGGGCTGGCTGCCGGGACGCGTGGTCGCGGCCATCGCCCGCCAGTCCGCCGTGATCCTCGCGGCCGACCTCCCCGCCGCCGCGCCCCCGGCGCCCGCCCATCGCCAGGACTGACCGCCGATGCCGCTGCCCCTCGCCCACGACGATCCGGACCGGTTCGGCGCCTACCGCCTCATCGCCCGCCTGGGCAGCGGCGGCATGGGCGTCGTCTACCTGGCCAGGTCGGGGGGCGGCCGTATCGTCGCCCTGAAGACGATGCACGCCCGTATCGCCTCGGACGACGTGTGCCGCACCCGGTTCCGGCTGGAGACCGACGCCGCACGGGTCATGGGCGGCCTGCACGGCGCCGAGGTCGTGGACGCCGACCCGCTGGCCGACACCCCGTGGCTCGCCACCGAGTACGTACTCGGGCCGCCGCTCGACGACGCGGTCGCCCTGTCCGGCCCGCTGCCCGAGCCCTCCGTGCGGGCGCTCGGCGCCGCCCTGTGCGGAGCCCTCGGCCGGCTGCACCTCTCGGACGTGGTGCACCGCGACCTCAAACCCTCCAACATCATGATCGCGGCATACGGCCCGAAGGTCATCGACTTCGGCATCGCCCGCGCCATCGGCGACGAGCACCTCACGCGCACCGGCGCCGCGGCCGGCACACCGGCTTTCATGTCACCGGAACAGGCCGCCGGAGGCGAACACACGCCGGCGGGCGATGTCTTCGCGCTCGCCGGAGTCCTGACCTTCGCGGCCACCGGACGGGGTCCCTTCGGCAACGGAGCCCCCGCCGACCTCCTCTACCGCGTCCGCTACGCCGACCCCGACCTGACGGGCGTCCCCGCGGACCTGGCCGCCATGCTGTCCCGCTGCCTGCACAAGGACCCGTCCCGGCGCCCGGCCACGAGGGAGCTGGCGGCTCTGCTGCACGACGGCTCCGGTGAATTCGCGGATCACCTGCCCGTCGCCGTGCTGGCGGAGATCGCCAGGCGCGCCGCGGAGGTATGGCAGTTCTGGCCCCACCGCCTCCCGGTCCCGGCGACCGTCCCGACGGAGCCGGAGCCCGCCCCGTCCCCGGCGCGTTCGGCGCCCGCCCGCCTCTCCAGGCGCAGGCTGCTCGCGATGGGCGGCGGCGCCGCGCTCGGACTGGCGGCGGCGGGCGCGGGGACGTGGGCCTGGCTGGGGCGGGGGGCCGCGTCGGCGGACTCCGAGCCGGGCAGCCCCTGGCAGGGCCGTCTCCGGGTCCCGCTGTGGGAGACGGGCGTCAACGGCACTTCCCTCGAACTGGCTCCCTTGGCGCCGTTCTTCGCCGCGGGCATGGTCGCGGTGGACCAGGCCGGCGGACTGAGGGCGATCGACGCCGGTACCGGCGCGGTGCGGTGGAACTCCGAGGACAGGCAAAGCACGTGGGAGACCGGTACGGACGGCAAGAGGTTCTACCGGTTCACGAGGAAGCATCTGGGAAAAGACGCGCTTGCCCTCGCGCCTTTCAGCCTTGAGCACGGTCGTACGGAAGCCCCGGTGGCGACGTTCCCCGGTTTCAACGGATTCATGCTCGCGCAGCAGTTGCTCTGCATCACGGACGGTATCGCCTACCTGGCCGCCGGGCGGGGGACGAGCAGACTGGGCATGTCCTCCGGGGCGCAGAAGTGGTTTCTGCTCGCCGTCGACACCGCCACCGGCAAGCAGAAATGGTCTCAGCCGCTGCCGGCCATGCTGGAACGGCCACTGCGGCTGCGTTTCCTCGACGCGCGGGCCGTCGGCGGCCGGCTGCTGCTCTTCCAGCAGACGGCCGACGACAAGGTTCGCGTCGTCGCGCGCGACGCCCGTACCGGAAGCCTCTTGTGGGACAAGCCCCTGGACGGCGGGGAGCCGGACCTCGTACGGGGGCGGCTGGTGGCGGACAGTAGCCATGTCTACGTGGGTACGGGGCGGTTGCGCGCGCTGCGGCTGAGCGACGGGGGCGAGGCGTGGAACTTCGCCTCGGGAAGTCCGGGACAGTATTACGGCCCGCCTTCCCTCAAGAACGGAATCGTGTACGCGACGGAAAAGGACCGAGGCGTCGTCGCGATCGACGCCGGAAGCGGAAGACTGCGATGGGGGGAGGAGACGGGCGAGAGCGTAAAGGCGAAACTCGTCGGACCGCCTGTCGTCGGCGCGAAATACGTGTACAGCAGAAGCGATTCGGGGCTCAGGGCGATCGATCTGTCCTCGCGGAGGACGGCGTGGACCTACAAGACGTCCGGAAGCCGATTCGCCGCCCATGAGCGCGGCAAGACGATCATCGGGTGGGGCGACAGCTTCCTCGTCGCCTTCCCGCTCGTCTGACCCCCGCCATCCGATGCCGGCGCGTGCGACTCCCATCAGTCCGATTCCGGCCCGACCACCTCCCACTCGTCAGATTCCCGCTCGTCCGATCCTCGCTCGTCCGATTCCGGCAGAAGGCCCTCCCTCATGAACCCCCTCGGCACCGGCGACCCGCTCCGCCTCGGCCCGTACCGAATGCTCGGCGTGCTCGGTGAAGGCGGCATGGGCAAGGTGTACGCGGGACAGGACAGCGCGGGCCGGGTGGCCGCCGTCAAGGTGCTCCGCCCCGAGCTCGCCCACGACCAGAACCTCGCGCAGCGCTTCGTACGCGAGGCTCGGACGGCGCAATCGGTGACGGGCAAGGGCGTGGCGCGCGTCCTCGGGGCGCAGACCGAGGGCGGACGGCCGTGGATCGCCGCCGAATTCCTGACCGGCCCCACCCTCGACGAGGCCGTTACCGCCCGAGGGCCCTTCGACGAACCCGCCGTACGCGCCCTGGCCGCTTCCCTCGCGCGTACTCTCGCCGGCATCCACGCCGCGGGCCTGGTCCACCGCGATCTCAAGCCCGCCAACATCGTCCTGACGTCGGACGGCCCGCGCGTTATTGACTTCGGGATCGCCCGCCCCGAGCACGGCCTGACGCTGACGACGACCGGCCAAGTGCCGGTGACACCCGGTTACGGGGCTCCCGAACAGGTACTGGGACAGCGCGTCGCACCGGCTGCCGACGTGTTCTCCCTGGGGGCGGTGCTGGTGTACGCGGCAAGCGGGCACCGGGCGTTCGACGGACCGCATGCGGCCGCCGTGCAGTACGAGGTCGTACACGGCGCACCTCGCCTGGACCGGATACCGGAACCGCTCCGGCCGTTCGTCGCCCCGTGTCTCGCCAAGGACCCCGCCCTGCGGCCCTCGCCCGACGAGGTCGCGGCGGCCTCCGCGCCGCCGCGGGGCGCCGGCCGCGTCTGGCGTCGCGGATGGCTGGCGGAGGACATCGAGGAACGCGAGCGCGCCGTTCGACAACTGATCATTCCATCCCCGGAAAGACCGCCTGCCGGACGCGTCTCACGACGCCGTGTCCTGACCGGACTCGCGGCAGGAGGGGCCCTCGCGGCGGCAGGCGGTTCGGCCGGCTGGCTGCTGCACCGGCGGGACACCTCCTTCGATATTCCGCCCGCCGTGGCGCTCCCCGAGGCCCGTCCACAGCGATCCATCAGCGACGCCGACACCAAGAAGGGCCCGACTCCGCTGTGGGGGCCGTTGCCCATGGCCGCCACCAGCTCGCCCGCGCCGCTGCCGGTGCGCGACGTCGTCGTCTTCGCCGCGGAGGGCGGCGGCATCGCAGCCCACGACGTCATCGACGGCCGGCGCCGGTGGACCGCGCGCGGCGTGCGCACCGCGGGGGGCTACGTCTCGCTGTCGGACCAACTGGTAGCGGCCCTTGACGCCAAGGGAACGCTCGTGACGTTCGTCGCGTCGACCGGGAAGCCGAATTGGACCGCCGACGCGCACGCGGCGGCGATCCTCGCCGCGGACGACGATGCCGTATACGTCGTGACGAAGGACGGCCGCCTGCGCGGTATCAGCAGGTCGGACGCGGAGACGCGCTGGACGGTTCGGGTTTCCGTGAACATCCGGGCCGACGACGACAGCGCGCCGTGGGCCGCGACAGGCCGCGGCCGGCTGATCGTGGGCAGCGGTGATGGGCACGTCGTCGCCGTCGACACACGCGACGGGCGCGAGGCATGGTCCCTCCGGAACCAGGGCGCCGAGCTGATCCGGCCGGCCGTCTCCGGCACCACCGTGTACCTGAACGGCGGTTCCCTGGCCGCCCGCAGGATCAGCGACGGCGAGGAGGAGTGGACGGCGACGTCCACCGGCGAGACGGGCAAGAACGAGTCCTGGGGGCCGCCGACCGTGACGGGGGATGCCGTGTACGCGGCTCATGGCGACCAGATGAGACGGCTGAGCCGCAAGGACGGAAGCAGGGTCTGGGAAGGGGAGATGAGCGGCCGGGCAGACATCCCGATCGTTGTTCAGGGCGCGGGTGTGTGGTGGGGGAACGAGCCCCATGGCGAGGTGAGCGCTCTGAAGAAGGACAGCGGTGCGCTCGGCTGGGCGTACGAGATGGATGCGGAGGATCACTGCTCGATCGCGGCGGACGGCAATCGCGTCTTCGTCGTGAACGGCCCGTCGCTGATCGCCCTGCCCGTGTTCTGAGGCTGCGGGGATGACGGGCCCCCGGCGGGCTGGGCGCTTCCCTACCATGCGAAGAGGCTGCCGTCCATGAGTGCGCGTACTCAGGAGGATGAGGTGGGGGTCTGTGCCGCCGTCGAAAGGGAAGTGCGAGAGTTACGTGGCGTCAGTACAGTGATGGGCGCATTTCTGCCGCGAGTTGAATACTGAGAGTGATGGGGGAGACGGACGTGAGCGACGGCGCGCCGGACGGCGGGAGAGGCGGAGAGCACCGCGTCTGGCTCCAGTCGGCGTCTCCGGGCGCTTCGCACGGCGGTTCGGGTGGCGGTTCGGACGGCGAGAAGCTCAAAGCCGAGTTGAACAAACTGAAGGCGTTCCAGAGCCGGGTCAACGACATCCTCAAGGGCCTTTCCGCGTCTGACGCATCGCCGACGAACATCGGGCGCGACAAGGTGACGGGGAGCCATCTGGGCGCTTCGGCATTCGACGAGGCACAAGACCTGTACACGGCGTACCACCAGGTGCACAGCCAGTTGGAGACGCTCTCCCAGCTCCTCTCCGACCAGATCGAGGCGATGGGAACAGCGGTGCAGAGCGCCCGCGTCAGCTACGCCAACGTCGACCTCGAGCAACAGGCGCGCATGTGGGCCGCCCAGACCGAGTTCGAACGCCACTACCACCCCGAGGGGGAGAACGCCCCCTCGGACACGAAGGCGCCGGGCAGCGATCAGGTCCAGGGCTGATGCTCACCGTGATCCGCGCCCGCCCTCCGGGGCGCCCGCGTACTACTGACAGCGCAACCGACAGCGCCACTGACAGCGCGCCTGACAGCGCGCCTGACACCGAAATGGGAAAGGGAGAGGCGAGGAGCGACCGTGTCTGACCTTCCGTACGGCTACGTCATGCCGCCCGCGAGCACACCCGCGCCCGCACAGATCCCGGTGCCCAAGAGGCCGTTCTTCTTCACCCCGTCGGTCGCCACGGACTTCGACGCGATCCCCCACGAGAAGCTGCGGGAGATCATCGACAGCACCGACGCCGGCAAGGTGAGCGAAGTCGGCAAAAGACTCCGTGCCGCTGCCGACAAGATCAAGGATGTCGGTGACGACCTCAAGCGGTACATGGACGAGGACCATGTGCCGTGGAGGGGCGACGGCGGCAAGGCGTTCCGCGCCTGGGGCGAGAAGATGGTCACGGCGACGTTGAACCTCGCCCACTACAGCGAGACCGCCGGCACATGGATGTCGAATGCGGCTACCGACATGGCGGATGTCAAGACGGGGATGCCGCACGTCCAGGGGGCCGCGAAGAAGGTCCTCGCCGCGTATGCGAAGGCCAACCCGCCGGGCCAGCTGACCCTCGACGACAAGAACGGCCCGACGCTGAAAGAGGTGGGCGCCGCGCGGGCCCAGCTCGACAGCGACCATGCCGACGCCGCCCGTTTGATGCGGAAGCTGGCGGGGTCGTACATCGCCTCGACGATGAACATCCAGGCGGCTACGGAGCCTGTGTTTCCGCCGTTGCCTTCGGCGGTGATGCCGCCGCGTCGGGATACGCAATGGGACGATCTGCGGCACATCTCGATCGCAGGTGGGACCGGAGGCGGAGGCAACGCTCCCCGTAATGGGTCGATCGCCTCGACGGCCTCCGACAGCAGGCCGGCGCAAGACCACTCCTCGCCTGCCCCCAGGGGAGCGCATCGTCCGATCGAGCACGTCGGCACGGAGATCGCCGGCCTTCCGACGGCGACTCACGATGCGGTGGTGCCGCGCGGAGGAGAGACAGTTTCCCCGTCAGGGGGTGTACGAGTGGGGCCAGGGCCGGTCGCACCGCAGCCGGGGCCCTTCGTGCCGCCGGTGAGTCCGGTGTCACCGAGGGTTCCCGGTACCTCCGGTGGCAACCGCCCGCCGAACGCCGACCGTACGTCCCAGGCATCGAGAAGCCGTGGGTTCAGCGAACCGCCCAGCACACGGAGTCCGCGCAACCCCGCTGACGGTGTTGTCGGCGGACGGCCGTCACCCGCTCCGAAGGACAGTCCCGTGAGCCGAATTCCCAGGGGAACGGTCATCGGGAATGAGCCGGTACAAGGGGGCGGGACAGCGCAGGGCCGACCCGCGATGGGTCGGCCTTTCGGGCCGGGCGGAGCGAGCGGGAGCGTGGGCGGCCCCTCGGGCAGCGCTGCTGGGAGGCGCCTGGCGCCCGGTGCGGAGGGCATCGTCGGAGGCAGCTCCCAACGACGCCCTGGCGGCACCACGGGCGGGACTTTCACGCCTGGTGGCAGTGGCTTGGTGCGCGGCAACCCTGCCGGAGTCGAGGGCGCGGCGCCCGGCCGCGGGTCGGCCGTCGCTCCCCCGGGCTCTCAGGCCGGGAAGAAGAACGCGCGGAGGGGTCGCGGCGGCGAACGTCCCGACTACCTTGTCGAGGACGAGGAGACCTGGACTTCGGGCCACGGCCGCGTTGCTCCTCCGGTCATCGAATGATCTGATCCGAATCGCCGACAACGCCTGAGAGAGACGCGAATGCGAAGCAGTAGGAGTATGTGGTCCACCTGGTCGAGGAGGACGGCGGCCGGTGGGCTGGGGTTTGTGCTCCTCGGGCTCGCAGCCTCTCCCGCTGATGCGCAATCAGTGCGTTCTCAAGAGTGGCATCTGGATGCCATGCATGCCGAAGAGATGTGGCAGAGCAGTACGGGCAAGGGCGTCACGGTGGCAGTGATCGACAGTGGTGTGAATCCGTCGCTGCCGGATCTGCGAGGTCAGGTGCTCAAGGGGAAGGACTTCTCCGACAAGCCGGGTGATGAGCGAACCGACTACGCCTCTCACGGCACGGGCATGGCCGCCATCATCGCTGGAACGGGAAAAGGGGGAGGGTTCGGCCTGGCTCCAGGAGCCAAAATCCTGCCTCTCAGGGCCTCGGACAGCAAGCCCACGAGTAGAACGGACGACGGGTACGCGAAATTCTCCAAGTCCGTGGGGGCGGCTATCCGCTATGCAGCCGACTCGGAGGCCAAGGTCATCAATATCTCGCTCGGCGTTGTATCGTCGACGCCCGATCTGACGAATGCTGTGAAGTACGCCAGGTCCAAGGGGAAGTTGATCTTTGCTTCTGTGGGGAACAGCGGTAAAAAGGACAACTCCGTGATGTATCCGGCGGCAACACCAGGGGTTGTCGGAGTCGGGGCAGTTGACAAGAATCTCAAATCGGCTGCCATTTCCGAGCGTGGGCCTCAGGTCGACTTCGTAGCGCCAGGCACCGATATCGTGCATATGTGTGAAGGCGGAAGCCAAGTCTGCATGGGTGACGGTACGAGCGCGTCCTCGGCCCTGGCCTCGGCCTCCGCCGCCCTCGTCTGGTCCAAGCACCCCGACTGGACCGCCAATCAAGTGACCCGGGTTCTCCTCAACACCGCCGGCGGCCCCGTGAACGGCCAGAAGCGGAGCGACACCGTCGGATACGGGATGATCCGCCCTCGTATCGCCCTGAAGGACCCCGGCGACCCCGGGCCCGCGGATGTCGATCCGCTCCCCGGGACGGGGGCGAAATCTCCGGAACCGGGAGCGACCAAGTCCGCTGGTGCCGACGCTCCCGAGCAGGCCGCGGTGGATTCCTCGTCCGAAAGCGATGGCGACAGCACTCTGTGGATCGCCCTCGGCGTCGGGGCGGCAGTAGTGGTCGGGGCGGTGGCAGGTGTGACCGTCGTCCGCCGGCGCAGGGCCTGAGCAACCACATATCGACTGAGCGAGGGCGCGCGCCGGAAGCGCGCCCCGCTCTCCGTTTTCCACCTTCTATGTCTATGCGAGCGTCACCGTCGGCGGTCGATTGAAATCCGCGTGAAAGGCACGGCAGATCCTCCATGCGTCACGTCCTCCACAGCGGCGTCGGACGACCGGCACGAGTTCTGTCGATGGTCGCGAGTCTCCTCATCGTTGTCGGCGCGGCTGCTCCGGCTCAGTCGGAGACCATCCGTGCTCAGCAGTGGCATCTCGACGTCATGCACGCGGACGGTATGTGGAAGACGAGTACGGGCGCCGGGGTGACGGTCGCCGTGATCGACTCGGGGGTGGATGACAGCCTCCCCGACCTGCGTGGTCGGGTGCTGCCGGGGAAGGATTTCACGGATTTCTCCGGAGATGCTCATTCCGATTATGACGGCCGCGGTACCAGAATGGCGGCGCTCATCACCGGGACCGGCAAGGGCGACGGCGCGAACGGGTCGTTCGGTCTCGCGCCGGGGGCGAAGGTCCTGCCGTTGCGGGTGAACGATGGAAGCCAATCCATTCTGCGTACGGATCCGGTCGAATCGATGCGGAGAGCGATTCGCTACGCGGCGGAATCCGATGCCAAGGTCATCAATTTCTCCCTGACCCGTGCCGGTGGAAGCCGGGATGAGGCTGAGGCCGTGAATTACGCGTTGTCCAAGGGGAAGCTGGTCGTCGCGGCGGTCGGGGACATGGGCGGGGACGGCAATCCGGTTCTGTACCCGGCCGCGTTCCCCGGCGTGGTCGGGGTCGGGGCAGTCGACCGGGACCTCCGTGCCACCAAGGAGACCGAACGAGGCCCTCAGGTCGACCTTGTGGCCCCGGGTAAGGGCATCGTGTCGGCGTGCAAGGGCGGAAGCGGGTTCTGCCGCGGCGGAGGCTCTGGCGAAGCCGCCGCGCTCACCTCCGCCTCCGCTGCCCTCGTCTGGTCCAAGCACCCCGACTGGACCGCCAATCAAGTGACCCGGGTCCTGCTCAATACCGCGGGTGCTTCCGTGGACGGCCGCAAACGCACTGACACCATCGGCTACGGCATGGTCCGCCCGCGTATCGCCCTGAAAACCCCCGGTGACCCTGGCCCGCCGGACACCAGCCCCCTCGCCGACGCCAATTCCCGGGCGCCGAAGCCTTCTTTGATCAAGGGGTCGTCCGTGGAGCAGCCGGCGGAGGATTCGTCGACTGGCTGGGGGAGTGTCTTGTGGATCGCTCTGGGCGTCGGCGGCGTGGTCGTCGCGGCTGCCTCGGCGGTGTTCATCAGACGCCGCCGAAGCACGTACCCGAGGTAGGGACGCCGCTGTGTGCGCTCGCCGATCAGCCTGCTGACCTGGGGAGATGAGTATCGGTACTCATGTCCGTGGCTGCCCTTCTCTGTACGCTCGCGGGCGGTGCCGACGTGGAGAGCAAGAAGGAAGCGGGGGATGGGGAGCGTGGCTGCCTTTGAGGCGGAGTGGGCGCAGCTGAAGAAGGAGACTTCTGCTGGTTCCGGGATGAGACTCGCGAGCGCCGGTGGGGGCTCCGGTGGCTCGGGCGAGGTGAAGTCCAAAAAGGATGTGTGGAATTCGGCTGCCTCTGGTGTTGAGAGGCTGGCGGGGAATGCCAAGAAGGCGCTGACCTCGCTGGAGCAGGGGCAGAAGGGGATGGGCAAGGGCGGTGGCGCCGGGGGCGTCGCGTCCTCGGCGGCCCAGCGCGAGCTCTACGGGAGCTGGAAGCACTACCTGGACGAGGTCCGCGGCCGGTGCGAGGCGCTCAAGGGCCCGCTGGAAAAGGCGGGCAAGGTACAGCACGAGAACGACAAGGAAACCAAGAGCCTGTTCGACAAGCTGGGCGACCAATACAAGGACACGCCCGCCGTCGGTGGTCAGAGCCGGGGACGGTGATCCGAGCCGATGGATTTCGCAGCGCTCAAGGCCCTTAAGCCCTCCGATTTCGAGGAGGCGGCCGACAGCTATCGCGCGGTCAGTGAAATGGCCAGTGAGGCCAAGCGTGAGCTGGAGGACAAGATCCAGGCCACGATGCGCCAGTCCCTGAAGGGGGTTGTCGCGGACGCCGCCCTCGGCCAGTTGCACGAACTGGCCGAGGACTTCCACTACATGCAGGTGGAGTGCGGGCTGGTCAGCACGGCTCTGAACGCGTTCGCGGCGGATGTACGGCCGGCGAAGAAGAAACTGGACGCGGCCGTCGCGGACGCCGAGGCCAAGAATTTCTCGATCGGCCCGGACGGCTCGGTCAGCTATCCGGCGGCGGGCGACGAAGTGGACGGCAAGACCCCCAAGGGGGGTTCGGCCAATGGCGCCACCGACGAGACCGCCCGCGCCGTCGCCCGGCAGGCGGCCAATTTCGCGCCGAACCCGAACTTCCGCCCCGCCCAGGAGTGCGCCAACCGTATTGCCGAGGCGCTCAAGGCGGCGACGGAGGTCGATGACAAGTGGGCGCCGCAGCTACGGAAACTCATGGCCGATGACGATCTTTCCGTCTCCGACGACGACTGGGCCGATGTCCGGAAGGACATGCTTGGCGTTCGCAAGGACGCGAAGCAGTACCTGAACAGCATCAAGGGACCGCCCAAGAACGGCAGTCCGAAGGACAACGCGGCCTGGTGGAAGAGCCTCTCCGAACGCGAGAAGGCCGACTACGTGTCCTTGTACCCCGCCGGCGTGGGTGCCTTGGACGGGATCCCGTCAGCCGCCCGTGACGAGGCCAACCGCACCGTACTCGCCGAGTCCCACGGTGTCGCCCAGCAGCGGTTGGAAGACTGGCTCAAGAAAGAGCCCAAGCACTATCAGACCTATCTCAACCCCATGACGGGGACCGAGGTGAAGGGCGCGATGGTCGAGACCGTCGCATGGAAGAGGTGGAACGAGCAGAAGAAGGAGCTCGAAGGCCGAGTCCACGGCATGGACAAGATCGCGTCGCGCTTCGACACGCCGGACCCGCAAAGTCGCGCCTATCTGCTGGGCTTCGACAACAAGCGTCTCGGCCACGCCATCGTGTCCATCGGGAATCCGGACACCGCGGATAATGTGGTGACGTTCGTGCCCGGGACAGGATCTAAACTGGGTTCGGTTGACGGTGATATCCGCAAGGCGGAGCTGCTGCATAAGCAGGCGACGGTCGCCGATCCGACTCACGGGACGGCTTCGATTCTCTGGCTTGGCTATGACGCTCCACAGGACATCATGGGAGATGCTACGGATGCGAAATACGCTGACAATGCACGAGATCCCCTGAGCAAGTTCCTTTCCGGAGTTCAAACAGCCCATGGCGGGCATGTGAACTCGACGGTCCTGGGTCACAGTTACGGAACCCTCGTCGCTGGAGAGACGATGCGGGACCACCCCGACCTGCCCGTGGACAACGCCGTTTTCGTGGGCAGCCCCGGCGTGAGTGTGAACCATGCGAAGGACCTGCATATCCCGGCCGACCACGTATGGTCGGCAACGGCCAAGTACGACCTCATCAATCTGGCCCCACCGGACCCCACGAAAGGGTCACACAACCCATTGGCGTACGTGCGACGGCTAGTCGATGATCACTCGATCCTCTACGGAAACGACCCCACGTCAGATGAGTTCGGCGGGCGGACGTTCAAGGTCGCCGACGGTAAGCTCCCCGCAACGGACGGCCCCATGCCCGCTCACTCGCAGTATTGGGAGAACGCATCCCTCAAGCATCTGGCGAACATCGTGACCGGAGGACATTCGTGAATCTGCGCGGAGCGGTCTCGGCCGCGGCATTGTTGGCCATCACGGCTACGGTGGCAGGGTGCGGTACACAACAGGACGACAAGACGGACGGCGGGGCGACCCCGAAGCAGGTCAAAATGGATGAGAAGCAGGCTACCGAGCGCGCGGAGAAAATTATCCACGAAGCGGTGGACAGCATGTCGCCCAAGCCGACCTTGAAGGCTGTAGGGGGATCTCCCATCGGCCCCTGCGTGGCTCGGGACGACCACGGCCCCGACGACCGCGTACAACTCAGTCTCACCTATCAGCTGACCGGCGTACCGGGAACGGATGCCAAGAAACTGGTACGGCAGGCCAGGGACTCCTGGGTGAAGCTGGGATATAAATTCCAGTCCTCGGATGCAGACGGAGACTGGTCCGACCCATTTCCCTCCGTTGATATGCGTACGGAGCCTGACGACTTCTGGATCGACGCCGTTACGGGTGTGGTGGACCGTAAGAAGGGGGAAGGTCTTGCCGCTATCACGGTGACTTCGCCCTGCTTCACTTCGGGTGAGTCCGCGTCGGCCCACGCGAGTCCCGCCGCACTGCATCCCTCACAGACCGATGAGGACGCCGAGAAGCGGGTTCTCGGCCACTCCAGCCGGATCTACGACGCTCTCCACGCTTCGCACGGCCCGGCGCAGGAGGGCGAGGGGCTGCGTACGGTCCAGGACGCCGAGGGTGCGTCCCTCCTCCACACCTGGTCGACGGTGCCGCTCACCGAGGACGAGGCGGCTCGGGTCATGGGACGTGCGCAGGCGTATTTTGAGCGCACGGGCTGGAGTGTGCGCGCCCTGGGGACGGGAGAGGGATCGGACGCCTCCGCCGTGGTCGCGCTCCATGGGCAGGACGGCAGCATCGCGCAGGTTGCCCAGTCATCCACCAGGAAGATCCAGGTCGCCGTGAGCACGCCCGCCGATGCCGTATTGCGTGACACCGAGGTGTGACGGTGCACGCAGGCGCGATGGTCGAGGCGCCGCGTTTGGCTTGCCTGGTCAGGCAATTGGAGGCCGTGACCGGAATCGAACCGGCGTAACTCGCTTTGCAGGCGAGTCCCTCAACCACTCGGGCACACGGCCGTGTTGGTGTGCTGTATCGACCATAGGGCCGGGGGGTGTGGGGCTCAATGGGGCGTGCCTTCGCGCCACGTGACTGACATGCGGCGTTCATGGATGACGTTCATGGGTGGTGTTCATGGACGGCGTTCATGGGTGACCGTCAGGGGCTGGCGTCGTGGCGCGGGTCTCATGGCGTGGTGGTCAGGGGGATGACAGGAACTCTTCCACCAAGGGGCGGAACATGTCCGGTTCGTCGACCCAGGGGTAGTGGCCCACGCCGTGGAGGGGTTGTGAGCGGCCGTTCGGGAAGGACTCGGCGACGAGTTCGCCGGCGCGCATGCCCGTTACCGCGTCCAGGTCGCCCGTGACGACCAGGACCGGGCATGTGACGTGGCGCAGGCGTTCCAGGAGGGCGCGGCGGGCGGGTTCGTCCACGCCCTGCCAGAAGCCGGCTCGGGGGACCGGGCCGAGCTGGGCGCCCTCGGTCGCCGCGTGGGCGCGCTGCGGGGCGTCCCAGCGGCCGTACGCCAGCGGCGCCGCGCGGCGGAGCAGGTCGCGGACCTCGTTCATGTCCGACGCCTGGGCCAGGCCGTGCGCCGCCACGTACGCGTCCGGCCACCAGTCCTCCGTGGCGCGCGACTCGAAGATCTTCTCGGCGTCGTCGGGCAGTTCGCCCTGCAGCCTCGAACCGGGGCAGACGATGACCAGGTGGGTGAGGTGCTCGCCGTAGCCCGCCGCGTACGCCTGCGCCGTCGCCGCGCCCGCCGAGTGCGCCAGCAGCGCGAAGCGCTCCAGGCCCAGGTGGCGGCGGAGCGCCTCCAGGTCCTCGGCCAGGGAGGGGAACGCGTAGGCGGCCGGGTCGGCGGGGGTCGGGGAGCCGCCCGTACCCCGGCTGTCCGGGATGACCAGCGGGCGGTGTTCGTCCATCCCGCCGAGGTCGCCCAGGTACGCCGCGTCGCGGCCCGGTCCCCCCGCCAGGCAGATCAGCGGCGGCGTCGCCGCGCCGTCGCGCGGGCCCAGGACCCGATAGTGCAGTTCAGCGGCGTCGTACGAGGTGTAGTGCGGCATACGCTCCACCTTGCCCGTTCTCGGGCAAACCACTCCGTGAAGTGGGCGAAGTGGGTGAAGCGGGGGATGTGAGTGATGTGGGTTACGGGGGGCGGGGCGGGCGTACGTTTATGAACAGCGGCCTCTCCTCGGGTTTCTCCCCGCACTCCAACTTCTGCTTATGATTCAGGCGTGTTCGACTCGCGGCACATCAAGACGTTCCACGAGGTGGTCAAGGCCGGCTCCTACTCGGCGGCCGCCCGGTCCCTCGGCTACACCCAGCCCGCGATCACCCAGCAGATGAAGGCCCTGGAACGGTCCGTCGGCACCCCCCTCTTCACCCGCGTCGGCCGCCGCATGCGGCTCACCGAGGCCGGCGAGGCGCTCGCCCGGCACGCCGACGCCATCCTCGACACCCTCTCCGCCGCCCAGCAGCAGATGAGCGCCATAACCCGGCTGCGCGCCGGGCGCGTCCGCGTCTGCGCCTTCCCCAGCGCCAACGCCACCCTCATCCCCGAGACCATGGCCCGGCTCTCCGCCGAGCACCCCGGCGTACGGGCCGAGCTCCTCGAAGGCGAGCCGCCCGAGTCCCTGCAGCGGCTGGTGCGCGGCGAGTGCGACATCACCCTCGCCTTCACCTATCCCGGCCTGCACGAATCCGTTCCCGAGGAGCTGGCCGAGATCCCGCTCCTGGAGGACCAGCTCACCGTGCTGCTGCCCGCCGGGCATCCGCTCGCCCGCCGCCGCGCCGTCAAACTCGCCGACCTCGCCGAGGAGCGCTGGATCGCCGGGTGCCTGCGCTGCCGCGCCAACTTCCTCCACGAGTGCGCCGAGCAGGGCTTCGCCCCCGACATCGTCTTCACCACCGACGACAACCTGGTCGTCCAGTCCCTGGTCGCCGAGGGCCTCGGCGTCGCCATGGTGCCCGCGCTGGTCCTCTCCTTCCTCCGCCACGACAAGGTCACCGGGCGCGCCCTCGACCCCGCCTCGCGCCGCCAGGTCTCCGCGTACGTGCTCCGGGACCACCTCCGTATCCCCGCCACCGCGCTCGTACTCGACGAGTTGAAGGCCGTGGCGGAGCGCCGGGTGGGGTGCTGAGACCCATCGCCGGGCGTGCTCACAGCCGTAACACATAAGCCTGAGTTTGGTTCCGGCCAATGAACTGTCGTTGGACGTGATGGATCGCCTGGCTCGACGCTGCCTGTATGACCACTCCGACCGCAGCCCGGCCCACTGCGACGACCCCGCGCCTCGACCACCTCGTCGACGACGTGCGGCAGGCCGTGGGGCGCGGACTGCCGCCCGACCTGACGGCGCACCTGGTCGGTGAGGCGCTCGGCCCCCACCTCGGCACCGCCGACCTGCTCACCGACGAGCAGCGCGCCGGCGACCCCGACCACTACCGCCAGCACATCCTGCACGCCGAACACGACGGCAGCTTCTCCATCGTCGCCCTCGTCTGGCTGCCCGGCCAGCGCACCTCCATCCACGACCACGTCTCCTGGTGCGTCACCGGCGTCCACGAGGGCCGCGAGAGCGAGCGCCGCTACCGGCTCGTGCCCTCCGCCGTCGGCGCCCCGCCGCGGCTCGTCGCCACCGAGGACGTCGTCAACGAACAGGGCGACGTCTGCGGCTTCGCGCCCCCCGGCGACATCCACCGGGTCTGGAACGCCTGCGGCGACAAGGCGATCTCCCTGCACATCTACGGCGCCGACATCTCGCGCCTGGGCAGCAGCGTCCGCCGCGTGTACGAGCTCCCGGCCGACCGGTAATGGCTCTGGGGACGCAACGCGCCGCCACCGCAACCGCCGCCGCCCCGCCGAAGGGGACCAGACCTCCCCGCTGGAAGCCCGTCAAGAGCAAGGTCGCCGGGCTCGCCATGGCCGTGCTCGGCGTCGGCCTCGCCTGGGACGTGCACTGGCTCGTACCCGGCGTGCCCATGCTCACCGCCGCCGTCGTCCTCGGCATCGTCTCCGCGCACCTGCCCGGCCTACGGGGCGTGGTGCGCGGCGTCGCGCGGCCCGGACTGAGCTTCGCGGGCAAGCGGCTGATGCGCGTCGGCATCGTGCTGCTCGGCCTCAAACTCAGCCTCCACGACGTGCTCGGCATCGGCTGGGCCACCGTCGTGATGGTGCTCGCCGTCGTGACCGCCACGTTCTTCGGCACGCTCTGGCTCGGCCGCCGCATCGGGCTCCGCGGCGACCAGCCGCTGCTCATCGCCACCGGCTACTCGATCTGCGGCGCGTCCGCGATCGGCGCCGTCAGCGAGGTGACCGGCAGCGACGAGGAGGACGTGGCCACCTCCGTCGCGCTCGTCACGCTCTGCGGCACGCTCGCCATCGCCGTCCTCCCGCTGCTGCACCACCCGCTGGGCCTGGACGGAACGCAGTTCGGCCGGTGGGTCGGCGCGAGCGTGCACGACGTCGGGCAGGTCGTGGCCACCGCCCAGACCGCCGGGCCCTCGGCGCTCGGCGAAGCCGTGCTGGTGAAGCTGATGCGCGTCGCGCTGCTCGCCCCGCTGGTCGCGGCGGTGGCCCTCGCCGTACGGCGCCGCAAGCGGTACGACGAGCGCGCCGCCGACGGCGCGGCGAGCGGCAAGCGGCCGACCATCGTGCCGCTCTTCGTCCTCGGCTTCCTCGCGATGGTCGCGCTGCGCAGCACCGGCCAGGTGCCGGGCGGCGCCATCGACGCCGCGCAGGACGCCCAGGAACTCCTGCTCGCCGCGGCCCTCTTCGGCCTCGGCAGCGCGGTGCACCTGCCCACGCTCGTACGGACCGGGGGACGGGTCGCTGCGCTCGGGCTGTGCTCGTGGGTGGTGATCGCGGGCGCCTCGTACGCCGGGGTGCTGCTCACGACCTGAGGCGGCGAGCGGGCGCGTGTGCACGAGTGCGTATGTCCTAGGACGGATGGATGAGTTGATCACCAACTCGCGACAGGGGCCACGGCGGTTCGTGCCTCTTACGCTGACGGCATGACCGCTCTCGACCCGCGGGACGCGGGCGCCGCCGACGCCGTTGCCCCCGAAGCGCCGCCCTCCGCCGAGCCGCCCCGAATATCGGACGGCGGTACCGGTAGGGAAACCGGCGGCGACACCGTGCTCGGGCGCCGCTACCGCGCCCTCACCCTCGGCATCATCTCCGTCGTCTCGCTCATCGCCTTCGAGGCCAGCGCGATCAACACCGCGATGCCGGTCGCGGCCCGCGCCCTCGACGGGATCGAGCTGTACGCCTTCGCCTTCTCCGCCTACTTCACCGCGAGCCTCTTCGCGATGGCGCTCTCCGGCGAGTGGTGCGACCGGGCGGGCCCGCTCGTACCGCTGTTCACCGGCATCGCGACGTTCGGCGCCGGACTGGTCGTCGCGGGCTCCGCGCAGCAGATGTGGATGTTCGTGGCGGGCCGCGGCGTGCAGGGCATAGGCGGCGGGCTGGTCATCGTCTCGCTGTACGTCGTGGTCGGGCGGGCCTACCCGGAACGGCTGCGGCCGTCGATCATGGCCTCCTTCTCGGCGGCCTGGGTCCTCCCGGTCATCGTCGGGCCGCTCATCGCCGGGACCATCACCGAACAGCTCAGCTGGCGCTGGGTGTTCCTCTCCATCCCGGTACTGATCCTGCTGCCGCTGGCCGTCATGCTCCCCGCGCTGCGCAAGCTGCCGCCCGGCGAGCACACGGCCGCCATGGACCGCCGCCGCATCCTCCTCGCGCTCGCCGTCGCGGCGGGCGCCGGGCTGTTGCAGTACGCGGGCCGCGACCTGGCGTGGATCTCCCTGCTGCCGGCCGCGGCCGGGCTCGCCCTGCTGGTGCCGGGCATCCTGCGGCTGCTGCCGAAGGGGACGTTCCGGGCCGCCCGCGGGCTGCCGTCGGTGGTGCTGCTGCGCGGCGTCGCGGCGGGCTCGTTCCTCGGCGCGGAGAGCTTCGTGCCGCTGATGCTCGTGACCGAGCGCGGCATGTCCGCGACGCTGGCCGGGCTCTCGCTCACCGGCGGCGGGCTGACCTGGGCGCTCGGCTCGTACACGCAGAGCAGGCCGCGCCTGGAGCCGTACCGCGAGCGGATGATGAGCCTCGGGCTGCTGCTCATGGCCGCGGCCATCGTGCTCGTCTCGACGGCGCTGATCTCCGGGGTGCCGGCGTGGATCGTCGCCGTGTCGTGGTTCATCGGCGGGTACGGAATGGGGCTGACGATCTCCAGCGGCAGCGTGCTGCTCCTGAAACTCTCCCGGCCCGGCGAGGAGGGCTCCAACTCGGCCTCCCTCCAGGTCTCCGACGCGCTCGGCAACATCACCATGGTCGGCGTCGCGGGTGTCCTCTTCGTCGCCCTGGGCGGCGGAACCACTGGCGCCGCCGAGGGCGCCCACGCCTCGGCCTCCGCCTCCTCGGCCGCCCCGCCGGCGGCCTTCGCGGCCGTCTTCCTCACGATGGCGGGGGTGGCGCTGGTCGGCTCGTACATCGCGACCCGGCTGAAGCCGCGCGACGGTACGGAGGCGACGGCGGGCGCGGAGCCGGCGGCGGACGCGGAGCCGGCGGCGGGCGCGGAGCCTTCGGGGGGCTGAGCCGTTGGGCGCTTGAGCCGTTGGCACTGGGGCTGTTGGGCGCCTGAGCCGCAGGTAGCTGCGGGGTCGGCGGCCGTCTGCCCCCGCGGCCGTCTGCGGCGTCTGCCGCAGAGCCGCTGTCCGCGGCAGCCACGGGTGCGCCGAAAAACGTGTGACCTGCGGAGATTTGGCCGATAGCGTCGGGCGATGCAGCAAACGCCGACGCATCGACTCACCATCGACCTCCCCGACGACGAGTGGGAGGCCCTGCGCGACCTCGCCGACGCGCGGGGCGCCGAACCCGGCGAACTGGCACGCGAGAGCGTGCGCCGCCTTGTCGACCTGGAGGAGTCGCTGACCCGCGCGGACGCCATGCGCCTCGCCATGCGCCATGCCGGTCTCCTGCGGAGGCTGGGCCAGTGACCCGCCACCGCCACCTGACGCTGCGCGAGGTCACGGACATCGCCCGGATCGCGTGCGGGGAACAGGGGGTCCAGTTCCGGGAGGCCGGTCTGCTGGCCTCCGCCGCGTACCGGCCGCGGGCGCGGATGCTGGGCGTGGCCGCGTACGAGGACGTGTACGAGCAGGCGGCCGTGCTCCTGCACGCCATCGCCGCCAACCACCCGCTCGTGGACGGGAACAAGCGCACGGCGTGGCTGTCGGCCGCCGTCTTCCTCGCCCGCAACGGCATCGACCCCGCCGACGTGTCCCAGGACGCCGCATACGACCTGGTCATCGCCGTCGCCTCCGGCCGCACACGGGAGATCGCCGAGATCGCGGCGGGGCTGCGGGGGCTGGTGGGGGAGGGGTGAGGCGGCGGGGCTGGTGCGAGATCGGGCGCGGGTCCGGCCCCGAGCGCGGTACGTATAGGGGGATGCGGGAGTGCCGTACGTACAGGCGCGGGCCCACTCCGCAGCGCGGCCGGCGCCCCGGTGTGAGGTAGGTCGCACCCGGAGGGGATGGCGGGTTGTGGCGCCGGGGTGGGGAGGGGGACGCAGGTAGGCTGACGCGGTTGCCGATCGCCGAGCCAGCCCGACGGAGACCGTGACTACCACCGCCGCCAATCACCACCTCTCGCCCGCCTTTCCCGGCCGGGCCCCTTGGGGTACCGCGAACAAGCTGCGCGCCTGGCAGGAGGGCGCGATGGCCAAGTACATCCAGGATCAGCCGCGCGACTTCCTCGCCGTCGCCACGCCCGGCGCCGGGAAGACCACCTTCGCACTGACCCTCGCCTCCTGGCTGCTCCACCACCACGTCGTGCAGCAGGTGACCGTGGTCGCGCCCACCGAGCACCTGAAGAAGCAGTGGTCGGAGGCGGCGGCCCGGATAGGCATCAAGCTGGACCCGGAGTACAGCGCCGGGCCGCTGGGCCGCGAGTACCACGGCGTCGCCGTGACGTACGCGGGCGTCGGCGTCCGGCCGATGCTCCACCGCAACCGCTGCGAGCAGCGCAAGACCCTCGTCATCCTCGACGAGATCCACCACGCCGGCGACTCCAAGTCCTGGGGCGAGGCGTGCTCGGAGGCGTTCGACCCGGCGACCCGGCGGCTCGCGCTGACCGGCACGCCGTTCCGCTCGGACACCAACCCCATCCCCTTCGTCGCCTACGAAGAGGGCAACGACGGCATCCGCCGCTCCTCCGCCGACTACACCTACGGCTACGGCAACGCGCTCGCCGACGGCGTCGTGCGGCCCGTCATCTTCCTCTCCTACAGCGGACAGATGCGCTGGCGCACCAAGGCCGGCGACGAGATCGCCGCCCGGCTCGGCGAGCCCATGACCAAGGACGCCGTCTCGCAGGCGTGGCGCACCGCCCTCGACCCGCGCGGCGACTGGATGCCGAACGTGCTGCGCGCCGCCGACCAGCGGCTCAGCGAGGTGCGCAAGGCCATCCCCGACGCGGGCGCCCTCGTCATCGCCTCCGACCAGGAGTCGGCCCGCGCGTACGCCAAGCTGATCCGCGAGATCACCGGGCAGGGCGCCACGCTCGTACTCTCCGACGACAGCGGCGCCTCGCAGCGCATCGACGACTTCTCGCAGTCCGACGACCGGTGGATGGTCGCCGTCCGCATGGTGTCCGAGGGCGTGGACGTGCCGCGCCTCGCCGTCGGCGTCTACGCCACCACCATCTCCACGCCGCTCTTCTTCGCCCAGGCCGTCGGGCGCTTCGTACGGTCGCGGCGGCGCGGCGAGACCGCCTCCGTCTTCGTGCCGACGATCCCGACGCTGCTCACCTTCGCCAACGAGATGGAGGTGGAGCGCGACCACGTCCTCGACAAGCCGAAGAAGGAGGGCGAGGAGGACCCGTACGCCGAGGAGGACAAGCTCCTGGCGGAGGCCGAGAAGGAGCAGGACGAGGACACCGGCGAGGACGACCAGCTCTCCTTCGAGGCGCTGGAGTCCGACGCGGTCTTCGACCGGGTGCTGTACGACGGCGCGGAGTTCGGGATGCAGGCGCACCCCGGCAGCGAGGAGGAGCAGGACTACCTGGGGATTCCCGGGCTCCTGGAGCCCGACCAGGTGCAGATGCTGCTCCAGAAGCGGCAGACCCGCCAGATAGCGCACAGCCGGCAGAAGCCGGCCGCCGAGGCCGATCTCGTCGAGCTGCCGGCCGAGCGGCGGCCCATCGTCACCCACAAGCAGATGCTGGAACTGCGCAAGCAGCTCAACTCGCTGGTCGGCGCGTACGTGCACCAGAGCGGCAAGCCGCACGGCGTCATCCACACCGAGCTGCGCCGGGTGTGCGGCGGGCCGCCGAGCGCGGAGGCGACGGCCGGGCAGCTGAACGAGCGGATCAAGAAGGTGCAGGAGTGGGCCACGCGGATGCGGTGACGTGACGCTCGGCGCCGGACGGTGACCGGGTGGGGCTCCGCCCCTGCCGGAGCGAGCGGTTCCGCGGCGGATTCCGTGGCCGTCCACCGGACGGATTTCGCATATCACCCGCTCGCTGCCCGGATTGTGGGATAGCCCTTCCGCTCAGCGAACCGGCTCGCTACCGTGCCGGAACACGCACACGCCCCGTGGCAGCGCCGCCGCGGAGCGCAGCCGGTGCCGTGCGACAAGCGGCCGGCGGCCTCTCGCGCGCGCTGCCGGACGGGACCGGCGGCGTCCCCACCGCGACGGGAGCCGCCACTCACGTGAGGAGGGGCGTCGTGACCGCGGAGACCTCGCAGACGCTCGACCGAGGATTGCGCGTCCTCAAACTGCTCGCCGACACCGATCACGGGCTCACCGTCACCGAGCTGTCCACCAAGCTCGGGGTCAACCGGACCGTGGTCTACCGCCTGCTGGCGACGCTTGAGCAGCACGCGCTCGTACGCCGGGACATCGGCGGCCGGGCCCGCGTCGGGCTGGGGGTGCTGCGGCTCGGCCGCCAGGTGCACCCCCTGGTGCGGGAGGCGGCGCTGCCGGCGCTGCGCTCGCTGGCCGAGGACATAGGCGCCACGGCCCACCTCACCCTGGTCGACGGGACGGAGGCGCTGGCGGTCGCCGTCGTCGAGCCGACCTGGACCGACTACCACGTCGCCTACCGCGCCGGCTTCCGCCACCCGCTGGACCGCGGCGCCGCGGGCCGCGCGATCCTCGCCGCCCGCCGCGGCGAGACCGGCGATCCGGGCTACGCCCTCACCCACGGCGAACTCGAAGCGGGCGCGAGCGGCGCCGCCGCCCCGCTGCTGGGCGTGACGGGGATAGAGGGCAGCGTGGGCGTGGTGATGCTCGCGGACTCCGTCCCCGAACGCGTAGGCCACCGCGTCATGGACGCGGCGAAGGAGGTCGCGGAGGCGCTGCGGTGACGGGGCGCTCGCGCTGAGCGCAGAGCCGATGGGCGGTGAGCCGCCGGGCGGGCTGGTGCCCGTACGCGCCACAGGCCGTCCCACCGTCCCGCCGCCTCGCCCGTACGCTCCCCGCCGCCCCCGCCCGTACGCTCCCCCCCGTCCCTCGGAGGGGCCCGGGGTCCGTGTGAATTAGGGTGGCGGGCGTGTCTTCTCGTGGTCGGGTTCTTACGGTCTGCTCCGTGCTTGTCGTCGCGCTGCTCGCTGTGGCGGCCTTCGCGCCGTTGCCGTTCTCGCTGGCGCAGCCGGGGTCGACGGCCGATGTGCTGGGGTCGCGCCGCGGGGAGCAGGTGATCACGGTCAAGGGGGCCGACACCCGGAAGACCACCGGGCAGCTGCGGGCCACCACGATCGTCGCCACCGGGCCGGACGCCGATGTGCGGCTCGGCGACGTGATCGACAGCTGGTTCCGCACCGACCGGGCCGTCATGCCGCGGGACTCCGTCTACCCCGTCGGCAATACGACCGCCGAGGTCGAGAAGCACAACTTCGCCGACATGCGGAAGTCGCAGGACGCCGCCACCGAGGCCGCCCTGCGCTACCTGCACCGGTCGTCCAAGGACGTGAAGGTCACCCTCGACCTCGCCCGCATCGGCGGGCCCAGCGCCGGGCTGCTCTTCACCCTCGGCATCATCGACAAGATCGACGGCGACGGCCGCGGCGGCGAGCTCACCGGCGGCCGTACGATCGCGGGCACCGGCACCATCGACCCCGACGGGACCGTCGGCCCGGTCGGCGGCGTGCAGCTCAAGACGCAGGCCGCCAAGCGGGACGGGGCCACCGTCTTCCTCGTGCCGAAGGGCGAGTGCAAGGAGGCCGAGGCCGTACGCCCCGACGGCCTTCAGCTCATCCCCGTCACCACCCTCAAGGACTCCGTCTCCTCCCTCCGGGCGCTGGCGGCCGGGCGTTCCGTCCCCACCTGCTGAACCGCTGGGGCCTGCTGGACCGCGCGGGGCATCAGCCGCCCTTGATGAAGCCCTCCTCGATCAGCCAGTCCTTGGCGACCTCGTGCGGGTCCTGCCCCTCCACGTCCACCTTGCCGTTCAGCGTCCGCGCCACGTCGTTGGTGAGCTTCTTCGTGATCGGGCCGAGGACGTCCTTGATGGCCGGGTACTTCTTCATCGCCTTGCTGTTGATCTCGGGGGCGGCGTTGTAGTTGGGGAAGAAGTGCTTGTCGTCGCGCATCACTTCGAGGTTCATGGCCTTGATCCGGCCGTCCGTCGTGAAGACCTCGCCGTACGTGCACGAGCCGCCCTTGGAGACCTGCGTGTAGACGATGCCGCCGTCCATCTTCTGGATGTTCGAGGCGGGCACCCGCATCCCGTACTTCTTCTGCATGCCCGGCAGCCCGTCGTTGCGCGCCGCGAACTCGCTCTCCACGCACAGCGTCACCGCGGAGCGGTTCCTCTTCGCCAGCGCGGCGACGTCGGAGAGCGTCTTGGTGCCGTACTTCTTGGCGTTCGCGGGGTTCAGCGCCAGCGCGTAGGTGTTGTTGAGGGTGGCCGGCGGCAGCCAGGTGATGCCGTTCTTGAGGTCGGCCTCGTACACGGCCTGCCACTGCTCCTGCGGATCGGGTATCGGCTTGTCGTTGCCGAGGTAGGTGATCCAGGACGTGCCCGTGTACTCGTACATCGCGTCCGCGTCACCGGACTTGACGGCCTCGCGGGCGCCGATGGACCCCTGGATGTCGGTGCGGTCCAGGACGGTCGCCCCGGCGGCCTTGAAGGCGAGGCCCATGATCTGGCCCAGGATGATCTGCTCCGTGAACTCCTTGGAGGTGACGGTCAGATCGGCGCCCTTGAGCGGCTTGCCCTGGCCTATGGAGCCCGGCTGGACGTCGTCGACCATGGGGCTGCCGCTGGTCAGCCCGCAGCCGCCGAGGAGCAGCGGGGCCAGCAGGGCGCCCGCCGCGGCGGCAGCGGCCAGGGCCCGCCGGCGGGGCGCGCGGTACGGCGCGCTCAAGGGCGTACGGACCGGCGTACGTATCATCACTCGCTCCCCTCCAGACCGCGCGGCCGCAGCAGCAGTTCGGCCAGCGAGGCAAGCCAGTCCACGAGCAGGGCGAGCACGATCGTCAGCACGGACCCCAGCACGAGGATCGGCATCCGCTGATTGGTGATGCCCGTGGTGATCAGGTCGCCGAGGCCGCCGCCGCCCCCGAAGGCGGCGAGCGTCGCCGTGCCGACGTTGAGCACGAGCGCGGTCCGTACGCCCGCGAGGATCAGCGGCACGGCCAGCGGCAGCTCGACCTTGCGCAGCACCCCGGTCGCCGACATGCCTATGCCGCGCGCCGCCTCCACCAGCGTCGGGTCGATGGCCTTGAGCCCCGCGATGGTGTTGGAGAGCACGGGCAGCACGGCGTAGATGACGATGCCGAACAGCGCGGCCCGGCGGCCGATGCCCATCCAGATGACCAGCAGGGCCAGCAGGCCGATCGCGGGCGTCGCCTGGCCGATATTGGCGACGGCCATGGCGAACGGCGCCGCGCCGCGCAGCCGGCGGCGGGTGAGCAGGATGCCCAGCGGGATCGCGATGATCAGCACGAAGAAGGTGGAGAGGACGGTGAGGTAGATGTGCTGGCGCAGCCGCAGCCAGATGTTGCCGTCCGCGATCGAGTTGCGGGCGATCGAGTCGAGGTCGGCACCGCGGAACCAGAGCCACAGCGCGAGCAGGATCAGGGCCAGTACGGCCGGCATGTAGGTGAGCCGCCGCCAGGTGAGGCGGCGGGGCGGTTTCGGCGCGGGGGGCCGGGCAAGCCCGGCGGCGGGTTCGTCCACGTCCACCTCGTCACGGAAGGCGAGGCCCTTGACCTCGTGCTCGCCCGGAGCCCGTTCGTTCCTGGGCCGCTTGCGGTCCCGGCGGCTCACGAGACGTCCTCGGGACGGACGGCGGTCGCGCCCTCCTGCTCCCGTCTGGTCTGGTGCGCGCGCTGCTCCATCAGCGCGTGCTGGTGCTCGACGGCTTCGAGGCGGTCCTCCTCCAGCAACTGCTGCACGGAGTTCATCAGCGTCTCCATGTCGACGACGCCGGTGTACTCGCCGCGCCGCCCGGTGACGGCGACCCGCCCGGCGTTGTCGGTGAGCACGGCCTCCAGCGCGTCGCGCAGCGTGGCGTCGCGGGTGACGGTGTCGTGCACGAGCGTCCCGGCGCGGGCCAGCGACCCCTTGGCCCGCATCAGGTCGCCGCGGCGCAGCCATTTGTACGGGCGCCGGTACCGGTCGAGGAGCAGCACCTCGTTGGTGGAGCCCGAGCGCAGCATGTCGAAGAGGTTCTGGAGAGGGTCGTCGATGGTGGCGGTGGGGAAGTCGACGATCTCCACGTCGCGTACGCGGGTGAGGTTGAGCCGTTTGAGCGCCGCGCCCGCGCCCACGAAGCCGGAGACGAAGTCGTCGGCGGGGTTGGTGAGGATCGCCTCGGGGGTGTCGAACTGGGCTATGTGCGAGCGCTCGCGGAGCACCGCGATGCGGTCGCCGAGCTTGATGGCCTCGTCGAAGTCGTGGGTGACGAAGACGATGGTCTTGTGCAGCTCGTGCTGGAGCCGGATCAGCTCGTCCTGGAGGTGGTCGCGGGTGATCGGGTCGACCGCGCCGAAGGGCTCGTCCATCAGGAGTACGGGCGGGTCGGCGGCGAGCGCGCGGGCGACGCCGACGCGCTGCTGCTGGCCGCCGGAGAGCTGCCGCGGGTAGCGGCCCTGGAACTCGCCGGCGTCCAGCCCGACGAGGTCCAGCATCTCCTCGATGCGGTTCTTGACCTTGGACTTCGACCAGCCGATCAGCTTCGGCACGAGCGCGATGTTCTGGGCGACGGTCATGTGCGGGAAGAGGCCGGAGGACTGGATGGCGTAGCCGACCTTGCGGCGCAGCCGGACCGGGTCGATGCCGGTGACGTCCTCGTCGTTGATCCGTATCCGGCCGGAGGTGGGCTCGATCAGCCGGTTGATCATCTTCATGGTGGTGGTCTTGCCGCAGCCGGACGGGCCGACGAAGACCACCAGCTCACCGGCCTTGATGTCCATGTTGACGTCCTCCACCGCCGGGGCGGGGGTACCGGAGTAGTGCTTCGTCAGGTCCTCCAGCGCGATGGTGGCGCCGGTCGTCGTGGTGCTCGGCGCGCTGCTCTGCGTCGATGGTTCAGGCACGGATCCCCCTGGAGATGGTCAGCCGTCCGATGAGGACGTACACGGCGTCGAAGACGAGCGCGAGAATCACGATCCCGAGCGTCCCGGCGAGCACCTGGTTGAGCGCGTTGGCACTGCCCAGGGAGGAGATGCCGCGGAAGATCTCGTTGCCCAGGCCCGGTCCGGAGGAGTACGCGCCGATGGCCGCGATGCCCATCAGCATCTGGGTGGAGACCCGGATTCCGGTGAGGATGGGCGGCCAGGCGAGCGGCAGTTCCACGCGCAGCAGCCGGGAGAGGCGGGACATGCCGATGCCCTTCGCGGCGTCCACCAGGGTGGGGTCGACGCCGCGCAGCCCGACGATCGCGTTGCGGACGATGGGCAGCAGCCCGTAGAGGATCAGGGCGGTGACGGTCGGCGCGACGCCGAGTCCGGTGATCGGGATGAGCAGGCCGATCATGGCGAGGGAGGGGACCGTGAGGACCGTGGCCGTCGAGGTGATGGCGAGGTTCCCGGCCCACTCGCTGCGATAGGTGGCGACGCCGATCAATACCCCGATCAGGGTGGCGACGACCATGCACTGAAAGACGGCGCTCGCGTGCTGATAGGTGTCGGTGAGCAATTGCGCGTACCGGTTGCCGATGTATTCCCAGAAATTCACTGGGCCGCTCCCTCGACGCTGTGGTCAGTCCTCCGCCGCCTGTTTCACCAGCGGAATGATCCTGAGTGGCACCGGATTCTCCATCACGATCGCTGTGGACGCCCGGACAATGCCATCAAAACCCACAACCCGGTCGATCACACGTTGGAGGTCGGCGTTGGAACGGGCTACGAGGCGGCACAGCATATCGCCGTGGCCCGTCGTCGTATGCAGTTCGAGCACCTCCGGCACGCCCGCCAAATGGCTGCGGACGTCCGCCCCTTGGCCCTGTTTGATCTCCAGCGTCGCGAACGCCGTCACCGGGTATCCGATGGCCGCCGGGTCCACATCGGGGCCGAATCCGCGAATGACCCCATTGCCCTGCAAACGGTCCAAACGGGCCTGCGCGGTGCCGCGTGCGACGCCCAGCCGGCGCGACGCCTCCAGAATTCCTATCCGCGGCTCCAGAGCCAGTAGCTCCAGCAATCTGCCGTCCAAATGATCGATCAACGGGGCCTCCCGGGCGACGGTTCGACGGTCGATGGTCATCATGTACAGAACGCTCGGAGATACTGCCCTATCGCTGTGCAGATTGCCCAGGGAAAACGCAAACTATTGCGCATCTTGTGGTTCGGAGAGAGCCTGCGGCCATGACAGAGACCCTGCACACCCCCAGCACCGCACGGCAGGCCGACCCCTTCCCGGTCAAGGGGATGGACGCGGTCGTGTTCGCCGTCGGCAACGCGAAGCAGGCCGCCCACTACTACTCCACGGCCTTCGGCATGACCCGCGTCGCCTACTCGGGCCCCGAGAACGGCAGCCGCGAGACGGCCAGCTACGTCCTCGAATCCGGCGGCGCCCGATTCGTGTTCACCTCCGTCATCAAGCCCGCCTCCGAGCACGGGAAGTTCCTCGCCGACCACGTCGCCGAGCACGGCGACGGCGTCGTGGACCTCGCCATCGAGGTGCCGGACGCCCGCGCCGCGTACGCCTACGCCACGGCGCACGGCGCCACCGGCCTCCAGGAGCCGTACGAGGTCAAGGACGAGCACGGCACCGTCGTGCTGGCCGCCATCGCCACCTACGGCAAGACCCGGCACACCCTCGTCGACCGCTCCGGCTACGACGGCCCGTACCTCCCCGGCTATGTCGCCGCCGAGCCGATCATGGAGCCGGTGGCGCGCCGCTTCCAGGCGATCGACCACTGCGTGGGCAACGTGGAACTCGGCCGGATGAACGAGTGGGTCGAGTTCTACAACAACGTCATGGGCTTCACGAACATGAAGGAGTTCGTGGGCGACGACATCGCCACCGAGTACTCCGCGCTCATGTCGAAGGTCGTCGCGGACGGCACCCGGAAGGTGAAGTTCCCGCTCAACGAGCCGGCCATCGCCAAGAAGAAGTCGCAGATCGACGAGTACCTGGAGTTCTACGGCGGGCCGGGCGTGCAGCACATCGCGCTCGCCACCAACGACATCGTCGCGTCCGTACGCGCCATGCGGGCGGCCGGCGTGCAGTTCCTCGACACCCCGGACTCGTACTACGACACGCTGGGGGAGTGGGCCGGCGAGACGCGCGTCCCCGTGGAGACGTTGCGCGAACTGAAGATCCTCGTGGACCGCGACGAGGACGGCTATCTGCTCCAGATCTTCACCAAGCCGGTCCAGGACCGTCCGACCGTCTTCTTCGAGATGATCGAGCGGCACGGCTCGATGGGCTTCGGGAAGGGCAACTTCAAGGCGCTCTTCGAGGCCATCGAGCGCGAGCAGGAGAAGCGCGGCAACCTCTGACGTCCGTATCGGGCCCGGGCACGCCGGGTTCGAACGCGCCGGGTTCGAACGCGCCGGGCGAGCGGGCCGGAACCACGGGTTCCGGCCCGCTCGCCGTATCCGCCCTGAGCCGCCCCCGTTTCTCATACGGATGAACTTGCCCCGCGACACGCACTCCGCACCCCGATCCCGGTCATGCACTGGACCTGACATGGCGGCGCGAGAGACGTGAGAGAGGGCAGCATCGTATGGGGCTGATGGAACAGCGGGGCCTGGCACCGGAGCAGGGACAGCGGCAGCGGCAGGACCAGGAGCGGACGATCGGCCGCAGACGGCTCCTCGGGCTGGGCGGCGCGGTCTCGGCGGCTGCCGTGCTGACCGCGCTCGACGGCCGCGCGGCGCGGGCCGCCGCCGGGGCGGCCGGGGCCGTCGAGCCCGCCCTACGGGCGGAGCCCTTCGGCTCGCCCCCCTGGATCGACTTCTCCAAGGCCCCCACCCGGCTGATCCACGGCGCGAAGCTCCACCACACCACCGTCCTCCAGTCCTTCGGCTACGACGAGCGCCGCGGCCACCTCTACGCGCTCCAGGTGATGCAGGGCGGCGTCAAACTGCGCGGCGAACCGCGCGCGTACTCGCACGCGGAGCGGCAGCGCAACGGCGACCTCTGCCTCAACCGGCTCTCCACCGGCGGCAGACGGCTCGGCCGGATGTTCCTCAAGGGGTTCGGCCACGGCGGCACGATCGGCGTCGACCCCGACGCGGGCGCCGCCGGGCTGTGGACCGAATGGGACGCCCACCCCGGCAGCGGCTACGGGCGCGGCGTCGCCCGCATCGCCTACGCGGAGGGCTCCGTCCTGCACACCGACCGCGCGGCCCCGGCCACCTACCGCCCGAAGCCCGGCACCACCGGCAACTACCCGGCCATCGACCCGACCACCCGCCGGCTGCTGCTGCGCTACCTCAAAAAGGGCAAGCCCCGCTACGCGCTCTACGACCTCGACGCCTTCGCCGCCCGGCGGTTCGACCCGCTCGCCGACTTCGCCCAGCCCGGCACGGAACTGCGGCTGCCCTACCAGGGGATGGCGGTGCGCGGCGACTACGCGTACCAACTGCTCGGCAGCGCCTACGGCCCGAAGAACCCGCGCCCCTCCGGCGGCAACACCCGCATCTTCTGCATCGACATGCGCAGCGGCGAGGTCGTCCAGGAGGAGCGGATCCTCGCGGGGAAGTCCCTCGACCCGCGCGAGCCGGAGGGGCTCGCGGTCATCGGGAGCGCCGCGGCGCCCCGGCTGTGCATGGGGTTCGCGACGGGGGCGGCGCGGGGCCGCGCGTACTCGATCTACCAATGGGGCGGCCGCTGACGGCGACGGCCGGCAGGCACGGGGGCCGCCCGGTGACGCGATCTTCCCTACCGGCCCCCGGAGTGCGAGGGTGATGAGCATGGGCGGCGACTTGATCAAACTCCTGTGCGACGGGCTCCCTGCCGAAGCGGTCCTCACCGACCCCGACATCACCCGCTCGTACGCCAACGACATGGCCGGCTTCTGCACGGCCGGGCTACCCGCGGCGGTCGTGCTGCCGCGCACCGTCGAAGAGGTGCGGCACGTCATGCGCACCGCCACCGCGCGGCGCGTACCCGTCGTGCCGCAGGGCGCCCGCACCGGCCTGTCCGGCGCGGCCAACGCCGTGGAGGGCTGCATCGTGCTGTCCCTCACCGCGATGGACCGGATCATCGAGATCAACCCCGTCGACCGGATCGCCGTCGTCGAACCGGGCGTCGTCAACGCGGTCCTCTCCCGCGCCGTCGCCGAACAGGGCCTCGCCTACCCGCCCGACCCCTCCAGCTGGGAGGAGTGCACCATCGGCGGCAACATCGGCACCGCCTCCGGCGGCCTGTGCTGCGTCAAGTACGGCGTCACCGCCGACTACGTCCTCGGCCTCGACGTCGTCCTCGCCGACGGCCGCCTGCTGCGCACCGGCCGCAGCACCGCCAAGGGCGTCGCCGGCTACGACCTCACCCGCCTCTTCGTCGGCTCCGAGGGCAGCCTGGGCGTCGTCGTACGGGCCGTGCTCGCCCTCAAGCCCGCGCCGCCCCGCCAGCTCGCGCTCGCCGCGGAATTCCCCTCCACGGCCGCCGCCTGCGCCGCCGTCTGCGACATCATGGCCCGCGGCCACGCCCCCTCGCTGCTCGAACTCATGGACCGCACCTCCGTACGGGCCGTCAACGCGCTCGCCCGCATGGGCCTGCCCGAGACCACCGAGGCGCTGCTGCTCGCCGCCTTCGACACCCCCGACCCGTCCGCGGACCTCGCGGCGGTCGGCGCCCTGTGCACCGCGGCCGGCGCCACCGAGGTCGTCCCCGCCGACACCGAGGCCGAATCCGAACTCCTGCTCAAGGCCCGCCGGCTGACCCTCACCGCCCTGGAAGCGCTCAAATCCGCCACGATGATCGACGACGTGTGCGTGCCCCGCTCCCGCCTCGCCGACCTCCTCGACGGCGTCGCCGCCATCGCCGACAAGCACCGCCTGACCATCGGCGTCTGCGCCCACGCCGGCGACGGCAACACCCACCCCACCGTCTGCTTCGACCCCGCCGACCCCGACGAGGCCCGCCGCGCCCGCGCGTCCTTCGACGAGATCATGGCCCTCGGCCTCGAACTGGGCGGCACCATCACCGGCGAACACGGCGTCGGCCTCCTCAAACGCGACTGGCTCGCCCGCGAACTCGGCCCGGTCGGCCTGGAGATGCAGCGCGGCATCAAGCACACCTTCGACCCGCTCGGCATCCTGAACCCGGGGAAGGTCCTCTGAGCCCCCGCCGAGGGCACGAGGGTCCGGGCTGGGCAGGACAGGGCAGGGCAGGCAGGGCAGGGGTTTAGGGCGAGGGACGTAGGGCGCGGGGACCGGGGGCGGCGCGGGCGGACTCGTCCGGAAGTCCGATGCGGGCGCGGACGCACGGAACGTACGGTCGAAAGCGCACCGAGCAAGCGCTGAGAAAGCACCGAGTAAACGGAAATAACGGCTTTCATCTCCCTGGAGGTTCCGTGCCCGCGCAGCTCAACCACCTGATCGTGCACAGCTCCGACCGCTTCGCCTCCGCCCGCTTCGTCACCGAGCTCCTCGGCGTGCCGGAGCCGAAGTCCTTCGGGCCGTTCGCCGAGATAACGCTCTCCAACGACGTCACCGTCGACTACGCCGACGACCACCTCCCCGAGGGCCTCAAGATCGTGCCGCAGCACCTCGCCTTCCTGGTCTCCGAGGACGAGTTCGACGAGATCTTCACGCGCATCAAGGAGCGCGCGCTGCCGTACTGGGGCGACCCCTTCCACACCGAGCCCCAGCAGATCAACCACCGGCACAACGGCCGGGGCGTCTACGTCGACGACCCGGACGGACACGCCATCGAGTTCCTGACCCACCCGTACATCAAGGACGAGTGACCACGCGCCGCCGCCCACGGGCGGCGGCCCGCTACGCGCCCTCCGGCGAGTCGTCGGACGGCCACGGGCCGCGCAGCCACAGGTCGTCGCCCGGGGTGGGGGCCAGCAGCTCGCGCAGCGCGTCGTCGATGGCGAGGCGCTCGTGCTCCGAGCCGGGCGCCACGGCCCGCAGGGTCCGCTCCAGCCACGCGGAGACCGCCGAGGCGGGCGCCTCCAGAAGCGCGTCGCCGTCCGGGGACGACAGCGCCATGCAGACGATGCTGCGGCCGTCGACCTTCGTCGGCCACACCCGGACGTCCCCGTGCCCGCACGGCCGAAAGACGCCCTCCACCAGCAGCTCGCGGGCGAACGTCCAGTTCACGGGGGATTCCGAGGTCACGTGGAAGCTGATGTGGACGGCGAACGGATCGTCGGTGCTGTAGGACAGGCGGGCCGGTACGGGGATGCTGCGCTCCGGCGACAGCACCAGGTTGAGCTCCAGCTCTCGTTCCACCACGGTGTGCATGAAGTGCGCCCTCTCTGCTCTGTATCTCTCGGTGCGCAGCCCCTGTGTGAACGGGCCCGCACCGGATAGAGCGCGCTGCCCCCCACGCCATTACGCGACTTCCCGAAAACATTCCGAATATCTTCCGGCTCGCACGTGCGGGTGGTGCTCCGGCCGGTCGGCCCCGAGTGCCCGGCCCTTCTGGTAGACCTGTTCCCCGCGCACCCGGTTGCGTTGTGTGCATTGAGGTCACGAAGCAGCGAGGTCGCGAAGCGACGAGCGCGCCCTACACCTCCTCGCGCCGGTGCGGCAGACTGCTTACGCCCCACCGAGCACCACACGACACAGCACGGCCGAACAGATACGGGACATCGGACATCATGAGCGCGTCTACCTCAGGATCAGCCGACGGCAGCCCCACCCCCGGCTTCTATCCGGACCCGTCCATCCCCGGCTACATCCGGTACTGGAACGGCGCGGCATGGGTCCCCGGCACCAGCCGGCCCGCCCCGAAGGACGGCGAGGCGATGCCCGCCGCCCCCGCCGGCGCGGCCCCGCCGCCGCTCGCCCCGCCCGTGGCGTCCTCGGCGGTGCGGGCGGACGCGGCGGGCCGGGCGGAGGCAGCCCGGGCGGAGGCCCGCGCCGAGGCCGTGCGCGCGGAGAGCGGACGTGCTGAAAGCGGTCGGGGCGACTCCGCGCGGCCCGCCGTCGCGCTGCCCGAGGAGACCGGGCCGATGTTCCTCGACGAGGAGCCCGAGCCGCTGCCGCGCGCGGCAGCCGCGGACGTACGGCCCGAGCCGGCCGCCGGCTGGCCGTCCGACACCTCGCGCCGCGGCGGCTTCGGCGGCGAGCAGGACCGCCGCAGCGCCTGGGGCTCGGACGAGCCCGGCGCCGACGAGCGGCCCGAGACGGTGTCCGCCGCCGCGCCCCGGACGGCGGAGCCGGAGGCGGGGGCGCGCGAGGCCGCCGGATACGCGCCCGCCGCGCGGTCCGCGCCCGAGGACGTCGTCTGGCCCGCCCCGGCCGAGAGCACCGAGGTCGCTCCCCAGGCCCCCGTGCCCGCCCAGGGCGGCGGCTCCGCGCCGGTGCCGCCCGTACGCGCCGCCGAGCCCGGCGCCGAGCCGTGGGCCGCTCCGGGCGGCGGGGCGATGGCCGGGTACGGGCGCGGTACGGACGTACCCGAGGCGCGCGTGCAGCCCGCGCCGGCCGGCCGACCGGATCAATCAAGCCAACCCGCCCAACCTGCCCAACCCGGCCCGATCAGTCATCCCGGCCACCCCGGTCAACAAGGGCAGCAGGGACAGCAGGGGCCGCAGGCCGTTCCGCCTCCGCAGGGGTTCGTGCCCGCCCAAGGCGGGGGCGCGCCCGCGTGGTCGCAGCAGCCGACGCGCTCCGAGGGGGCGCACGCGGGCGCGTACGGACCAGCGGCCGCGGCAGCCCCGGCGGCTCCGGCGGCCTCGGCGGAGAGCGTCATCCCGTGGAAGCCCCCGGTCGACGATCCCTTCCTCCAGGCGGCGCAGGCGCAGGGCAAGCCCGCCTCCCTCGGCCGCCGCCTCGGCGCGCGGCTGATCGACTCGGTGGTGCTGGGGGCCGTCGTGGCCGCCGCGGCCGTGCCGCTGTGGGCGAAGGCGGCCGACCACATCGACGGCAAGGTCGAAGGGGCCAAGCAGTCCGGCGAGACCGTGACCGTCTGGCTCCTGGACGGCACGACCGGCGCCTACCTCGGCATCGTGCTGGCCGTGCTGCTGCTGGCCGGGGTCGCGTACGAGGCGCTGCCGACCGCCAAGTGGGGCCGCACGCTGGGCAAGAAGCTGTGCGGGGTGCGGGTGCTGGGCATCGAGGACCACGAGAAGCCCTCGTTCGGGGCGGCGCTGCGCCGGTGGCTGACGTACGGCGTGCTGGGCCTGCTGGTGATCGGCGTCGTGAACGTCCTGTGGTGCCTGTTCGACCGGCCGTGGCGGCAGTGCTGGCACGACAAGGCGGCGCACACCTTCGTGGCGCGGGCCCGCTGAGCCCGACGGCAGGGTCTGTACGGCCGCGTTCCGGCGCGGCTCGAATTCCACCCGGACGGCGCGAGCCGGGTGCGACGGCACCCGCGGGCCGGTCTACTGGGTCCATGAGTAGCGACCAGGCGCGGCCGCCCGAGGACGACCCGTTCCGGAAGAGGCCGCAGGATCCGCCGCCTTCCGCCCCTCCGCCCCCGCCGTACGACGCGGGTGCGCCGGCCGGCGGAGGCGGTGGACCGTACGGCGGCGGGGGCGGTGGTCCGTACGGCGGTGGTGGTCCGTACGGAGGCGGGGGCGGGCCCGGCAATCCGTACGGCGATCAATTCGGCGCGGCCGATCCGCTGGCGGGGATGCCGCCGCTCGCGGGCCTGGGCCGGCGGCTCGTGGCCCGCATCGTCGACGGGCTCATCGTCGGCATTCCGGTCAGCGTCATCGCCACGCTGGTGATCGGCGGCTACGACCCGACCAAGGACACCGTGAAGTCCACGAGCCTGTCGGTCATCATCTCCCTCGTCTACTTCGTGTACGAGGGGCTGATGCTGACCAGCCGCGGCCAGACCGTCGGCAAGCGGATGATGAAGATCCGCGTGGCGATGCTGGAGAACGGGGCGATCCCGGCGGGCCGGCCCGGCTGGGCGCGGGCCGCCACCTACTCCCTGCCGGAGATCGTGCCGTGCTGCGGCTTCATCTTCTGGCTGGTCAATGTCCTGTGGTGCACCTGGGACAAGCCGTATCGGCAGTGTCTGCACGACAAGGCGGCCAGGACCGTGGTGGTCGCCGCGGGGTGAGCCGGGGCGTGCGCCACGGGGACAAAAACGTTTTGCCGCTCAACGGCGCAGGGAGTGCTCCCTGATGCGTGAACCACCGGCGCGCGCGGGCGCGCGGCGGCCGGTGATCCGGCGCGCGGCGACCGACACGGCCGCGGGAGCGGACACGGCGGCGGCGCTCGACGCGTCGGCGGTCTGCGGCTCGTTGGCCCGCGCCGCGCGAGCGGCCGTGCGCGGGAGCGGCACGGTCATGGCGACGAGGAGCCCGAGCGCGAGGGCGGCGACGGCGACCACCGCGACCCCCAGCCCCGTTCGCGTCTGCGACAGAAGCAGCATCGCGAGGGCGGAGATGACGACAGTGGCCGAACCGTAGGCGATCTGTGCGGGAGTCGGACGCGGCATAGCGGTGATCCGTCCTCGGGGCTTCGATTTAGTGGGAGAGTCGACTGTGCGTACCGCAAAACGACTCTACGGGGCTGCATGCCCCCATGGAACTGCTGGTAAGCGTGACCTAACACACGGTACCGATGCATGGGGGGCGCACGGAATCATTCGGCCAATCGACAGGTGAGATGGGCGCGCCTGTTGATGTCCGATATTCGTAACGCAGAGGTCATGTACCGCACCGGCCGACCGGGTGCCGACATGGCACATCCATTTCTTCCGCCACACCGGATTAATGCCTTCTCGGTTCTTACGGAGCGCCGCGATCACAAACGAACATCAGTCAACGGGAATCATCGGGTCCGGCGCTGCGGACCCGGCGGCCGGAGCGCTCCGGGGGGCGCGCCCGCCGACCGGGGCCGGGCACGCCGACGATCGGCCGGCGGCGGCGTGCGGCCGCGTGTCTTCGCAGTTCAGGGCGGGTTTTGGGGGAGGACTGCGGGGGACTCGGAGGCGGCTTCGCGGCTCGGTGCGCCCCCGCCTCGCGGTCGGCGGAGGGGCGCGGCGCGGAGCGCGAACGGCGCGGTGCGTCGAAGATCGTCGGGGGTGGCCGCGAGGGCTATGCGGAACTTGCACCGGAGAAGACCGAAAAGATATTTACGATCTTCAGGGGCTTGGCGGAGTCGTGAACTCCAGCGTAATAGTCGATAAATCACTGGCGTGCGCCCCGGATCCGTGAGGCGCGGCCGGCGACGCGCGGTCGCCGCTGAAGAAGCGCCGCACGGAATCCCGGACCGGCGCACACCCGCATATCCGGCCCCGGTACGTCCGCCAGAAAACACAATGCGCGGTCTTGCGTAAAGACTTCAACTGGAAAAGCTTCCAGGTTCCCCGCTTTTGGCGTCGCAAGGCTTTTGACCTGTAAGCGGAGGCGGAAGCGGAGATCCCGTGGGGGCGTGCGGTCCGGGCGGGCCCGGCGGCCGGGAGGGGTGTCCCGGCGGTGGCCGGTGACCGCCCATGTGGCGTGATCCTTACTGACACCCGCCGCCAGACCAAGATCATTAAGGGAGCGCGGGACGGCCCGATGGTGTGGCTCCGGGGCGGTTCGCTGACCGAGAAACGCACATCGTCGCAGGTCATGGCCGTGTGACTCATTGCCCTCTAGCGGGCGGCTGCCGTTAGCGTTTGAATGCATCCCGTGAAGCTCTTATTGACGCGACGTCTCACGAAGGGGTTCTGATGCACATGGCCGGTGGCGGATTCGCCAAGCTTCCGGGGGGCAGTGTGGTGGTGGCTCTGTCGCTGCCCAGCCCGCCCGGCGGCAGTGGGGTGCCGGGCGCGCGAGTGCGGGTTCTGGTGCACGCCGTGAACCGCCAGCGCGCCCTGACCAGGCTCCGCAACCTCGGGCTGCGCGCGGTCTACCTGCGCGGCAACAGCGAGCCGCCGACGCCCGACGAGATAACTGCGGTGCTGCACCACCCGGACGGCCTCGTCTGGCGGTCCGTGCCCGACGACGACACCGAGTCGTGGCATCCGATCCGCAGCCTGCTGCGCGGCCCGGCGGACCGCCGCGCGGGGGCCGGCCGCTGAGCGCTGTGCCGGCCCGCGCCCGTACGCGCGTCAGCCGTTCTGAAGGACCGGCTTGCCGCTCAGTTCCACGCCGGCGTCCCGCAGCTCCTTGAGAGCGCGCTCGGTGGTGTGCCGGGCGACGCCGGCGGTCAGGTCCAGGAGGACGCGCGTGGCGAAGCGCTCGCGGCGCGCGTCCAGCGCGGTGGCCCGTACGCAGTGGTCGGTGGCGACGCCGACGATGTCCACCTCGGCGACGTCGCGGTCCCGCAGCCAGCGCGCCAGCGGCGTGCCGTTCTCGTCCGCGCCCTCGAAACCGCTGTACGCGGCCGTGTGCGCGCCCTTGTCGAAGACCGCCTCGACCGCGCCGGAGGCGACGGCCGGTGCGAAGTTCGGGTGGAAGCCGCTGCCCTCCGTGCCGGCGACGCAGTGCGGGGGCCAGGAGTTCTCGAAGTCCGGGTGGGCGGAGAAGTGCTCGCCGGGGTCGATGTGATGGTCACGCGTCGCGACCACGTAGCGGTACCCGGCGGCGGCCTCGCCCACGAGATCCGTGATCCCGGCGGCGACGTCGGCGCCGCCCGCGACGGCGAGGCTGCCGCCTTCGCAGAAGTCGTTCTGCACGTCAACGACGATCAATGCACGGTGCATGGTGCGCATCCTTTGGCAGGGGCCGCGGGTGGTGGGGGGTTCTTTCCGGGACGTGCGGACCGACTCGCTGTGACCGAGGGTAGTGAGTGCGAGGGCGTTACGGGAGAGGGCGTTCGAACCAACCGGTTTCCGCCGGGCGGAATCGTGCCGTGTGTCGCGCCCGTGGGGCTCGTCCGGGGGCGCGACACGATGCCAAAGGGCGTGCCCAGGGGCCCTGCGCCCCCTCAACGCACCTCGCGCGCCCCCGTACACGTATTCCCTGCGCGTGCTCCGTCGTTCCTCGCCCGTGCTCCGTCGTTCCTCGCGCGCGCTCCGTCGTTCCTCAGACGTGCTCCGTCGGGAGCACCGCCTCGCCGCGCGACAGCTGGGTCGCGGACATGGGCAGCCCGGCCCTGGCCCGGATGTGGCGGTCGCGGGCGGCGTCCAGGGGCTCGCGCGCGACGACGGCGCCCTCGCGGACCAGCGGCACCTGCAACTGGTGGCCGGCCAGTTCGGCCGGCACCGGGCCGGTGCCGACGACCTCGGCCTCGGCGACGCCGTCCGCGTCCGGGCGGCGGGCCGCCCACTTGCGGCCGCCCATCGAGGACTTCGCGCCCATGGACTTCTTCGCCACCGGGCGCAGCGGGCCCGCCGGGTCGTTCGAGTCGGCGCGGGCCACCAGCTTGTAGACCATGGAGCAGGTCGGGTGGCCGCTGCCGGTGACGAGCTGGGTGCCGACCCCGTACGCGTCCACGGGCGCGGCGGCGAGCGAGGCGATGGCGTACTCGTCCAGGTCGCTGGTCACCACGATCTTCGTCTTGCCGGCGCCCAGCTCGTCGAGCTGCTGCCGCACCCGGTGCGCGATCAGCAGCAGGTCGCCGGAGTCGATGCGGACCGCGCCCAGCTCCGGCCCGGCCACCTCCACGGCGGTGCGCACCGCCTCGGCGACGTCGTACGTGTCGACCAGCAGGGTCGTGCGACCGCCGAGCGAGTCGACCTGCGCGGTGAAGGCGTCGCGCTCGCTGTCGTGCAGCAGGGTGAAGGCGTGGGCGCTGGTGCCCACGGTCGGGATGTTGTAGCGGAAGCCGGCCGCGAGGTCGGAGGTGGTGGCGAAGCCGCCGACGTACGCGGCGCGGGCGGCGGCGACGGCCGCCAGCTCGTGGGTGCGGCGGGCGCCCATCTCCATCAGCGGCCGGTCGCCCGCGGCCACCGACATCCGGGACGCGGCGGCGGCGACCGCCGAGTCGTGGTTGAGGATGGAGAGGATCACCGTCTCCAGCAGAACCGCCTCGGCGAAGGTGCCCTCGACGCGCATGATCGGCGAGCCGGGGAAGTACACCTCGCCCTCGGGGTAGCCCCAGATGTCGCCGCGGAACCGGTAGCCGGCCAGCCATTCCAGGGTGGGCCCGTCGACGATGTCCTGCTCGGACATGAAGTCGAGCACGTCCGTGTCGAAGCGGAAGTTCTCCACGGCGTCCAGCACCCGGCCGGTGCCCGCCACGACGCCGTACCGGCGCCCCTCGGGCAGCCTGCGGGTGAACACCTCGAAGACCGAGCGGCGGTCGGCGGTGCCGGCCCGCAGGGCGGCCTGCAACATGGTGAGTTCGTATCGGTCGGTGAAGAGCGCCGTCGACGGCACTTCCACCGGCAGCCCCAGGTCCGCAGCGTTCACTTCGGCCTACCTCGCTTTTCGTGCCCTCTGTGCTTGCCGTGCTTGCTGTGCTCTCCCGCATCCGCACTCGCTGTGCTGTTCACGCGTTCGGGCGCCGCCACGAGATGCTACCGCGAATACTCGTCAGAGTGACGATTTCTGGGGACCGTTTGTGCGATGCCCCACGCGGGGTGGCAGCATGGAACCCGTGAGCGTCGCACCGGTCGAGATCGAACGTCCCGAGTCGAGCGAGGCACCCTCCGTGGTGCCTGAGCCCGACGTTCCTTGGGTCACGCTCGTGCACAACGACCCCGTGAACCTCATGAGCTATGTGACGTATGTGTTCCAGGCGTACTTCGGCTACTCGAAGGACAAGGCTCATAAGCTGATGCTGGACGTCCACCACAAGGGCCGCGCCACCGTGTCGAGCGGCAGTCGCGAGGAGATGGAGCGCGACGTGCAGGCGATGCACGGCTACGGACTGTGGGCGACCTTGCAGCAGGACCGCTGATGGCCGGGCATTTCGAGCCGGTTCCCGGCGGCGGCGCCGCCATCGCCCTCGACGAGGTCGAGATCTCCATCCTGCGCAGCCTGGCCGTGCAGCTGCTGGAGCTGATCGGGCCCGGCGAGAGCGGCCCGGAGGACGAGGACCCGCTGGCCCGGCTCTTCGCGGAGGGCCCGAGCGAGCCGCCCGCCGACCCGGCGCTGGCCCGCCTTTTCCCGGACGCCTACGGCGGCCCGGAGCTGAAGCCGGACTCCGCCGAGGAGGGCGAGGCGCGCGAGCGGTCCGCCGAGTTCCGCCGCTTCACCGAGAACGACCTGCGGACCCGCAAGCGCGAGGACGCCCTCGCCGTCGTGCGTTCGCTCGACTCGGTGACGGCCGCGGGCGACGGCGGCGCGGTGCTCGAACTGCGTCCCGAGGAGTCCCAGCAGTGGCTCGGCGCCCTCAACGACCTGCGGCTGGCCATCGGGACCCGGCTGGAGATCGCCGCCGACGACGACAGCGAGATGCTCTTCCGGCTGCCGGACGACGACCCGCGCAAGCCGATGGTGATGGCGTATCTCTGGCTCGGCGGGCTCCAGGAAGCCCTCGTGGAAACCCTTATGCCCTGAATCCCCACCCCTAATGGCCTGATTTCGGATTCGCCGGGAGAAGTGTTCGCTCAACGGGTGCTCAAATCCGGATAACGATCCCGTCACTCCGGGCAGGGGTTATTGCCGTACTCCAGGCCAATTGTCCTACTTTTTCTGTGGTCGATTCCACGGCCGGCGGTGTTGATCTCGCCACGGCCGTGATAAATCTTCACGACCTGCCGCCGCGACGCCACCCATGTCACGGCGGGGGCGCCGCGCCGGCCGACCGTCAGCGTGCAGGAACTCCATCCGGGGGGATCGGGACCCGATCCGGGGCAGACCGGGTCGTTATGGAGAAAGGCGCACCACCATGACCTCTGAGCAGGTCGCGGACCACGCCGCGGGAGCGGCTGCCGCAGAGCAGGACGGAAGCGGCCAGGGAGCTTCCGAAGAGGGTTACCAGCGCGGTCTGGGCAACCGTCAGATTCAGATGATCGCCATCGGCGGAGCCATCGGCACCGGCCTCTTCCTCGGTGCGGGCAAGGCCATCACCAAGGCCGGGCCCAGCCTGATCCTCGCCTACGCCGCGGCCGGACTGGTCATCTTCTTCATCATGCGGGCATTGGGCGAACTGCTCATGTACCGCCCGGTGTCGGGGTCGTTCTCCGAATACGCGCGAGAATTCCTCGGCCCGTTCTGGGGGTTCGTCACCGGCTGGACGTACTGGCTCTTCTGGGTCGTCACCGGCATCACGGAAGTGACCGCCGCGGCCACTTATGTGCATTACTGGAACAAGGACATCCCGCAATGGCTGTCCGCCCTCGTCTTCACGGTCATCCTCTTCGGCGTCAACCTGATCTCCGTCAAGCTCTTCGGCGAGCTGGAGTTCTGGTTCTCGATGGTCAAGGTCACGGCCATCATCGGCATGATCCTCATCGGCCTCGGCGTGATAACTCTCGGCTTCTCCGACGCCGGCGACACCGCTTCCTTCACCAACCTCTGGTCCCACGGCGGATTCTTCCCGCACGGCATCCGCGGCACGCTGATGACCCTGCAGATCGTGATGTTCGCCTTCCTCGCCGTCGAACTCGTCGGCGTCACCGCGGGCGAGGCGACCAACCCGAAGAAGGTCCTGCCCAAGGCCATCAACACCGTGCCCTGGCGCATCGCCGTCTTCTACATCGGCGCGCTCATCATCATTCTGTCCGTGGTCCCCTGGACCGTGTTCCTGCCGGACACCAGCCCGTTCGTCGCCGCGTTCGCGAAGATCGGCCTGCCGGCCGGCGCGGGCATCATCAACTTCGTGGTGCTCACCGCCGCGCTCTCCTCCGCCAACTCCGGCATGTACTCCACCGGCCGCATGCTCCGCGACCTCTCGCGCAACGGCCAGGGCCCGAACCTCTTCAACTACCTGAGCAAGAACGGCCTGCCGACGCGCGGCACCGCGGTCTCCGTGGGCCTGATGCTCGTCGGCGTGTGGATCAACTACCAGTGGCCCGGCGAGGCGTTCAACTACGTCGTCTCGTTCGCGACCATCTCCGGCATGTGGGCCTGGATCATGATCCTCCTCTCCCAGCTGCGCTACCGCCGGATGGCCGACCGCGGCCTGCTCCCGCAGTCCAGCTTCCGCGCCATCGGCGCCCCCTGGACCAGCCTCTTCGCGCTCGCCTTCATCGCGATGGTGATCGTGCTGATGGGCGTCGACAAGGACGCCCGCGTCTCGCTGTACGCGGCGCCGGTGTGGGCCGTGATCCTGGTGATCGGCTACTTCGTCCTCAAGGCCCGCAACCCGCAGGCGTTCGAGCGCAAGGGGCACCCGGGGCTGGTCGCCCAGGGCGCCGCCGGGGACGCCGAGCAGACCGAGAAGGGGGACTGAAGGGGGCTGACGCGGGGGCCTTCCCGGCTCCCCGCCCCTGCCGTACACGCAGTTCCCGGGCCCGCCCGCGCCGTTCACCGGCACGGCGGGCCCTTTTATGCTGGCGCCATGCTGACCATCACCCAGGCCCTCCACGACCGGATCGTGGCGCACGCCCGCGCCGACCACCCCGACGAGGCGTGCGGCGTGGTCGCGGGCCCGGCGGGCGCCGACCGCCCCGAGCGGTTCATCCCGATGCTCAACGCCGCGCGCTCGCCCACGTTCTACGAGTTCGACTCCACGGACCTGCTGAAGCTCTACCGCGACATGGACGACCGGGACGAGGAGCCCGTCATCGTCTACCACTCGCACACCGCGACCGAGGCCTACCCCTCGCGTACGGACGTCAGCTACGCCAACGAGCCGTGCGCCCACTATGTGCTGGTGTCCACCGCCGAGTGCGGCAACGACGAGGGGCCTGTCTCCTTCCGCTCGTACCGCATCGTGGACGGTGAGATCACAGAGGAAGACGTCAAGGTCGTCGAGGAGTACTGAGCGGGGCCGCGCGGTACGGGACCGGGGCCCCCGCCGGGCCCCCGCCCCGCCCGTACGCCCGCTCACGTCCGTACAACGAGATCGAAGCGACCGCATACCGGGACAACCTTCCGGGCGGCGGACCGGGAATCGATACGATGAGCCCATGGTTTTCCACGACGTGAGCGAGAAGACGCCGGGCGCACTGCTCGTGGCGCGGCTGCACGTCGACCTGTGCCGCCTCGCCAGCGCGATGTGTCCGCGCCGCGCTGCCGCCTGATCGCCGCGGCGTCCGCTCGCACGCACCAGCACCACGGCGCGCCGCCGCGCGCAGTCCGACGCCCCTTCCCGCACTCCGACAGGAGCCCACCCATGGCCATCGACGTCCGCATCCCGACCATCCTGCGCACCTACACCGACGGCCGGAAGGCCGTCGACGGCAGCGGAGCCACCCTCGACGAGCTCATCGTCGACCTCGACAGCCGCCACCCCGGCATCCGCGAGCGCCTGGTCGACGGGGGCGAGCTGCGCCGCTTCATCAACGTCTACCTCAACGACGAGGACGTCCGCTTCCTCGGCGGCATCACCACCGAGCTGAGCGACGGCGACAGCGTCACGATCCTCCCGGCCGTCGCGGGCGGCATGCGCTGATGCGCTACGACAGCCCGCTGGCAGCCGTCGGGAACACCCCGCTCGTCCGGCTGCCGCGGCTCTCGCCGGCCACGGACGTCCGCATCTGGGCCAAGCTGGAGGACCGCAACCCCACCGGCTCCGTCAAGGACCGCCCCGCCCTGCACATGATCGAGCAGGCCGAGAAGGACGGCCGGCTCACGCCCGGCTGCACCATCCTGGAGCCGACCAGCGGCAACACCGGCATCTCGCTCGCGATGGCGGCGAAGCTCAAGGGCTACCGCATCGTGTGCGTCATGCCGGAGAACACCAGCGAGGAGCGGCGCCAACTGCTCGCCATGTGGGGCGCGGAGATCATCTCCTCGCCCGCCGCGGGCGGCTCCAACACGGCCGTACGGGTCGCCAAGGAGATCGCCGGGGAGCACCCGGACTGGGTGATGCTCTACCAGTACGGCAACCCCGACAACGCGGGCGCGCACTACGCCACCACCGGCCCCGAGATCCTCGCCGACCTGCCCTCCGTCACCCACTTCGTGGCGGGCCTCGGCACCACGGGCACGCTCATGGGCGTCGGCCGCTATCTGCGCGAGAACGTCCCCGGCATCAGCGTCGTCGCCGCCGAACCGCGCTACGACGACGTCGTCTACGGGCTGCGCAACCTGGACGAGGGGTTCATCCCCGAGCTCTACGACGAGTCGGTCCTCACCACCCGCTACTCGGTCGGCTCCGAGGACGCGGTCCGCCGCACCCGCGAACTCCTCGCCGAGGAGGGCATCTTCGCGGGCGTCTCCACGGGCGCGGCCCTGCACGCCGCGATCGGCGTGGCCCGCAAGGAGGAGCGGGCCGGGCGCGCCGCGGACATCGTCTTCATCGTGGCCGACGGCGGCTGGAAGTACCTCTCGACGGGCGTCTACACCGCGGAGACCACCGAGGCCGCGGTCGAGGCGCTGCACGGACAGCTCTGGGCGTAGCGGCGCCGTCCGCGTCGGCCGATGCGGTGCCGGTGGACCCGGCGTCGGCCGACTCGGTGCCGGTCGATGCGGTGTTGTTGTCGTTAGATTCCGTGCCGGTCGATTCCGCGTGGCGCGGGCCGTTCCGTTTCCGCGGCCCGCGCGATCGCCGCCGGTAGTCCGGCGAGCGACCGCGCCCGTCCACCAGCGCCGCCACCAGCGCCAACGAGGCCACCACCAGAACCGCCGGCCACCACGACACCGCGTCCCGCCTCCTCCCGCAACAGCCCCCGCGCTCGGCCCCCGCCTTCGACCGTACCCACCCCTGCCGGGTCCGGCACGGGCGTGGCGGGCTCCCCGGATCGCCGGGCCGCCCATGGGGTACGAACGTCGCGCCGATGCCCGTCATCGTCAGTGAGGCGGGCGGCCGGGTCGGCGACCTCGGGCTGCCGCGCAGTCGCGATGTGGGCGCGCTGGGGCGGTGACGGTCAGGTCGGGCCGTTCGTGTGCCAGGCCAGGGTTTCGGTGATGTTGGCGCCGGCCTGGCGGGCGGCTTCGGCGGGGTCGTGGGCGCGCAGGGCGGCCAGCAGGTCCTCGTGGCCCGCCGGGGCGGCGCCGGCGAAGCCGGGGGAGTCCCAGAAGGCGGCCATGGAGGCGCGCAGGGGGGCGGCGAGATTGCGGTAGAGCTCGTTGAGCAGGGGGTTTCCGGTGGCTTCCGCGACACCGGCGTGGAAGTCCCAGTCGGCGGCGACCCACTGCTCGAAGTCGTTCGCGTCCCAGGCCGCCGCGCGGCGGGTCAGGGCGTCCGCCAGGGCGTCGAGCGCGGCGTCGTCGGCGCGGACCGCGGCGAGGCGCGCGGCCTGGACGTCCAGGGCCTGGCGGACCTCCAGCAGGTGTTCCTGGCCGCTGTCGCCGTAGAGCCGCTTGACCGCGCCGGAGAGCTCGTTGGTGGCGCGTACGTACGTGCCGTCGCCCTGGCGGACCTCCAGGAGCCCGGCGTGGGCGAGGGCGCGGACGGCCTCGCGGAGGGTGCCGCGGGCCACTTCGAGCTGTTCCATCAGTTCGGGCTCGGTGGGTACGCGGGCGCCGACGGGCCACTCGCCGGAGGCGATCCGGTGCCGCAGCCGGGCGATGACCTCGGAGGAGAGGGAGGGGCGGCGTACCGGGTCCAGGCTCATCGGGTGCTCTCTCCGGGGGCTGGTGTGCGTGGCCGACCGTCCGCGACGGACGGTGACCGCCAGCATACATTTGATGATTCGACCTATAGTTGGACAGAGAAACATCAGACGTCTTACCTTTGCGGTGTGAACGCCGCACCCACCGCTCCCGTCCGCTCCGCCCTCATAGCCGGCGCGGGCATCGTGCTGATCGCCCTCAACCTCCGCCTGGGCATCAGCAGCGCCGCCGCCCTCCTGGACGAGCTCCGCGTGGATCCCGGCCTCGGCCCGCCGGCCGCCGCCCTGCTGCCAGCTCTCCCCACGCTCGCCTTCGCCGCCGCGGGCGCCGGGACCGCGACGCTCGCCCGGCGGCTCGGGGCCGAGCGCACCGTGCTCCTCGCCCTGGCCGCCCTCACCGCCGGACTCGCCGTACGAGCCGTCCCCGCCACCTGGGCCCTGCTCGCCGGCACCGTGCTCGGCACCTCCGGGCTCGCCCTGTGCAACGTCCTGCTGCCGAGCCTGCTCCGCGCCCGCTTCCCGTCCCGCGTCGCGCTCCTGACCGGCGTCTACACCACCACCATGGCCCTCGGCTCGACCCTGGGCGCCGCCACGGCCGTACCCGTGGCCCACGCCGTCGGCTCGCCCTCGCTCGGGCTCGCCGTCTGGGCGCTGCCCGCGCTGGCCGCCACCGCCGTGTGGTCGTTCGTACGGCCGCCCGAGAAGCGGGCCACCGCGAGCGACACGGCCGGGGAACGGGTGTCGCCGCTGGCCATGGCCCGTACCCGGCTCGGCGCGCTCGTCACCGCCTACTTCGCCCTCCAGGCCCTGAACTGCTACGCCGTCATCGGCTGGCTGCCCTCGCTCCTCTCCGACCACGGCATGTCCGGCGGCGCGGCGGGCGGCATGCTCGCCGTCACCCAGGCCGTCGGCATCCCCGCGACCTTCGCCGTCCTCGCCTTCGCCCGCGCGCCGAGCCGGCTGCGCACCGCCTTCACCGCGATCTCCGCCGCCATGCTCGCCGGCTTCGCGGGCCTGCTGGCCGCGCCCGTCGCCCTGCCGCTGCTGTGGGCGGTACTCGTCGGCCTGGGCCTGTGCTCCTTCCCCCTCGTCCTGGCCGTGATCGGCGACAGCGGCAGCACCCCCGCCGAGACCACCGCCCTCTCCACGCTCTCCCAGTCCCTCGGCTACCTGGTCGCGGCCGCCGGCCCGTTCGCGGTCGGCCTGCTGCACAGCGCCTCCGGCGGCTGGACCGTGCCGATGACGGCGCTGCTCGCGACCGCCGCCGCCCAACTCGCCGTGGGGATCGCCCTGTCGGGCCCCGGCAGCCGGAAGAAGCCGCACGCGGACGGGGGCGCGTAGCTCCTCACAGCCGGGGATCGGCCAGGGCGCGGCCCCGCGCGCTCCGGGCGTGGTCGGGCTCTCTCGTTCTCGCGGAGCCGCACCAGGTGCAGGGGTATCTGGTGATCGCCACCGGGGCCACATGATCCGAGCCGTAGACGTAGTGGTCCACCACGGACCCGCCGCACCGCGGCACGGCACAGGGCGCGGCCGCCGGCTGCGTGTGCTCGTCCACGCCGTTTCTGGGCACGTGATGACAGAAGAGGCACGGGAAGACGTAGATCCCGTCCGCGTTCTCCAGAACGGCGACGGCTTCGGGATGGGAGCAGTGGGGGCAGATGCTGGCCATGAGCGCGATGGTGGAGCGTCGGCCGCCGCACGCGCCGGACGCGGGCGGCGGGTTCACCCCATCGAGGGCCCCGCCCCGGAACCCCCGCAGTCCGGCGGCGAGCGGCGGGCGCCGGGCACCCTAACCGGTGACATCGCACACAAGCAGCCCGGCGGAGGGGCTGCCGCCCCCTTCGCGCCTTACGCTCAACGGACCGCATGGCCCCCGGACCGGAACCAGCCCACGGAGGTTCACGCCCGTATGAAGCTCACCGTCGTCGGATGCTCGGGGACGTTCCCGTCCGCGGAATCGGCATGCTCGAGTTACCTCGTGGAGGCCGACGGCTTCAGGCTGCTGCTCGACATGGGCAATGGCGCCCTCGGCGAGATGCAGCGACACATCGGTCTCTACGACCTCGACGCCGTACTCCTCTCGCATCTGCACGCGGACCACTGCATCGACATGTGCGGCTACTTCGTCGCCCGCTACTACCGGCACGAGGGCGGCCGCGCCGACGCCATCCCCGTGTACGGGCCCGAAGGCACCGAGCAGCGGCTTTCCACCGCGTACGGCGACGTGCCCGACGACAAGTGCATGAGCGAGGTCTTCGACTTCCGCACGCTCGCCCCCGGCAGCTTCGAGCTCGGGCCCTTCACGGTCCGCGCCGAGCGGATGCGCCACCCGGTCGAGGCGTTCGGCTTCCGCGTCGAGCACGGCTCCGCGGCGCTCGCCTACTCCGGCGACACGGGCCCCTGCGACGCCCTGGACACCCTCTCCGCCGACACGGACCTGCTGCTCTGCGAGGCGTCCTTCACCTACGGCAAGGAAGACATCCCCGACCTGCACCTCAACGGCCGCGAGGCGGGCGAGATCGCCTCCCGCGCCCGCGCGGGCCGGCTGGTCCTCACCCACATCCCCCCGTGGACCGACCCCGTCACCAACGTCCGCGACGCCGAATCGGTCTACGCCGGCCCGGTCGAGGCCGCGTCGGCGGGAGCGGTGTACGAGCTGTAGGCGCGGAGGCGTACGTACGCGAAGGGCCCTGGAACCAGCCGGTTCCAGGGCCCTTTCGTCAGGCAGTCGCCTCGGCCTACTTCGTGAGGTCCTCGACCTCTTCCTCGGGCTCGCGGCCCGGGGTGGTGAGGTTGAACTTGGTGATCACGAAGCGGAAGAGCAGGTAGTAGACCACCGCGAAGCACAGGCCGATCGGGATGATCAGCCATGGCTTGGTGGCGAGGTGCCAGTTCAGCACGTAGTCGATCAGACCGGCCGAGAACGTGAAGCCGTCATGGACGCCGAAGGCCCAGGTGATGCTCATCGAGAGGGCCGTCAGGACGGCGTGCACCGCGTACAGCAGCGGGGCGATGAACATGAACGAGAACTCGATCGGCTCGGTGATGCCGGTGATGAACGAGGTCAGCGCGAGCGAGAGCATCATGCCCATGACGGCCTTGCGGCGCTCGGGGCGGGCGCAGTGGGCGATGGCCAGGGCCGCGGCCGGCAGGCCGAACATCATGATCGGGAAGAAGCCGGTGGTGAACAGGCCGGCGCTCTGGTCGCCCGCCATGAAGCGGTTGATGTCGCCGTGCACGAGCTGGCCGGCCGCGTTGGTGAAGTCGCCGAGCTGGAACCACGAGACGGTGTTGACGAACTGGTGCATGCCGACCGGGATCAGCGCGCGGTTGATCAGACCGAAGAGGCCGGCGCCCACGGAGCCCAGGCCCGTCATCCACTCGCCGAAGCTGGTGATGGCGTCGCCGATCGGCTGCCAGCCGACGACGACCAGGACGCCCATGGCGGTGCCGACGAAGGCCATGATGATCGGCACCAGCCGGCGGCCGTTGAAGAAGCCCAGCCAGTCGACGAGCTTGGTGCGGTGGAACCGCTGCCACAGGACCGCGCTCAGCAGGCCCATGATGATGCCGCCGAGCACGCCGGGGTTCTGGTACGTGGCGGCCACGGTGTCGCCGTGGGCCGGTACGCAGGCCCCGTCGATCGAGCCTATGGAGACGAACTTGGAGCCGTCCGCGCACGCGATGGGGAACTGGTGGATCACCGAGTAGTAGACGAGGAACCCGGTGACGGCGGCGAGCGCCGTCGAGCCGTCCGCCTTCTTCGCGAAGCCGATCGCGACGCCGATGCAGAAGAGCAGCGGCAGTCCGAGGGAGGAGTCGAAGAGGATGCCGCCGGCGCCCGAGAAGACCTTGGCGACCTTGTCCCAGCCGAGGCCGTCGACGCCGAAGACGTCGGGCTGGCCGAGCCGGTTCAGGATGCCTGCCGCGGGGAGGACCGCGATCGGCAGCTGGAGACTGCGGCCGACCTTCTGCAGTCCTTGGAACAGCCCGGACCCCCGCTTCTTCGCGGGTGGCGCCGTGGCGGTGGCCGTGCTCATCGGATTCCTCCAGGTGAGGCGGGCGCTCGGGAAAAGGGACGGCCCGCATTTTGGTCTACACCATTCACTGGTTTAGACCTGTTGTAACACGTGAGGACCACATAAAGGAATCCATGATTCACCGCTTTGCACAACACACGCCAAACAGCCCCCACGTCACCCGACTTGGGGGCCGATGTTCACACAGGGCCCGCCAATACGGGAAGACCCAGATGAGAGCTGTACGAACCGAGAGCCGTACGGACGTCCGTAACCGAGAGCTGTACGGGCGTCCGTAACGGAGAGCCGTACGGACGTCCGTACCGGCGCTAGCGCACGTTGTCCTGCTCGATCTCTTCCGCCAGATCCTCCGGCTCCCGGCCCGGCGTCGGCAGATCGAACCGGGTGATCGCGAAGCGGAAGACGACGTAGTAGACCACCGCGAAACACAACCCGATCGGAATGATCAACCAAGGTTTCGTCGCGAGACTCCAGTTAATGACGTAGTCGATCAAGCCCGCCGAGAAACTGAACCCGTCATGCACGCCGAATGCCCACGTCACCGCCATCGACACACCCGTCAACACCGCGTGCAGCCCATACAGCACCGGGGCGATGAACAGGAACGAGTACTCGATCGGCTCCGTGACCCCCGTCACGAACGACGTAAGCCCCACCGACAGCATCATGCCGCCGACCACCTTGCGGTTCTCCGGCCGCGCGCAGTGCGCGATGGCCAGCGCCGCAGCCGGCAACGCGAACATCATGATCGGGAAGAAACCCGAGGTGAACTGCCCCGCACTCGGATCACCCGCCAGGAAACGGTTGATATCGCCGTGCACCACCGTGCCGTCCGGCTTCTCGAAGTCGCCGAACTGGAACCACATGAACGTATTCAGGAACTGATGCAGCCCGATCACCAGCAACGCCCGGTTCGCGACACCGAAGATCCCCGAACCCGACGACCCCAGATCCGTCAGCCACCTGCTGAAACTCGTCAGCGCATCGCCCACCGGCGGCCACACCCACAGACACAGCACCGCGAAGACCAGCGCCACGAACGACATCAGGATCGGCACCAGCCGCCGGCCGTTGAAGAAACCCAGCCAGTCCACCAGCTTCACCCGGTGGAACCGCTGCCAGAACCACGCGCTCAGCAGCCCCATCACGATGCCGCCGAACACCCCCGGATTCTGATACGAGGGCAGATCCGCCGACGACCCCTTCAGACACGTCCCCGCCGTGAACTCCGCACCGCCCGCGCAGTCCGGGAACTGATGCAGGATGTTGTAGTAGACGAGGAAACCCGCGACCGCGGCCAGCGCCGTCGAGCCGTCCGCCTTCTTCGCCATCCCGATCGCCACACCCACGCAGAACAGCAGCGGCAGCCCCAACGACGAATCCAGCAGGGCCCCGCCCGCACCCGCGAAAACCTTGGCCACGTCATCCCAGCCGAGCCCCGTGGGACCGAACACATCGTCCTGCCCCAGCCGGTTCAAGATGCCCGCCGCCGGCAGCACCGCGATCGGCAACTGCAGGCTGCGCCCCATCTTCTGCATGCCCTGGAAAAGCCGCTGCGGCCACGGCTTCCGCGCCCCGGACCGCTTCCTCGGGCCCGCCGCGGCGGCGTCTGCACTCATCTGCGTCCTCCCGGACGTCGCTGCTCTCCCAGCACACTTGCCGCTTGCCGCATACTGGTGTAGACCACTGCGATAGCGACGCGGCCCCACCCGGAGCGCGGCACCGGATAGCCGCCATCCTCAGCCGGATGGCACGCCGACGCCCACATAGTTGGGCCATCCGTGCGTTAACGTGTGAAAACCGCTCGGCGGCGCCGCCGAAGGGCCGAGACAACAGGAGTGCACATGGCCAGCAAGGCTGAGAAGATCGTCGCCGGGCTCGGCGGCCTCGACAACATCGAAGAGGTCGAAGGCTGCATCACCCGCCTGCGCACCGAGGTCGTCGACCCCTCCCTCGTCGACGAAGCCGCGCTCAAGGCCGCCGGCGCCCACGGCGTCGTCAAGATGGGCACCGCGATCCAGGTCGTCATCGGCACCGACGCCGACCCCATCGCCGCCGACATCGAAGACATGATGTGAGCCGCTGAACTCCCCACCACACCTCCCCGAAGGGCCCCCTCCACCGCGCGCCTCCCCGCGAGCACGCACCGGAACGGGGCCCTTCGCGATGCCGATAGGGTCGTCCCCATGTCTCGCATCGACGGCCGCACGCCCGACCAACTCCGCCCCATCACCATCGAACGCGGCTGGAGCAAGCACGCCGAAGGATCCGTCCTCGTCTCCTTCGGAGACACCAAGGTCTTCTGCACCGCCTCCGTCACCGAGGGCGTCCCCCGCTGGCGCAAGGGCAGCGGCGAAGGCTGGGTCACCGCCGAATACTCCATGCTGCCCCGCTCCACCAACACGCGCGGCGACCGCGAATCCGTACGCGGCAAGATCGGCGGCCGTACCCACGAGATCTCCCGCCTCATCGGCCGCTCGCTGCGCGCCGTCATCGACTACAAGGCGCTCGGCGAGAACACCATCGTCCTCGACTGCGACGTCCTCCAGGCCGACGGCGGCACCCGCACCGCCGCCATCACCGGTGCGTACGTCGCCCTAGCCGACGCCATCGCCTGGGCCCAGGGCAAGAAGATCATCAAGGCCGGACGGCAGCCGCTCACCGGCGCGGTCAGCGCGGTCAGCGTCGGCATCGTCGGCGGCGTACCCCTCCTCGACCTCTGCTACGAGGAAGACGTACGCGCCGACACCGACATGAACGTCGTCTGCACCGGCGACGGCCGCTTCGTCGAGATCCAGGGCACCGCCGAGGCCGAGCCCTTCGACCGCACCGAACTCAACTCCCTCCTCGACCTCGCCGTCGCGGGCTGCGCCTCGCTCGACGCCGCCCAGCGCGAGGCGCTCGCCGCCACGCTGTAACGGCAACCACCGAGCAACCCTCGGCGGGGGAAAGCGCGTTCCTAGAGATACGGGTGTACGGACCCGGACCGGCTGTCCGGGCCCGTACACCCGTATCCGCAGCTTCCGGGAGGGGAACCCGCCATGACCGAGCGCCCGCGCAACCGCCGCCGCCGCGCCACCACCGCCGTCACCGCCTGCGCCGCGCTCGCTCTCGCGCTGCCGCTCATATCCGCGTGCGACCCCGTCGACAAGGCCGTCGACTGCGGACGGCTCGCCTCCACGCTCTCCGACGACGTGAGCGACCTCGTGCGCACCGTTCACAACACGTCGGCAGGCTCCGACGAAGCCAAGAAGTCCGTGGACCGGCTGCAGAAGGACCTGGGACGGCTCGCGAAATCCGACGACGAGTCCGTGAAAAAATCCGTCGGCGCCCTGACGAAAGCGGTCGATGAGATCGACGACGCCGTCGCCGACGACCGGCGCCCCGACTTCTCCAGCCTCAAGAACGCGACCAGCGGTCTCGTCAAGACCTGCACCCCTGGATAATCGGGCCCCATGCACCGTCTGATCCTCGCCACCCGCAACGCCAACAAGGTCACCGAACTGCGCGCGATCCTCGCCGACGCCGGCCTCGACGTCGAACTCGTGGGCGCCGACGCCTACCCCGAGATCCCCGACGTCAAGGAGACCGGCGTCACCTTCGCCGAGAACGCCCTCCTCAAGGCCCACGCCCTGGCCCGCGCCACGGGCCACCCGGCCGTCGCCGACGACTCCGGGCTCTGCGTCGACGTCCTGAACGGCGCCCCCGGCATCTTCTCCGCCCGCTGGTCCGGCACCCACGGCGACGACCAGGCCAACCTGGACCTGCTCCTCGCCCAGCTCGGCGACATCGCCGACGAACACCGCGCCGCCCACTTCGCCTGCGCCGCCGCCCTCGCCCTCCCCGACGGCACCGAACGCGTCGTGGAGGGCCGCCTGGAAGGCACCCTCCGCCACACCCCCGCCGGCAACGGCGGCTTCGGCTACGACCCGATCCTCCAGCCCCTGGGAGAGTCCCGCACCTGCGCCGAACTCACGGCGGAGGAGAAGAACGCGATCAGCCACCGGGGGAAGGCGTTCCGGGAGCTGGTACCGGTGGTGCGGGAGTTGCTGGGCTGACGTGCCGTACGCCGAAGGCCCGGCGCGTTGTCTCCGTGCGCCGGGCCTTCGATTCCAATGTCAGTGCGGCCGGTGGGACTCGAACCCACATGGGATTGCTCCCAGGTGCCCCTAAAACACCCGCTTATGCCAATTCAGCAACGGCCGCCGACCGCCGACCACGGATCTCGGTCGGCGGCTCATAGTGTACGGCGACGCGAACCTATTCCACGAGGGGCTTCGATCGGCGGCTGCGGCACCAGGTGTCCGTCAGCGCGTGACAGTTCGGACAGAGATAGCGCAGGTTCTCCCGCCGGTTGTCGAGCCAGTCGCCGCTGATGTGGTCGATGTGGAGCGTCACCGGCCTGCCGAGCCACTCGCCCGGGTTGCCGCAGGAGGCGCAGCGGTACGGGACGCCGATCTCGCCGAGGGCCCTGTGCAGCCGCGAGCGGTTGACGCGTGACGAGCCTGCCGGATTCACGCGGAGCACCTCGTCGGCGATGAGCTTCGGAGCCACCACCCGGACCGTGCGCTTGGTCTGTCGCTTGAAGTGGCCGGTGTCGATGCCGAGCTGGGTCGTCCGGCGGTGCAGCCGTCGATGGTTCGCGTCGTTCACGGCGAGGCCCAGGGCGCGCATGACGTCGGCGTAGCTGGTGGCCCGTGCGACCGCCGCGGGCAGCCGGTCGTCGGGGAGCGCCGGCCGGGAGTGGCTGAAGTGCCCGGTGTCCACTCCGTGCTCCGCCAGCATGCGGCGGAGCACGGCCCGGGACCGACCGTCGTCGGGGATGCCGAGCGCTCGTGCCGCAGCGCGAACGCTTGTCGCGGACGCGGCGGCCGTTGTGAGTTCCTCGACGGTGAACGGCAGGTCGAGCTGTGGTCGGTTCAGCGCGGGGAAATGGCCCGCGTCGATTCCGGCGGCGGCTATGCGCCGGCCGATGTGGGAGAGCGTGCCGGTCGCCGGTGGCGCACCGAGCTTCTGCGCGACCTCGCGCAGTGTGGTGGAGGAGGCGACAGCCTCGGCTATCGCCTCGTCCGGGTATTTGCGCCACGGGCTCCGGTGCTTGAAGTGGCTGGTGTCGATTCCGTAGCCCGCCGCCGTGAGCTGCAACGTTCTGCGGCGTCCCCCGCTCGCCTTGACGCCGAGCCTGCGCATGAGCTCGGCCCATGTGGCCGAGGCGGACACGGCCTCGGCCAGCGCCTCGCGCGTGTAGCGGACAGCGGCCACAGCTTCCCCCCTCCCTACCCGGCCACGCGTTCGCGGCCTCGTACGGAGAAACGAACCGCTTATCGGACGGTTACGCCCGAAAAGCGGAGCGGTTCCTACCGGCGGGGGAGGGGGTGGGTCAGAACTTGGGGTCCGGGGCCGCGGAGGTGACGATTTCGGCGGCTTCTTCCTTGGTGGCGACCGACGGCGGGGAGCCCTCCAGAGGCTGGCGGGCCGTCTCCTTGAGGCAGGCGACCGCGATCATGCCGACGAGGGCGGCGGCGGTGGTGTAGACCGCCGGCATCATGTCGCTGCCCGTCGCCGTGATCAGGGCGGTGATCACGAGCGGGGTGGTGCCGCCGAAGAGGGAGGCCGAGAGGTTGTAGCCGATGGAGAGCGAGCCGTAGCGCACGTTGGTGGGGAAGAGCGCGGGGAGCACGGCGGACATGGTGCCGAGGAGGCAGACCAGGGGGAGGCCGAGCATCAGCATGCCGCAGGTGACCGCGAACAGGCTGCCCTGCTTGAGCAGGAGAAAGGCCGGGACGGACAGGAAGAAGAATCCGATCATGCCCGCCATCAGCAGCGGTTTGCGGCCCACGCGGTCGTTGAGGCGGCCGATGAAGGTGATGATGACCATCAGCACGGCCATCACGCAGATCAGGATGATCAGACCGTGCGCGTCGTTGTACTTGAGCTGGTCCGTCAGGTACGTCGGCATGTACGACAGCAGCATGTAGTCGGTGATGTTGTACGCGCCGACGAGCACGATGCACAGCACCAGCCGGGGCCACTGCGCGATGAAGATCTGCTTCAGCTCGGTGGTCTCGCTGTTGATGTTGTCGCCGGTGGGCGACGCGTTGTCGTCCTCCAGCTTCTGGAAGGCGGGGGTGTCCTCCAGCTTCATCCGGAGGTAGAGACCTATCAGTCCGATCGGGCCCGCCACCAGGAACGGCACCCGCCAGCCCCACTGGTTCATGGCGTCGGAGCTGAGCGTCGAGGTGAGGATGACCACCAGGCCGGCGGCGCCGACGTAGCCGGCCAGCGTGCCGAATTCGAGGAAGCTGCCGAAGAAGCCGCGCCGTTTGTCCGGCGCGTACTCGGCGATGAACGTGGACGCGCCGCCGTACTCGCCGCCGGTGGAGAAGCCCTGGAGCATCCGGAAGAGGATGAGCAGCACCGGGGACCAGAAGCTGATCGATTCGTACGACGGGATCAGGCCGATGGCGAAGGTGCTGATGGCCATCAGCAGCATGGTCAGGGCCAGCACCCTCTTGCGGCCGATGCGGTCGCCGAGGGGGCCGAAGAACATGCCGCCGATGGGGCGTATGAGGAAGGCCACGGCGAAGGTCGCCAGCGAGGACATCAGCCGCACGGTGTCGTTCCCGGAGGGGAAGAACACGTTACCGATCGTGACGGCGAGGTAGCTGTAGATGCCGAAGTCGAACCATTCCATGGCGTTGCCGAGCGAGGCCGCCTTGACCGCGCGCCGGACGATCTTCTCGTCCGTGACCGTGATGTCGGTCCGGCGCAGCTTGGGGTCCTTGCGGCGCGCGGCGGCTCTGAACAGGGCCCGGTGCCGCTTGAGGGCCTGGGGGTCCTGGTCTGGGTCAACCTCGGTGGTGCTGCCGGTGGACACGGCTCGGGTCCTCTCGATAGGTCGGCCGCGCTTGCGGCTGTGCTCGTACGAAGGGGACGTCTGCACGATCGGTGGCCGCTCAAACCATTTTCTTGGCCGAACGCGACGTAGGTCACTCGGGCGAGGGCCATTCGGGTGAGGAACGATCCGGGGCCAAAGGGAACGCGGGCTCTTTTTTACCCGTCATCTCAACGGGGAAGATGGTGCCCGCCGCCGGGCAGGACGCCCGTGAAGGAGAGAGAACCCGATGACCGACCGGGCCGTGACGCGACGGGCCAGCTGGCGGGCCGTGCTGGCGACGTTCGCGGTCGTGACCGTGCTCGTGCTGGGCGGGGTGTGGCTGGGGCAGGCCGCGGACCGGGCGAGTGCGGTGGGTGCGGCGCCGAAGACGGCGGCGGCGCAGAAGGCGCGGCCGTCGGCGAAGAAGGAGCAGACGCACCGTACGGCGGACGCGAAGTCGGCGGCCCCTGTGGAGCTGCCGGGGGTGCGGGACTGCGGGGCCGGCGAGCCGGTGCTCGAACCGAAGGTCATTACGTTGGCTTGTGCGGACGCGGGAGCGGTGGCGAGCGACATCAAGTGGGAGCACTACGGCGCGGACGGCGCGGACGGCAGTGGTGTGGTGCTGGTGTCCGGTGGTGCGAAGGGTGTGGCGCCGGCGTCGTTCCCGGCGGTGTTCCATCTCTACGGGGCGAAGAACGTGGACGGGAAGAGGGCTTTCACCGGGCTGGACGTGGAGTATCTGGGGGCTACGCCGTCGGGCGACTCCACGGAGACTTACACGATCGCGTGATGGGTATCCGTGGTCGGATCGCGCTCGCGATCTCTTTCGTCACCGCGCTCGCGGTGGTGGTGCTGGGCGTCGCCGTGCATCACATTTCGGGTATGGAGCGGGATCATCAGGCCCGCTCGTATCAGGACGGGCTGCTGAGTTCGGCGCTCCAGGTCTATCAGCGGGACGGCACGTTGGCGCTGGGCGCGCAGTTGGACGACTCGGCGCTGCCGACGCCGCTGGTGCATACGGCGGCGGCGGGGCACGCCGGTACGTACATCAGCGGCGGCGGTGATCCGCGGGTGTGGGCGGCCACGGGGGTGGGCGGCGGCAAGACACTGTCGGTGTCGGCGCCGTATCCGGAGCGGGACGCGTTGCAGTCGGCGCTGGACAAGGCGCTGCTGGTGGCGGGGGTGGTCACGGTGGGGCTGATGGCGGTGGTGGCGTGGTTCGTGGCGCAGTCGCTGTCGCGGCGGTTGCGGCGCAGTGCGGCGGCGGCGCGGCGGATCGCGGCGGGGGAGCCGCCGGACGCGGAGGCGCTGGCCAGCGGGGGCCGGGACGAGGTGGCGGAGCTGGGGCGTTCGGTGCATGACATGGCGGAGGCGCTGGCGGCGCGGGTGGAGACGGAGCGGAAGTTCACCGCCGATGTGGCGCATGAGCTGCGGACGCCGGTGGCGGGACTGGTGGCGGCTTCCGAGTTGTTGCCGCATCCGCGGGCGGTGGAGATGGTGCAGGACCGGGCGCAGACGATGCGGGGGCTGATCGAGGATCTGCTGGAGGTGTCGCGGCTGGACGCGGGGGTGGAGAGCGCGCAGCTGGATCCGGTGGATCTGCCGTCGCTGGTGCGCGGGATCGTGAAGCGGGCGGCGCGGCAGCGGGGGGTCTCGGATGTGTCGGTCGAGGTGGTCGGTGCGGGCCGGATCGTGTCGACGGATGCCCGTCGGGTGGAGCGGATTCTGGTGAATGTGCTGGCCAACGCGGCGAAGCATGGGAAGCCGCCGATCGAGATCACGGTGCGCGGGACGTCGATCGTGGTGCGGGATCACGGGGCGGGGTATCCGCCGGATCTGGTGGATCAGGGGCCGCGGCGGTTCCGTACGGCGGCGCCGGAGCGCGGTACGGGGCATGGGCTGGGGCTGACGATCGCGGCGGGGCAGGCGGCGGTGCTGGGGGCGCGGCTGCGGTTCGGCGCCGCCGAGGGGGGCGGCGCCGAGGCCGTGCTGGAGTTGCCGGAGTCGCCGGAGGGCGGTGCGCCGGCGGTGCGGGGCGGTTCGGTTACAGCCCCAGGTCCTTGATGATCTTGGCGACGTGGCCGGTGGCCTTGACGTTGTAGAGGGCGCGTTCGACCTTGCCTTCTTCGTCGACGATGACGGTGGAGCGGATGACGCCGGTCACCGTCTTGCCGTACAGCTTCTTCTCGCCGAAGGCGCCGTACTCCTCCAGGACCTTTTTGTCGGGGTCGCCGACGAGTGTGACCTTGAGGTTCTCGGTCTCGCGGAATGTGGCGAGCTTCTCGGGCTTGTCGGGGGAGACGCCGATGACGTCGTAGCCGTGGCCGGCGAGGAATTCGAGGTTGTCGGTGAAGTCGCAGGCCTGCTTGGTGCAGCCGGGGGTGAGGGCGGCGGGGTAGAAGTAGACGATGACCTTGCGGCCGCGGTGGTCGGCGAGCGAGACCTGCTTTCCGTCGGCGTCGGGCAGGGTGAAGGCGGGGGCAGTGTCGCCGGGCTGAAGTCGCTCGCTCATGGCTCTCCTCATGGCTGGGTGGCTGTGCACCCGAGGGTAGCCACGTCCCCGATCGGGGGTGCTGTGGGGCGTATGCGCGGGGGAGCTGACAGACTGTCCACCACGGAACATCGACATGACGGAGGCAGCGCGGTGTCGGAAGCCAGGACCCCTGCGCAGATCGAGGCGGACATCGCCCGTAGGCGGCAGGAGCTCGCCGTGACGCTGGACGAGATCGGGGTGCGGGTGCACCCGTCGACGATCGTCGGCGACGCGAAGGCGAAGGTGGCCTCGACCGTGGACCGTACCGCGGGTCGGGCGTATGTCGCGGTCAATCGCGTGGTCTCCGACGCGCGGGCGCAGTTCGTCTCGCCGGACGGGGCGCCGCGGGTGGAGCGGATCGTGCCGGCGGCGCTGTTCGTGGTGGGCGTGGTGGGGCTGCTGACGCTGTCCTCGCGTCGCCGCCGGGATTAGTACGGCTCGTACGGGTCGCGTTCGCCCTGCCTCGGGCGTAGGCGGCCCCTGGTTGTGCGGTCCCGTGTCCGCGGAGGCGTGCCGGGCAGGTACCTTCTTGGCGTGAGCGAGAATCCCACCCACGACAAGCTGCCCATCCGGATGCTGCACGACCGGGTGCTGGTCCGTACCGACATCCCGGAGGGCGAGCGCCGGTCGACCGGCGGCATCGTCATTCCGGCGACCGCGGCGGTCGGCCGCAGGCTGGCCTGGGCCGAGGTCGTGGCGGTCGGGCAGAGCGTGCGGACGGTGGAGCCGGGCGACCGGGTGCTGTACGACCCGGAGGACCGGGCGGAGGTCGAGGTCCGCGGCGTGGCGTATGTGCTGATGCGCGAGCGGGATCTGCACGCGGTGGCGGCGGAGCGGCTGGAGGGCTCCGAGGACTCGACGGGGCTGTACCTGTAGCGCACGGCGCCTGTAACGCACTGCATCTGTAGCGCATCGCGCCTGTAACGCACCGCGTCTGCGACGCACGGCATCTGCGACGCGCGGCGATGAGGGCTGGTGGCCGAGGTCACCAGCCCTTTTCGTATGCCTTTTGCTAACGTTGCAAGGAACCCGACGAGACGCGCCGTACCGGGTAGGCAAAGACGACGCACCCCTGTTGAAGCTCGTTTCACGGAGGTGCCGTCATGGCATGGATCCTGCTCACGATCGCCGGTCTGCTCGAAGTCGGCTGGTCGATCGGCATGAAGTACACCGAGGGTTTCACCCGGCTCTGGCCGTCCGTCGGTACGGTCGCGGGCATCGCGGCCAGCATGCTGCTGCTCTCGCAGGCCGCGAAGACGCTGCCGATCGGCACGGCGTACGGCGTGTGGGTGGGCATCGGGGCGGCCGGCGCGGCGGTGCTGGGCATGGTGGTGCTCGGCGAGCCGGCGACGGCGGCCCGGATCTTCTTCGTCTGTCTGCTGCTGGTGGCCGTCGTCGGCCTGAAGGCGACCTCCGGCCACTGAGCCGCTCAGCCGCTGAGCCGCCGGGCGGCGGGCGGCGGTCAGGAGGCCGAGAGGTCGTCCACCTCGGAGGCGAAGAGCACGGCGGGGTCGATGCCCATGCCGGTGAAGTGTCCGGCCAGCTCCAGGGAGAGCACGCCGTGCAGCCGGGTCCAGGTCGTCAGCGCGCGGCGCAGCGTCGCGGGCGTGGCCGGGTGTCCCTGTGCCCAGTGGCGGTGGTCCGTGAGGTGCGTCTCCAGGGCCGTCGCGGGGCGGTCCGGGGGCGTGCCGCAGGCGCCGAGGAGCGCCGTCATGATCTCGTCGGCGATGGCGGTGACGTCGTCGGGCGCGTGGTAGCCGGGTACGGGCGTGCCGTAGATGAGGAAGTAGCGGTGGGGGTCGGCGAGGGCCCAGTCGCGCAGGGTGTGCGCCAGCTCGGCGAGTCCGGCGCCGTCCTCGGCGGCGGCGTCCTGGACGGCGTCGGCGAGACTGCGGTACGCGTCCCTGATGAGGGCGGTGATCAGTTCGTCGCGGCCGGCGAAGTACCGGTAGAGGGCGGGGCCGCTCATGCCCATCTGCTTGGCGATCGCGTTCAGGGACAGCCCGGAGGCGCCCGAGGCGGCGATCTGCTGCCGGGCGTGGTCCTTGATCTCTGTACGTACTTGGTCCCGGTACCGCTCACGGGGGCTCGCCTTGGCTGCGGCCATCACCCACCACGCTCCCTCTGGCTGCGCTTTCCCTTGGGTGACAACCTATCGCCAGAGGTAGAGCGTGCAGCGCGGCGTCGGGTGTCCAGCCGTCCGCGGGGCCGAGCTAGGGATGGAACAGGGAGTCCTCGTTGCCCGGCGCGCCGCCGCCCTCGTCGGGGCCGGTGGTCTCGGCCGGCGGGGTGGGGGCGCCGGTCGGCAGGGTCGGGGCCTCGGTGGGCGGGGCGGCCGAGGTCGGCGGGGTGCTGGGGGTGGTGGGTTCGGTGGAGGTCGGGGGGCCGCTGGTGGCGGTGGGCTCGGTCGAGGCCGAGGTGGTGGGTGCTTCGGAGGGTGTGGACGGGTCGTCCGTGGGGGCCTCGCCGCCGCTCTCCAGGTCCAGGTCGAAGTCTGCGGCCGGCTCGCCTTCCAGCGCGGCGGCGGTGTACGCGGCCCAGATCTGGGCGGGCGGGCCGCCGCCGTTCATGCGGGGCTGGCCGGCGGCCCCGTACAGCGGTTTCTGCACGGCGCTGTCGGGGTCCTGGCCCATGACGGCGACGACGGTGGCGAGGTCGGGGGTGTAGCCCGCGAACCAGGCGGCCTTGTCGTCGTCGGCGGTGCCGGTCTTGCCGGCGGCGGGCCGCCCGGCGGCCTGGGCGGCTGAGCCGGTGCCGTTGTCGACGACGCTCCGCAGGATCGACGTGGTGGTGTCGGCGGCGTCGCGCGGCACGGCCCGCTTCTTCTCCCGGCCGGGCAGTTCGACTTCCTCGGAGCCCTTGGCGGCCTTGGTGACCATCGTGTACGTGCCGTGCTCGCCGTGACCGGCCAGGGTCGCGTACGCCTGGGTCATGTCGAGGACGCTGGCGGTGGCGACGCCGAGGGCCATGGAGGGGAAGGCGTTGAGGTTGGGGGTCTGCTTCGGCAGGCCGAGGGCGGTGGCGGTGTCCTTGACCTTCTTGGTGCCGACGTCCTCGGCCATCTGGGCGTAGACGGCGTTGACGGACTTGTCCATGGCCTTGGTGACGGTGACCCGGCCGTAGGAGACGTCGTCCTCATTGGGCGGGGCGTAGCCGACGGGGCCGTTCGGGCCCTGTACCGGGCGGCGGTTGGCGCCGTCGTAGGAGGTGCTGGGGGTGATCGTGCGGCCGTCCTGGGTGGTGGAGCCGTGCTGCACGGCGGAGGCGAAGATGAACGGCTTGAACGTCGAGCCGACCTGGTAGTCGCGGCGGGTCGCGTTGTTCACGTACTGCTTGGTGTAGTCGACGCCGCCGTAGAGGGCGACGACCTTGCCGGTCGCCGGGTCGATGGACGCGCCGCCGGCCCGTACGTACGAGTCGACCTTGCGGGAGTCGCTGAGCTTGTCCATCAGCTGTTCGCGCACCGCGGTGACGAAGGCGTTCTGGCGTTTCTTGTCGATGGTGGTGGTGATGCGGTAGCCGCCGGACGCGAGGGTCTGCTCGTCGATGATCTTGTTGCTGGTCAGATACGACTTGACGGCCTCGACGAGATAGCCGCGCTGGCCGGACATGCCGGCGGCGGGCTTGGCCTTGCCGGGGGCCGGGAACTTCATGGCGGCCCGCTCGGAGGCGCCGAGCCACTTCTCCTTGACCATGCCGTCGAGGACGTAGTTCCAGCGGTTCACGGCCCGCCGCTTGTTCTCGGGGTGGGCGGAGATGTCGTAGGCGCTGGGCGCGTTGAGGAGGGTGGCGAGGTAGGCGGCCTGCGCGGTGTCCAGGTCGTCGACGTCCTTGCTGAAGTACGCCTGGGCGGCGGCCTGGATGCCGTAGGCGTTCCGGCCGAAGTAACTGGTGTTCAGATAGCCCTGGAGGATGTCGTCCTTGCTCTCCTCGCGGTCGAGTTTGATCGCGATGAAGAACTCCTTCGCCTTTCGGCTGAGGGTCTGTTCCTGGCCCAGGTAGTAGTTCTTGACGTACTGCTGGGTGATGGTGGAGCCGGACTGTTTGCCCTTGCCGAGGACGGTGTTCCACGCGGCCCGCAGCATCGCGCCGGGGTTGACGGCGGACTCGGAGTAGAAGCCGCGGTCCTCGGCGGCGAGCGCCGCGCGCTGCACGTTCTTCGGGATCTTGCTGAGCGGCACGTTCTCGCGGTTGACCACGCCGTCGCGGGCGAGCTGGGAGCCGTCCGCGTAGAGGTAGACGTTGCTCTGCGCGACGGCGGCGTCGTTCGGCTTGGGGATGTCGACCAGCAGGTATCCGGCGATCAGGCCGCCCGCGATGAGCAGCACGATCAGCAGGAAGCCGCCGAGGAGCATGCGCCAGGTGGGCACCAGCCGGCGCCAGCCCTTGCGCTTGGGGCGGCGCTTGCCCGCCTTCTTCGCCGGCCAGCCGTCCGTCGTGGCGGCGCCGTCGCCGGGCTGCTGCTGCTCTGGCTGCTGGTCGCTCATGTGTGTGAGGGCTCCTCGGCCGCCGCCGGGGCGCGGCCCGGCGAGACGGGGTGGTGGCGGGCGGTCCCATATGTCTGGTACGCCCCGTAAAACACTCTCGCACCATGCGTTCCGTGGGAAGGGGACGGCTCGCACCTGTGACACCTCTGTAACGAGCCGTTCGGCCCCGGCTGTCCACTCGGACGAGTGAAAAATGTGTGGCATCGGCCGCGATCACCTGGCTAAGCTCTGGCCTTTTGCCGCCGGAACCCGCGCTGAGCGGGCACGGAACCGCCGCGGAAGCGGCGGCCGTCCGGGAGACGGCTGCACGGAGCATCCAGCGGATGCCGAGAGAACGAGGGGGAGCGCGAGATGCGGCTGTACGCAGCCGTCGCGGTGAACAGCTTCCGGCGCTACGCGACCTACCGGGTCGCCACCGCCGCGGGCGTCTTCACCAACACCGTATTCGGCTTCATCATCGCCTACACCTTCATCGCCCTGTGGAGCGAACGGCCCCACCTCGGCGGCTACGACCAGTCGCAGGCCCTCACCTTCGTCTGGGTCAGTCAGGCGCTGCTCGCCGCGTGCGCGCTGCTCGGCGGCGGCTTCCAGGAGGAGCTCCAGGAGCGCATCCGCTCCGGGGACATCGCCGTCGACCTCTACCGGCCCGTCGACCTCCAGCTGTGGTGGCTCGCGAGCGAACTGGGCCGGGCCGCCTTCCAGCTGCTCGGCCGGGGCGTCGTGCCGCTGGCCGTCGGCGCGCTCGCCTTCGACCTCGCCCTCCCCGCCGACCCGCTGACCTGGCTGGCCTTCCTGCTCGCCGTCTTCCTCGGCATCGTCGTCGGCTTCGCCGTCCGCTATCTGGTGGCCCTGTGCTCCTTCTGGCTGCTCGACGGCGCCGGCGTCAGCCTCATCGCCGGGCTGGCCTCGACCTTCTTCTCCGGCGTGCTGCTGCCGCTCAACGCCTTCCCCGGCGGCTTCGGGGAGTTCGTACGGGCACTGCCCTGGGCCGCGATGCTCCAGGTGCCCGTGGACGTGCTGCTCGGCCGGGACAGCGGCGGCGGGCTGCTCGCGGCGCTGGCGTTCCAGGCGGGCTGGGCGGTGGCGCTGCTCGGGGCCGGCCGGGCCCTCCAGGCGCTCGCCACCTCCAAGGCGGTGGTCCAGGGTGGTTGACGGAATCCGGGCGTACGGCCTGATCGTCGCGATGTGGGTCCGCTCGACGATGGCCTACCGCGCGTCCTTCCTGATGACGGCCGCCGGCAACTTCCTCGGCAGCGGCCTCGACTTCGTCTCGATCCTGCTGATGTTCTCCCACATCGAGGCGCTCGGCGGCTTCACGCTGGCGGAGGTCGCGCTGCTGTACGGGGCGACGAGCACCTCGCTCGGCCTCGCCGACCTCTTCCTCGGCTCCATGGACCGGATCGGGCAGCGGGTCCGCGACGGCACCTTCGACACCCTGCTGGTCCGCCCCGTGCCGGTCTTCGCGCAGGTCGCCGCCGACCGCTTCGCGCTGCGCCGGCTCGGCCGGATCACCCAGGGCGTGCTCGTACTGTGCCTGGGCCTGGCGGGCGCCGACATCGTGTGGACGCCGCTGAACGTGCTGCTCATCCCGGTGATGCTGATCAGCGGCGCGGTGATCTTCGGGTCCGTCTTCGTGGTGGGCGCGGCCTTCCAGTTCTGGGCGACCGAGGCCGCCGAGGTGCAGAACTCCTTCACCTACGGCGGCAACACGCTCCTCCAGTACCCGCCCACGGTCTTCGCCAAGGACCTGGTGCGCGGGGTGACGTTCGTCGTGCCGCTCGCCTTCGTCAACTGGCTGCCCGCGCTGCGGCTGCTGGGCCGCGAGGACCCGCTGCACCTGCCGGGCTGGGTCGGCCTGTGCGGACCGCTGGTCGCGGCGGCCATGGCCGCGCTCGCCGGGCTGGCCTGGCGCACCGGCCTCAGAAGCTATCGGAGCACGGGAAGTTGAGAGTGGAGTCGCGTGATGTACGAGAGCGATAGCGATGGCGATCCCGAGCGGTTCATCGAGCTGGACGGCGTGGAGAAGGTCTTCGACGTCCGGCGCAAGGCCGGGCTGCTGCGCCGCGAGAAGCACCGGGTACGGGCCGTGGACGGGATCAGCTTCACCGTGCCGCGCGGCCAGATGGTCGGCTACATCGGCCCCAACGGCGCCGGGAAGTCCACCACCATCAAGATGCTGACGGGCATCCTGGTGCCCAGCGGCGGCCGGCTGCGCGTCGCCGGCATCGACCCCTCGCGCGAGCGCACCCGCCTCGCGCGCCGCATCGGCGTCGTCTTCGGGCAGCGCACGACGCTCTGGTGGGACCTGCCGCTGCGCGACTCGTACCGGCTGGTGCACCGCATGTACAAGATCCCCGACGCCCGGTACCGGGAGAACCTCGACCGCTGCGTCGAACTCCTCGACCTCGGCGACCTGCTGGACGTGCCCGTACGGCAGCTCTCGCTCGGCCAGCGGATGCGCGGCGACATCGCCGCCGCCCTGCTGCACGACCCCGAGGTGCTCTACCTCGACGAGCCCACCATCGGCCTGGACGTCGTCAGCAAGGCCAAGGTCCGGGACTTCCTGCGGGACGTGAACGCCGAACTGGGCATGACGGTGCTGCTCACCACCCACGACCTCACCGACATCGAGCAGCTGTGCAAGCGCGTGATGGTCATCGACCACGGGCGGCTCGTGTACGACGGCGGGCTGAGCGGCCTGCACGCGGTGGGGGAGAGCGAGCGGACCCTCGTGGTGGACCTGGAGCGCGAACTGCCGCCGATCGAGGACGTGCCGGGGGCCCGGGCGGTCCGGGTCGAGGGGCCGCGGCAGTGGCTGGCGTTCGCCGCCACGGACAGCGCGGCCCCCATCGTCGCGGCGGTCGCGGAACGGTACCCGCTGGTGGACCTGTCGGTGCGGGAGCCGGACATCGAGGCCGTCATCGCGAAGATGTACGCGGAGCGGTCGGCTTAGTGGGCTTGAACTCGGGGTGTCGTAACTGCTGATAGGGGTAGGTCGCCGCGGTGCGCCGTCTATGTGAGGTGCATGAGGTACGCGCAGGGCGGCGGTCTGTCGGGCGAGTGCCGGTTTCGTCTTGGACCCTGCGAGTCCAGAGCGCCGCCAGTCGGGCGAGGTCGGGGCAAGGTTCCCTGGAGTGCTGCCGCGCTGAGCGGCGTTCGGCTCGGCCGGGTGCGGGTTTCGTCTCGGACCCTCCGGGTCCAAGTCGCTAAGCGGTCTGGGTGAAGTGGGCTGCGGGGTGGGTAGGCGTCTTGTGGGAGGGACGTCATGCCGAAGGACCTCCGCCTGGACCTGACTGAGGATCAGCGCCGTGGCGTGCGTGCGATGCTGGCACGGCGGGATCCGACCCGTCACACCCGGCTTCGCGCGGAGTGCATCCGCCTGCTCGACCGGGGCAGGTCTGTGACCGAGGTCGCCGACCTGCTGGAGTGCCACCCGGTCACCGTCCGCGCCGCGGTCCACCGCTTCAAGAAGGGCGGGCCGGCCGAGCTGCCGGATGCCAGTCGGCCGGGCCGCCCCGCCACGATCCTGGGTTCAGACGATCGTGTCGCGCTGGCCGGGTCGCTGGACGCCTCCGCCGCGGCGGGAGTCACCTGGACGGCCCCCGCCCTGCGCGACTGGCTCCGCGAACAGCGTGGGGTGGAGATCTCCGTGTACTGGCTGTGGGAGATGCTGCGCCGCGACGTCCGCTTCCGCTGGAAACGTACCCGCGACAGTCTCCGGCACCTGGCCGACCCCGTCCTTCAGCAGGCCGCTCGGGCCCGCCTGAAGGACTTGCGGCCTTGCGGCAGGACGCTGATGCGGGACGACGCGACTTGATCTTCCTGGACGAGTCCGGGTTCGCCCCGACCATGCCCACGGGCTATACCTGGTCCCGGATCGGGCAACGGGCGGTGGTCCCGCGCGAGGACACCAAGAACCGGCGGATCAACGTGCTCGGCGCCCAAATCAGCGGCACCGTGCCGGACCTGCTCCGGCAGCGCACCTGCGGGAAGGCCGACGGAGCTGTGCTGCTGGAGTTCGTCAGCACGTCTATCGCTGGGCTGCCCGGCGGGGCCAACGCCCTGGAGCCGGCCGCCGACGGCCTCGGCGTTGAGGCGATACCGGTCTGGGAACGGGCCCGGCCGTGCACGGTGGTGCTGGACAACGCCTCCGCGCACACGGCCAGGGCGGTCAAGGGACGGCGGCAACAGCCGGCGAAGATCGGGGTGGAGCTGTTCTATCTTCCGCCACGTAGTCCGGAGCTGAACGACATCGAGCTCGTGTGGCGCCACGCGAAGCACCGGGACTACCCGCAACGCGCCCAGCCGAGCACCGAGGCCCTGGGGCAGGCCATAGACAGGGCGATGCTGCGGCAACGTGACCGGATCCGGGGCACGGCACTGGCCTGTGCCCAGACTGCACGACAGCCCAGGTCGCCCCAACTGTTCAGTGGTGTCCCCATACTTCGCCCGGGATGACGTCGTCCAGGGTGTAGACGATGCGGTCGTCGGGGTTGGCGAAGACGGCCCGGGTCAGCAACATGTCGCCGGCGCGCTGGACGCCGGGCATGAATCCGAGTTCCTGGTTGGCGATGTCTCCCTGGGGTGTGAACGTGAAGCCCATGTCCCGTTCCGCCAGGTAGGTACCGAGTTCGTTCATGAGCTGCGAGGGGATGCGACCGATCAGCCGCATCCCGTCGAACGAGACCTGCGGGCCCGACAGTCCGTCGACGACGATGCAGGTCAGTCCGACGCCCTCCACGTAGTACGCGGTCACGTCCGTCTGGTACGGCTCACGCTCCTGCGTCTTGCGGAACTCCGCCTTGTGCTGGCTGCGTTGGCTGTTCCACGGGTGCATCTCGACAAGGTCGCCAGTGAAGCCCGCTGCCGTCATCCGCGTGGCGGCCTCGCTGGGACTCATGCCGAACTGGAGCGGCCCCACCGTCGTGAGTGGGGTGTACTCCCACTGATCCCGGTCGGCGTCCCCGACGACGGTCCACAGGTCCGCGTACATGCGCTGTTCTCTTCTCTCCTTGTCACGGCCGTCCGACAGGTTCCGGCGGCACTGGGATGCAACCCTATGAGCGGGCACCGACACTCCCCTTCCGCGCACTCTGCTCAGCGCCTCCCCCTGCACATACTGGAGCGAGCGATGACTTGCATTGCCGGTCCTGGGCCACTCATCTGAAGAGTCGAAGGATCAACACCTGACTTCGCCGTATCCGCTTAGCAGCGGGAGGGAGGGGGGCGGGGCGGCTGCCGGTTCACTGTGACTGCCGGGCGAGTTCGCAGCTGAGGTCAGGACTGGCTCCGCTGCTGGCTGCTGCCGCGAAGCGGTTGTTGCCCGTTGGTCGGGTGCGGGTGCGTCTGGAGCCTGCGGCCCACGGCAGCCGAAGGGGGAAGGCGCGCTGCGCTGCGCCCGGGGGTGCTGGCCGTTCGGGGTGCGGTTTCCGCCCGTACGAGGAGGGCCCGCGGCTGGGGAAACTCCACTCTGACGCTGAGTGCGCCCGATATGCCCGACACGCTAGTTCCCACCTTCAACTGAGTGCCGTTACCGCCCGATTCCACATCCCATAAGGCGCTTTTGTCGGGTGGCAACCGCACCCTACCTGCCGGTAGCCAGCTGCGGAGCGCAGCGGAGCCTCCTGCGGTCCCCACTATTGCCCCACCCGTCACTACGGGTGCTGTGGACCCGCAGGGTCCGAGACGAAACCCGCACCCACCCACTGGCAATACCGCCCCATCCACCAGCCGCCTGCGACATTGGCCCACCCCCCGGCGGCAGACAGCGAACCCACCCCAACCCCGTCGCCGCTCGCCCTGTGGACCCGCAGGGGCAACCCTCCCGACACCACACATTGATGAGCAGCAGTGACCTGCGGTCGGATCTTGCGTGCAAGCAGCGCCCGACCCCCTGAATGGGTCGGGCGCTGCTCTGTAGTCGGGATCTTGGTGGATGGCTACGGACGGACGAATTCCCCGTCCGACATGCCGCCCGCGAACGCGTCCCATTCGCCGGGGGTGAAGACGAGAGCGGGGCCGTTGCCGTTGTCCTTGCTGTCCCGCATGGCCACGCGGCCATCGTCGAGGAACGCTATCTCGACGCACTGGCCGTTGTTCTGGGAGCGGCTGGACTTACGCCACACCGCACCCGCGAGGTCTGAACTCATCATCGCGCAAACTCCTTTGCCGCTTGTCGAAGCATGTTCTGCGTGATCTTGGCGTCCAGGGCCGCTACGGGCGGATGAACTCCCCGTCCGACATGCCGCCCGCGAACGCGTCCCATCCGCCGGGGGTGAAGACGAGAGCGGGGCCGTTGCCCATGTCCTTGCTGTCCCGCATGGCCACGCGGCCATCGTCGAGGAACGCGATCTCGACGCACTCGGCCTGGCCGTTGCTGCGGCGGCTCTTCCGCCAAACCGCGCCCGTCAGGTCGGAACTCTTCACTGTTACAGCTCCCTTATTGCTTGCAGGAGGAGACTCTGAGTGCCCTCGTGGTCGAGGGCAGAGCCCCAGGTCGCCTTGAACGCGGCGTCGTACCGATCAATCTCATGGGGCTTGTCGAGGTACAAAGCCCCGGTGAACCCGTCCACGTAGACCGTGGGCGGCTCGGTGTCCCGGCCGTCACCATTGGCCGGGAAGCGCATCATGACGAACGGCCCCGACATGAGACTGGCGTGCAAACCAGCGCTGAACGGCACGACACGGATCGACAGGTTGTCGAGCTTGTTCAACTCCACCAGCCGCTTCAACTGGTCGCCCATCACCTTGGTTCCCCCGACGGGACGCCTGAGAACGGCCTCGTTGAGCGCGACTTCTACCGTCGGCGCTGCGGTGACCCTGGTGATGAGCGCTTGCCGGGCGATGCGCACGTGCACGCGCCGCTCGATCTCTTCATCAGGGACGCCGGGGTTGTCCTCGCGGATCAACGTCTCGGCGTAGTCGGCCGTCTGGAGCAGGCCGGGCACAAGCTCTGACGAATACCAAGAAAGGCTCTGAGCGGCTTCCTCCAGTCCGATGTAGAGATCGAATCCTTCAGGGATCACGTCGCCGTAGGAGTGCCACCAGCCACGGTTCTTCGTCTCCTTGGCGAGCCCCATGAGTCCCTGCGTCAACTCTTCTGGCGCGCCGTACACCTTGCACATGGCTTCAACGTCAAGGCTGCGCAGCGAGGTCTGTCCGGTCTCAATCCGCCAGATCTTTGGTTCTGACCACTCCAGCTTGCCCGCCGCTTCATGGATCAGCTCAGCCTTGCTGCTGTCGGCTCGGCGGTGAGTATGTCCCGCCACTTCATGAGACTCACGCTCGGCAAGTGGCATGCCCACTCCATCGAAGGGGATGCCACCCTCGTCGTCTCCGAGCTGGTCACGAACGCCGTGAAAGCGACCGGCGTTCTCGACCGCCGGCCGACGTGGCTGGAGCTGGAGACCTTGAACCTCGTGACCGTGCGCCTGGTCGGCCTCGACACCAGCGTCGTCATCGAGGTGTGGGACACATCCAAGGAAATGCCCGTCCTCCAGAAGCCGGACGACATCACCGAGGGCGGGCGCGGTCTTCTGCTCGTCCAGGAGACGACGAAGCGCTGGGGCTCGTACCGCACGCCGCGGGGCAAGTTGGTCTGGGCTGAGATCACGGTGCCCGAGGCGACTCCTGCCGTGCTGCCGCACCGCCGTAGGTCGGAGCGCTCCGATGCAGGGCCGACCGCGCGGGCTGATCCCTGGCTCTTACGCCGCGTGCTCGTCGGCCTCCAGGCCGTCTGACCAACGCTCGCCCCGGAAGAGAAGAATGAAGACGATGGGCACCACCAAGACGTACCGCTTCCGCAACCAGAGGAATGGCCTTCCCTGATCTGCCCCTAATCTGCGGACCGGCAGGGAAACACCCCGGCGATCGGAAGTCCCCGGGGTGTTCTTACATCGAGGCCGTCATCGCGAAGATGTACGCGGAGCGGTCGGTTTAGTGACCTACGCTCGCTAGGCTGTCCGGTATGAGTGAACTCCCTGACATGCGGGCCTCCGACTCCGAACGCGACCGCATCGCCGAGGCCCTGCGGGAGGCGCTCGCCGAGGGGCGGCTGGACATGGAGGAGTTCGACCAGCGGCTCGGGGCGGCGTACAAGGCCCGTACGCACGGCGAGTTGGAGGTCCTCGTACGCGACCTGCCGGTGCCGGGCCGGGCGGCCGGGGCGGACGTCTCTCGCCGGACGGCGGAGTCCGACGCCTCCCCGGACTGGGCCGAGCGCGTCGGCGGCCGGGCCACCTCCCGCTGGGGCGTCGCCGTCATGGGCGGCTTCCAGCGCGGGGGCCGCTGGACCGCGCCGCGCGTCTTCACCTCCGTGGCGTTCTGGGGCGGCGGTCAGATCGATGTGCGTGAGGCGCGGTTCGAGGACCGCGACATCACGATCCGCTGCTTCGCGATCATGGGCGGCATGGAGATCATCGCGCCGCCCGACATCGAGGTGCACGTCAACGGCGTCGGCATCATGGGCGGCTTCGACGACAAGGCCAGCGGCCCCGGCACGCCCGGCGCGCCGCGCGTCACCGTCAGCGGGCTGGCCTTCTGGGGCGGCGTCGGCGTCCGGCGCAAGGAGCGCAAAGAGGTGCGGAAGGCGCAGCGCGACGAGCGGCGCAAGTCGCTGGAGTAGCGGCGGTGGGGCCGCGCCTCAGAGCGTCGCCGCCGAGCCCTTCTTGAGGCTCTTCAGGTCCACCGCGCGGGCCATCGCCTGGTAGCCCGCGTCGCTGGGGTGCAGATGGTCGCCGGAGTCGTACCGCGGGTTGAGGCGCTTCGGCGCGGCCGGGTCGCGCAGCGCCCGGTCGAGGTCGATGACGTCGTCGTAGACGTGCCCCGCCCGGATCTCCGCGTTGACCGCCTCCCGTACGGCCTCCAGCCGCGGGTCGTAGCCGCGGTGGCCGCCGAACGGCATCAGGGTCGTGCCGGAGACCGGCAGCCCGTGCGCGTGCGCCCGCGCGACCAGTTCCCGCAGGCCCGCCACGATCCGGCGGGGGTCCTTCTGCTGCGGCAGCCGCAGGATGTCGTTGACGCCGAGCTGCGAGATGACGGCCCGTACGCCCGTACGCGCGAAGACGTCGCGGTCGAGGCGGGAGAGGGCGCTGGGGTTGGCGGAGACCCGGCCGTGCATGCCGCCGAGGAGCACGCGGTTGCCGCTGATGCCCTGGTTGAGCACGCCGTAGCGGGGCGCGTCCGGCTCGGTGCGCAGCCGGGCGGCGAGGAAGTCCGTCCAGCGGTGGTTGGCGCCGGCGGTGGAGGTGACGCCGTCGGTGATGGAGTCGCCGATGACGGCGACCGCGCCCTGGGCGTCCTTGTTCCACACGTCGACGCCGGTGAGGTAGCGCCAGTACGGGCTCTGGCCGGTGTACGCGGCGCCCGCGCCGTCCTCGGCCCGGTCGCCGCGCGCGAGGTAGGAGGTCTGGCGGGCGTGCGGGTGGTAGGTGACCGGGCCGGAGGGCGTCGGCGAGTAGGTGGTGACCAGCAGGTCCGCGGCGGCGGGCACGGCGAGCCGGACGGGGTCGCTGACGACCGAGCGGCCGGCGGGGATGGTGACGCCGGTGCGGCCGCCGAAGGTGAGGCGGCGCATGGTGCCCGGCTCGGCGGCGGCGTCGCTGGGGGCCGCGGCCAGGGCCAGCGAGGCGTGGGTGAGGGAGAGCGGCTGGTTGCCGTAGAGGTTGGAGAGCTGGATGCGGGCGCTGCTGCCGCCGATGCTGGTATGCACCACGTTCCGTACCGACATGCCCGCGAAGCCGCCGGGCGTACGGGGTTCGGCCGCCGACGCCGACGTGCCCCACGTGCCGACCCAGGAGCCGGTGGACGCGGGCGAGGCCGTGCCGCGGGCCTCGGGCCGCGCCGCTCCCGGCCGGTCGCCGGTGCGGGCCCCGATGAAGATGGCGGTCGATATGAGGACCACCACGGCCGCCAGGGCGGCCAGCACGGCGTAGGCCGTACCGCGGGGCATGGGGGGCCTGGACATGGGCGGACTCTCCTCGCAGGGGCGCGGTGGGTACGGGATCAGCGGCGCCGTCGCGGTCCGATCGGCCTCCATGATCCCATGACGGTCCGGGGGACTGCCCGGCGGACGGCGCGGTACCCGTACGGCGCACCGCGGACCGGGGCGGCGGCCGCTGTTCGCCGTCGCGCGCCCCTCTCCAGCTCGGACGCCGGGAACTCCTGGTCCGTTCCCCGAGTACCTCGGACAGGGACAATTGCCGAAGGACGGCTCGAACGGGTGGAGTGGATGGAACCGACGCACACGGAAAGATCGGCGAGCGGCGACGGGGCGGACAGCGCCGGGGCGGACGCCGCCGGGGCCGATGCCGCTGCCGCCGGGGCGGACGCGGCAGGGACGGCGGACGCGGCAGGGCCGGTGGACGCGGCAGGGCCGGTGGACGCGGCAGGGACGGCGGGCGGGTTCGCCTACAGCGCGGCGGACGAGGAGAAGCGGCGCGGCGTGCGCCGGATGAAGACGTTCGCGACGGGGCTGCTGCTCGCCGTCGCGCTCGTCTACGTACTGGCCACGTGGGCGCGGTCCGCCGGAGCCGGCGGCTGGGCCGGGTTCGTGGCCGCCGCCGCGGAGGCCGGCATGGTCGGCGCGCTCGCCGACTGGTTCGCCGTCACCGCGCTCTTCAGACGGCCGATGGGGCTGCCCATCCCGCACACCGCGATCATCCCGACGAAGAAGGACCAGCTCGGGCAGAGCCTCGGCGAGTTCGTCGGGGAGAACTTCCTCTCCGGCGACGTGGTGCGGCAGCGGCTGCGGGCGGTGGGCATCGGCTCCCGGCTCGGCGCCTGGCTCGCCGAGCCCGAACACGCCGACCGGGTCACCGCCGAGCTGGCCACGGCGCTGCGCGGCGCGCTCAGAGTGCTGCGCGACTCCGACGTGCAGGCCGTGGTGGGCGAGGCGATCACCCGGCGGGCCGACGCGCAGGAGATCGCGCCGGGTGTCGGCAAGATGCTGGAGAAGGTCGTCGCGGACGGGGGCCACCGCAAGCTGGTGGACCTGGTGTGCGTACGGGCCCACGACTGGCTCGTCGAGCACAGCGCGTCCGTCATGGACGCGGTCACCGGCGGCGCGCCCGGCTGGACGCCGCGGTTCGTGGACCGCAAGGTCGGCGACCGGGTGTACAAGGAGCTGCTGCGGTTCGTCACCGAGATGCGGGACATGCCGGACCATCCGGCGCGGGGCGCCGTGGACCGGTTCCTGCGGGACTTCGCGGGCGACCTCCAGTCGGACACCGAGACCCGGGCGCGGGTGGAGCGGCTGAAGTCGGAGGTGCTGGGCCGCGGCGAGGTGCAGGACCTCATCGCCTCCGCGTGGAGCTCGGTGCGCGCCATGATCGTGGCGGCGGCCGAGGACGAGCGCAGCGAACTGCGGCTGCGGGTGCGGGCGGCGATCCTCTCGCTCGGCAACCGGATGTCGGCGGACGAACGGCTGCGGGCCAAGGTCGACGGGTGGCTGGAGGACGCGGCCGTCTACGTCGTGACGACCTATCGGGACGAGATCACCCTGCTGATCACGGACACGGTGGCGGGCTGGGACGCCGAGCACACGTCGAAGAAGATCGAGGCGCACATCGGGCGGGACCTCCAGTTCATCCGCATCAACGGCACGGTGGTGGGCGCGCTCGCGGGGCTGTGCATCTACGCGGTGTCGCACGCGTTCGGCGGGTGAGGGCCCTCCACAGCCGGCTTATTCGGCGGGTTGTCTCTCTGGTGGTCCGCGCCCGCAGGCCTTACCGTTCGGCGGATGCGGGAGCGGATTCCGGTGGTGGTGCGGGGGCGGCGGGCCCGACGGCCCCTGGGCGCGCGGCTGCTGTGGGGCGGCGCCGAACTGGTGGTGACGCTCGGGGCCGTCGTACTGCTGCTCGTCGTCCACCAGCTGTGGTGGACGAACCGTGAGGCGCGGGCCAGCGCGCGGGACGAGGTCACGGAGCTGGAGCGGGGGTGGGCGGACGAACGCTCTGCCGAGAGCCCCGCGACGCCGCCCGGGGAAGGACGGAACGAGCCGTCCGCCGATCCTGGCTCCGAACCCGGCTCCGAACCCGGCTCCGGCCCGTCCTCGGAGGAGACCGGTTCGGTGCGCGTGAGCGTGGGCGAGAGCCCGCCCCGCCGGGACGCCGCGTACGCCGTCATCCGCATCCCGAAGATCGGCGTCACCGCGCCCGTGGCGCAGGGCGTCAGCAAGGCGAACGTCCTCAACAAAGGGTATGTGGGGCATTACGTCCACACCGGGCAGCCGGGGAAGAAGGGGAACTTCGCGCTCGCCGGGCACCGCAACACGCACGGCGAACCGTTCCGCCGCCTCGACCGGCTGCGGCCGGGGGACACCGTGCGGATCGACACCGACGCGGCCCGCTACACGTACACGGTCGAGCGCACGCTGCCGCGGACCTCGCCGTCCGACGGCACGGTGATCGCCCCGGTCCCGTACAGCTCCGCGCACCCCGCCTACCGCTACGCGGAGCCCGACGCGTATCTGACGCTGACGACCTGCACGCCGGAGTACACGTCCACGTACCGGCTGGTGGTGTGGGGGAGGCTGACGGCGATCGAGCCCCGCTGAGGGCCGGGGCCCCGTTAGGGTCTGCGTCGTGCTGAAACGTGCCTCTCTGCTGTGGCTTCTCGTGCCGTACGTGCTCTTCCTGGCGGTGCTGCCGCTCGTCGACCGCGTCCGCCCGACCGTGCTCGGCCTGCCCTTCCTCTTCTTCTGGCTGCTGCTCGCGACGCTGCTGACGCCGGCCGCGGTATGGCTGGCCTGGCGCTCCGACCGGCGGGGCCCCGGCCGCGCCGGGCGTGCGGGAAAGCGGAGCGCCGGGTGAACGCCGCCGTCGCGACGTCCGTCTTCGGCGTCTTCATGGTCCTCACCGTCGGCCTCGGGCTGCTCGCGGTGCGCGGGCGCGGCTCCGGCGGCGGGCTGGCCGACTGGTCGGTGGGCGGCCGGAGCCTTGGCCCGGTCTTCATCTGGGTGCTGATGGCGGGCGAGGGCTATACGAGCTTCAGCTACCTGGGCGCGGCGGGCTGGGGGTACAACTACGGCGCCCCGGTCCTGTACGTCATCGCGTACATGTCCTGCGGCTACGCGCTCGGCTACGTCGTCGGGCCCATGCTCTGGTCGTACGCGCGCCGGCACGGCCTCGTCTCGATCACCGACATGGTCGCGCACCGCTACGGGCGGCCGTGGCTCGGCGCGTTCGTCGCGGTGCTGGCCACGGTCTGCCTGCTGCCGTACATCCAGTTGCAGATCATGGGGATGGGCGTGGTCGTCACGACGATCTCGTACGGCGCGATCAGCCTGAACTGGGCGTACTTCGTGGCCTTCGCCGTCACCACCGGCTTCGTAGTGGTCAGCGGGCTGCGCGGCAGCGCCTGGGTCTCCGTGCTCAAGGACGTGCTGGTCGTCGGGACGCTGGCGTTCCTGGCGATCTATGTGCCGCTGCACTACTTCGACGGCTACGGGCCGTTCCTGGACCGGATCGTGGCGGAGAAGCCCGAGTGGCTGACGTTCAGCGGGCACGGGGGCAGCGGGATGGGCGGGGGCTGGTTCGTGACGACGACGTTCCTCAACTCCCTCACCGTGGTGATCTTCCCGACGACGGTCGCGGGCTATCTGGGCGCGCGCAGCGCGGACGGGCTGCGGCGGAACGCGGTCTTCCTGCCCTTCTACAACGTGCTGCTGTTCGTGCCGATGCTGCTCGGCATGGCGGCGATCTTCGTGGTGCCGGGGCTGGTCGGCGCGGACTCCAATCTGGCGCTGTTCAAGCTGGTGGTGGACGCGCTGCCGGCCTGGGCGGTCGGGGTGGTCGGGGTGGCGGCGGCGCTCTCCTCGATCGTGCCGATGGCGGTGTTCATGCTGGTGATCGGGACGATGTGGGGGCGCAGCGTGCTGGGCGCGGCGCCGCGCCTGGCGACCCGGCAGAAGCTGTTCTCACAGGTGGTGGTCGTCGTCGCGGGCGCGCTGGCGCTGCTGCTGACGTACACCGTGCCCGAGACGCTGGTGCGGCTCTCGCTCATCTCGTACGAGGGCATGGCGCAGCTCGTGCCCATGGTGCTGCTGGGGTTGGTGTGGCGGCGGATCACGCTGTGGGGCGCGCTGAGCGGGCTCGCCGTCGGGGCCGTCATCGTCTGCGGGCTGGTCTTCACCGACCACGACCCGGTGTGGGGGATGAACGCGGGGATCGTCGCGCTGGCCGCGAACACCGTGGTGGCGCTGGCCGTCAGCCGGTGGGGGCCGCGTACGGCCGACCCGCGGCCGGACGAGGAGGTGCTGGCCAGGGACGACGAGGATCTCGCCGGGCCGGGCGCGGGCGCGGGAGCGGGCCCGGGCGCCGAGGAGGCCGCGGTCAGTAGCCGCCCGTAGCGGCCGCCGCCTTGGTGACCTTTTTCCCGGCGCCGGAGACGGCGAACCACGTACCCATCTTCCCCTGGCCGTTGACGTCGCCGGCCTTCTTGTCGCCGGTGAACCAGTAGACGGGCCAGCAGTCGACGGCGAGCTGCTTCGTGCCGTCGGGGCGGGTGACGGTGGAGATGAGTTTGGCCGGGACGGCGTCGCCGAGCTTCGTCTTGTCGGCCGGTTTCGCGGGCTTCCAGGTGTCCAGGCACGCCCCGGTGCAGGCGAATTTCATCGGCCAGGCGCTGTCCTTGTTGAAGCGGTAGAGGGTGCGGCCCTTGCCGTCGGTGAGGATCGGGCCGAGGGAGGGGTTGTCGGAGAGCCCGACTCCCGCGGCGGCGGCGCCCTTCGCGGCCTTCCCGTCGGCTTTCCCGTCTGCTTTCGCCCCGGCCTTCTTCCCGTCCGGGGCGAGGGCGTACCAGGTGCCGCCCACCCCCTGGCCCTCGGCGACGCCGGGCTCGGAGTCCTTGGCGTAGCGGTACACCGGCCAGCCGCCGAGGGTGAGCTGAGCGGTGCCGTCGGCCCGTACGACCCGGCCGAGCCGCTCGGCGTCGATGCCGGCCGACGCGGTGGCGTCGTCGGCGGGGACGGCCGGCCACGCCTTCGCGCAGTCGCCGTCGCAGGCGGACTTGGGCGGCTTGGCGGTGTCCTTGTCGAAGCGGTAGAGGACGCCGCCCTTGCTGTCCGTGACGGCGGGCCCGATGCCGGACACGTTCCGTACGGCCAGGGTCTTGGCGGCGACGCCGGCTCCGGCCCCGCTCCCGGCCCCGCTTCCGGCCCCGGCTTTGGGGGCGTCGCCGTAGCCGTCGCCGCTGTCGTCGGAGCCCGGCGCGAGTGAGGAACTCCCGCCCGCCGTGCGGGACTTGTCGCTTCCCTGGTACGAGTCCCCGCCCCCGCACCCCGCGGCGGCCAGCGCCAGCACCGCGACAGCCGCGCCCGTGAGCGCCGTGTGACGTCGATTCACCATGATCTCTCCTTCGCTTCGCCGATGGTCCGCTCGTCGGCCGGGGCATGCGCGCCTCCGCCGTCGCTGTGGGGATACGGGGGCGGAACGGGCGCCGTTCAACCGCCGTGCGAGTGGTCAATTCACGTCAAAAGGCGGGCGGTCGGAGGTCGGGAGGGGCGGTGCGCGGGCCATGACCTGTCCGGAAGGTGGACAAAGCCGTCCGGTGCCGGAAATCGCCGTACGGGAGATTTGACCGCTGGGGTATGGGCCATTGTCGGTGGTGCCCGGTAGAATCTGTGGAACAGAACATCATCGCGTGCATGGTCATCGGTACGGCATTGGCACGGCATCGGTGCGGCACGCGGCGGTACATGAGGTAGCACAAGGAAGGAGGAAGCCCATGACGACGGTCTTGCGCACATATGTGGGTTTGTTCCTGTTCCTTGTCGCCGGGCTGCTGCTCAGTGAAACCGGCTGGGTGAGCGCGATGGCGCTCGCCGCCACCACCGCGGTCGCAGCGGCATTGCTGACCTGTGCGGTCATCAAGGGCCGTACGGGCTATCCGCTCGCGACGAACCGCGTACGTACCGCGATAAGGGACCGGGAGCGCCGGACGGCGTTCCTGGCCCAATGCGATCCCGACGCCCCCGGCCGCTCCAGGCCGCGAGCCCCGGGCCGTCCCCTCCAGACGGCCGCGTAGGCGCTCCTTTTCTCGTATTTGCCTGATATTTCTTATTCCGTTCCGGCCTGTTCCGGTGCGTTTCCCGTATGCGATATGGAGCCCGTGCGGCTCGTCACGCCGATTTCCCATTCCGGCACGACGAGACCCGTGGAGGGCTCACCCATGTCCGTATTCACCTCCCCTTTCGTCGCGCTCGGCGCGCTTCTCTCGCACTGCGCCGACGCGTTCGAACCGCTCTTCGCCGACTCGGCCACGGCCGCCGCGATCATCGTGTTCACCTGCTGCGTCCGGCTCGCGCTGCACCCGCTGGCCCGTTCGGCCGCGCGCGGCGAGCGGGTACGGGCGGAGCTCGCGCCGCGCGTGGCCGAGCTGCGGCGCAAGCACAAGGACGCCCCGGAGAAGGCGCAGCGCGCGATGGGGGAGCTGTACAAGGAGGCCGGGGCCTCACCGCTGGCGGGGTGTCTGCCGATGCTGGTGCAGCTGCCGGTCTTCTCCGTGATGTACCACCTCTTCTCCTCGGGCTCCGGCGGTACGGGCCTGCTCGACCACACGCTGCTGGGCGCTCCGCTCGGCGGCCGGTGGGCCGGGGCGCTCGGCGACGGCGGGGTGTTCGGCCCGCGTGGGCTGGTCTACCTCGGGCTGTTCGCGCTGGTCGCGGCGGTGGCCACCTGGACGTACACGCGCGCCCGGAAGACGGCCGCCGCCTCGGCCGCGCTCGCGGCGGTTGGCGGGAAGGCCGATGGGAAGGCCGGCGGCGCGGACGGCGAGCCGGCGATCCCCGGTATGGCGCGGATCGGTCGGCTGCTGCCGCTGATGGCCTTCGGCACGCTGGTCAGCGTCGCGGTGGTGCCGCTGGCGGCCGGGCTGTATCTGGCGACGAGCACGGCGTGGACCGCGGCCGAACGGGCGCTGCTTCAGCGCGTGCGGACGCCGCGTACCGGTGCGGAGACCGGAGCCTGATGGAGGGGCGGGGGCCCCGGTTCGGGGGAACGGGTGGGCGCGTCTCCTCCCGCTGATGCGAGTGAGCATCATATTTCCGTACATGACTCGGGAAAAGAATGGAAAAGTGAAGAAAGCGGGCCTTATGGGCGTGCTGGCGGGTGTCATCGGTGTGCTGACGGTCTGTCTGTTCGCTCCCTGGAGCGTGGCGGAGCCGTTGCCCGGAGGGCCGGGGCCCTGCGTGGCGGGGAGCTGCCCCTGGGCGGACTCCGACCCGGACGACGGGGCTCTCGCCGGTCGCGACAACGGCATCGACACCTTCGCCGCCGGCGACCTCGCCATCGCGCCGGGCCGGTCGACGCTCGCCGAGGAAGGCTCCACCCGAGGCGACGTCACCGACGCCGGCGGCCTCTTCGGGGCTCTCTCCCCGCGCGCGGTGCGCGCCCCCGATGCCGCCCGGCCCTCCCCGCGGCCGTGGTCGCGGCCCGAACTGACCGCCGCCGCGGACTGCTACGCGTACGAACACGGCGTACCGCGCGAGCCCACCGGCACCGCCGTCAACCAGGGGCACGCGACCGTGTTCACCGGCGACGGGGCCTCGCGGCTCCAGGTCTTCGACGTCGGCTTCGACCTGGTGGGCCGGGACGGCGGCGACCAGGACGTCACCTTCGAGGGCATCCCCGAGGACGCCACCGTGCTCGTCAACGTCATCGGGCCCGCCCGCACGGTCAGCTCCTCCATGGGCGCCCTCCCCGGCGGTCTGCGCGAGCGGCTGCTGTGGAACTTCCCGGACGCCGCGCGGGTCACCATCAAGGGCGGCGCCGAGTTCCAGGGCAGCGTGCTGATCGGCCGCCCCGAGAGCATGACCACGGTGTCGGTGCCGGGCCTGAATGGGCGCTTCTCCACCGCCGGTTCGCTGACGCACGCGTCGACCGCGGGCGCGGAGTTCCACCGGTACCCGTTCAACGGGCATCTGCCGGAGTGCGCGGGCGAGCCCTCTTCCCCGGCCTCCGCCCCGACTCCGGCCCCCTCGATCCTTCCCGCGACCACTCCGTCGACCACTCAGTCGGCCTCCCCGTCGGAGACGCCTTCCGGGAGCCCGTCGGCAAGCGTGACGGAGAGTCCTTCCACGTCCTCCTCCTCGGAGCGTCCGTCCGAGTCCCCATCGCCGTCGGAGTCGCCCTCCGCGAGCGCCTCGGAGAGCCTCTCCGAGGGCCGCCCCGCGCCCGGCCCCGGCCCTGGTTCCGGCGGGACGGCCGGCGGGACGGCCGGCGGCGGCGAGGCGCTCGCGCACAGCGGGCTGCCGATGGCGGACACGATGCTGATCGGCGCGTCGGTCGCGGCCGTCGGCGCGGGCGTCTCGCTGGTGCTCCTCTTCCGTTCGCGCGGGCGCCGCTCGTAGGGCGTGCGCAGGGGCTGACGAGGTGTCAGCCCAGGCCCAGATAGCGCTCCAGCGCCTCGACGACCAGCGCGTGGTCTTCGGCCTGCGACAGGCCGGAGACCGCGACGGTCCCGATGACGCCCGTACCGCGCAGCCGGATCGGGAACGCGCCGCCGTGCGCGGCGTAGCGGTCCAGGTCCAGCCGGGAGGAGTCCTCGAAGGTGCGGTCCTTGGCGCGGAAGCGGGCGCCGACGAGGTAGGAGGACTCCGCGTACCGCTCCACGACGCGGCGCTTGCGGTCGGTCCAGGCGTCGTTGTCGGCCGAGGTGCCGGGCAGCGCGCAGTGGAAGAGCTGCTGGGCGCCGCGCCGGATGTCGACGGTGACGGCCGCGCCGCGCTCGCGCGCCAGCTCCACGAGGAGGGTTCCGAGCCGCCAGGCGTCGTCGTTGCCGAAGGAGTCGAGGACCAGGCGCCGTTCCTGGCCGGTCAGTTCCGCGACGGCCCGTTCCGCTTCGGTCAGCCCGGCGGCGGCCTGTCCGGCGGCTGCCTGTTCGGAGGCGGCTTTCTCCGCTCCGGCCTGCTCGGCGGCGGCCTCCGCGGTGACCTTCTCCGCCTCGCCCTTCCCCGCCTCGCCGTTCTCCGCTTTGGCGGTCATGCGGGCGACTCTCCCGCGATGCGGACCGTACGGGCCTCGGTCGCACTCGTGCGCGCCGCTTCCAGCACCCGCAGCGTCGCCGCCGCCTCGGCCGCGGTGACCGGCGGCGCGGCGCCCTCGTGCAGGGTCTCGGCGATGGCCGCGTAGTACGCGGGGTAGTCGCCCGGCAGGGTCGGCACGAGGTCGCCGCCGCCCGTCTGCGGGGACTCGCCGGAACCGATCCGGCCCCAGGCCGACTCCGGCTCCACGCCCCAGGCCGGGCCGTCGTCGCCGGGCCGGCGGCCCTCGCGCAGGGCGGCCTCCTGCGGGTCGAGCCCGTACTTCACATAGCCCGCGCCGCTGCCCAGCACCCGGAAGCGCGGGCCGAGCTGCGCGGTGGTGGCGCTCATCCACAGGTGGGAGCGGACGCCGCTGGTATGGGTGAGCGCGATGAACGTGTCGTCGTCGGCCTCGGCGCCGGGGCGGCGCACGTCGGCCTCCGCGTAGACGGCGGCGGCCGGGCCGAAGAGGGCGAGGGCCTGGTCGACGAGGTGGCTGCCGAGGTCGTACAGCAGCCCGCCGAGCTCCGCCGGGTCGCCGGACTCGCGCCAGCCGCCCTTGGGCCGGGGCCGCCAGCGCTCGAAGCGGGATTCGAAGCGCAGTACGTCGCCGAGCTGCCCGTCGGCGATGAGCCGGCGGACCGTGCGGAAGTCGTTGTCCCAGCGGCGGTTCTGGAACGGGCTCAGCAGCAGCCCGCGGTCCGCCGCCAGCGCGGCCAGTTCCTCGGCCTCGGCCGCCGTCGCCGCGAGCGGCTTGTCCACGACGGCCGGGAGCCCGGCTTCGAGGGCGGCGCGGGCGAGCGGGACGTGGGTGCGGTTGGGGGAGGCGATGACCACGAGGTCGAGTTCGGCGGCGCGGCCGAAGAGCTCCTCGGCCGTGTCGACCGTGCGGACCCCGGGGTGCTCGGTGAGCGCCTGCTGCCGCCGCTCGGGGCTGGCCGTCACGACGGTGTCGAGGGCGAGGCCGTCGGTGGTGGCGATCAGGGGGGCGTGGAAGACGGAGCCTGCCAGGCCGTAGCCGATGAGGCCGACGCGGAGGGGGGAGCCAGTGGTGCCATCCATGCCGCCCACTTTGACAACGCTGTTGCCAAAGTGCAAGCGACGGAGACAATGGGTCGGTGCACAGAAGTAATCCCGGAGCCAATCTCGCCGCTCTGCGCGGGCACAACGCCGCTCTCGTCCTCGGTCTGCTGCGCGACGCGGGCGAGGGCGGCGTCAGCCGTCTGGAGCTGGCGGAGCGTACGGGCCTCACCCCGCAGGCCGTCAGCAAGATCACCGCGCGGCTCCGCGCGGACGGCTTCGCCGCCGAGGCGGGCCGCCGCGCCTCCACGGGCGGCAAGCCCCGCACGGTGCTGCGCCTGGTCCCCGACGCCGGCCATGCCATCGGGCTCCACCTCGACCGGGACGAGCTGACGGCCGTACGCACCGACCTGGCGGGCCGTACGGTCGCCTCCCGCACCGCTCCGCTCGACTTCGGGGCGGGGGCGGCGGCCGTCGTGGACGCGGCGGTCTCGGCGGCCGAAGCCCTGCGGGGGGAGGGGCGCGCCGTGCTGGGAGTGGGCGTCGCCGCCCCTGGGCCGCTCGACCACCGGAACGGGGTGCTCCGCCGCGTCACCGGCTATCCGGGGTGGGACGGCTTCCCGCTGCGCGCCGCCCTCGCCGAGCGGCTGGCGCTGCCCGTCGTCGTCGACAAGGACACCAACGCCGCCGCCCTCGGACTCGCGCTGAGCGACGCCGGCGGCGCGGACTCCTTCGCCTATCTGCATCTCGGTACGGGCCTGGGGGCCGGGCTCGTGCTCGGCGGCGGGGTGTACCGGGGCGAGCGCACGGGCGCGGGCGAGTTCGGCCATCAGGTCGTCCAGTTGGACGGCCCGCCGTGCGGGTGCGGCGGCCGGGGCTGCGTCGAGGCGCTGTGCCTGGCGGCGGTCGCGGCCGGCGACACGGCGCGCGCGGCCCGGCTGCTCGGGGTCGGCGCGGCCAACCTCGTACGGCTGCTGGACGTCGGCCGGGTGCTGCTCGGCGGTCGGACGCTGCTGGCGGCGGCGGACACGTACGTACGGGGGGTGGGCGCGGTGCTGGCCGAGGACGCGGTGCGCGGGGACGGGCCCGCGGTGCCGGTGGCCGTGGCCCCGGGCGGCGCGCGCACGGTGGTGGAGGGGGCGGCGCGGCTGGTGCTGGCGCCGCTGTTCGGGCGGTCCGGCGGTGCGGCGTTCCCGGCACGGTCCGATTGTTAGGAAATCCGCTGTTCGGGCGGGATGTGGAGACCATTCGGGGGTAGCCGGCCGGGATGTGCGGCGGCGACGGGGCGGGCGGTGCGATGTTCCTGACGGCCCGTAACTTCCCGTCCGCGGAGGTCCGCCGATGCGCCTGCCCCGAGCCCTCGCCGCCGTGAGCACCGCCGCGCTCGCGCTCGTGCTCGCCCCGGACGCCGTCGCCTTCGCGGCCCCCGGCGACCCCGGCGGGAAGCCGCCGGGGTGCGGCGCCGCCCGCGGCGAGCGGTCCCCGGTCTCCGCGCGGCTCGGCGGCGGCCCGGACGCGTACGAGAGCGGAGCCGGGTGGCGCGGCTGGCGGCTGGAGCTGCGCGATGCCGCGGGGGAGGGGTGCCGCGCCGTGCACCCCGTCGCGGTCCTCGCCGACCGGCGCCGCGCCCTGCGGCCCGAGGACATCCGGATGGAGTTCTACGACGCGCGGGAGCGCCGCTGGCGGCCCGTGCGGTTCGTACGGACCGACGAGGCGGAGAACGTCGGGGTCTTCGGCGGCGGTTCGCCCGGCGCGTCCGGTTTCCCCGGCTTCACCGTCCCCGCCGGGCGGACCGTCGTGGTGCCGGTCCGGCAGCGCTTCACGGGGACCGCGCCCGAGGGGCCGGTCACCGAGAACGTCACCGCCGTGCGGCGGCGCTCCGACGACGGCGAGTGGGCCGGCCGGTCCGGCGACTACGCCTTCACCATCCGGCGGCCGGACGCGTCCGCCGGGCGGCGGCCGCCGCGGGAGAGCACGGGCCGCCCCTCCGACGGCGTCCACGACGGGGGCAGCCGCGACGACGACACCGGGGGCCGCGCCACCGCGCCGCCCGTCCTCGCCGACACGGGTTCGGGCACCCCTCTCCTGGGGCTCGGCGTCGCCGCGGCCGTGCTCGTGCTCGGCGGCGGGGCGCTGCTGGCCGGGGCGCGGCGGGAGCGGCGCTGAGGTGCGAGGATCACGCCGTGGACTACCCAGTGGACTACCTGATGGACCAGGCGCCCGGCGCACCGATCCGCTCCGGCATACCCGAGCACGGGCGCATCCCCAAGTACTACGCGGTGAAGGTCGAAGTCGCCGCCCTGCTCGATGAGTTGGGGGAGGACGGGCTGCTGCCGACCGAGCGCGATCTGGCGGTGCGGTTCGAGGTCTCGCGGGAGACGGTGCGCCAGGCGCTGCGCGAACTGCTGCTGGAGGGGCGGCTGCGGCGGATGGGGCGGGGCACGGTCGTGGCCGGGCCCAAGCTGGAGCAGCCGCTGTCCCTCGCGAGCTACATGGAGGGCGTCCGGCGGCAGGGCCGCCGCCCCGGCCGCGGGCTGATCGGCCTGGAGCGCTCCCCCTGCTCGGCCGCGCTCGCCGCCGAACTCGGGCTCGAACGGGGCGAGCCGGTCTGGCACATGGAACGCGTACTGCTCGCCGACGACGAACGGGTGGGGCTGGAGAGCACGTACGTGGCGGTGGAGCGCGTTCCGCACCTGGATACGGACTTCGAACCCGACTCCTCCTTCTACGGCTATCTGCGCGACCGGCTCGGCATCGGCTTCGGCAGCGCGGACGAGCGGCTGGAGACGGTGCTCGCGACGCCGCGCGAGGCGCTGCTGATCGGGACGCCGCCCGCGCTGCCGATGCTGCTGATCCACCGGATGTCGAGGGACACGGAGGGGCTGCCGCTGGAGCGGGTGCGCTCGCTCTACCGCGGCGACCGCTTCTCCTTCACCGCGCGCCTGGAGGGCTCGGACCAGGAGGGCTGAGGGGCCGGGGGCCTCGGCGCGGGGTTCGGCTCACTCCGCGCGCGGGCGCTCGACCGGCAGCGAGCCGACCGGGCAGCCGGCCACCCCCGCCGTGTCCCGCGTGATCGCCTCGGCGTTCTCGGCGGCCTTGCGGGGGTCGGTCGTCCAGAGCGTGTAGAAGTCGAACGGGCAGTCCGCCACGCCCGCCGCCCCCTCCCCGGCGTCGTGCAGCGCCGAGTAGCCGCGGTGCAGCAGCTTGTACAGGTGGTTCTGGGACTGGTCGTGGGCGCGCGCGTCGCGGATGGCGGAGACGGACAGCTGCGCGTACTGGACGCCGTACTCCTCCTCGCCGGTCTCGCCGAGCGTACGGCCGTCGAACCCGACGATCGAGGAGTGCCCGAAGTAGGAGTACACGCCGTCGAAGCCCGCGGCGTTGGCGACGGCCACGTAGCAGTTGTTCGCCCAGGCCATCGCCTTGGCCATCATGATCTGCTGGTCCTTGGCGGGGTACATATAGCCCTGGCAGCGCACGATCAGCTCGGCGCCCTTCATGGCGCAGTCCCGCCAGATCTCCGGGTAGTTGCCGTCGTCGCAGATGATCAGCGAGATCCGCAGCCCCTTGGGACCCTCGGAGACGAAGGTGGAATCGCCCGGGTACCAGTGCTCGACCGGGCACCACGGCAGGATCTTGCGGTACTTCTGGACGATCTCGCCGCGGTCGTCGATGAGGACGAGCGTGTTGTACGGGGGCTTGCGGGGGTGGTCCTCGTGGCGCTCGCCGGTGAGCGAGAAGACGCCCCAGGTGCCCGCCTCGCGACAGGCCGCGGCGAAGATGTCGGTCTCCTCGCCGGGCACGGTGGCGGCGGTCTCGTACATCTCGTCGGCGTCGTACATGATCCCCTGGGTCGAGTACTCCGGGAACACCACGAGGTCCATGCCGGGCAGGCCGGTCTTCATGCCCGTCACCATCTCCGCGATCCGGCGGGCGTTCGCCAGCACCTCGGCCCGCGTGTGCAGGCGGGGCATCTTGTAGTTGACCACCGCGACACCGACGGTGTCCGGGCTGGATGAGATGTCACCGTGTCGCATCGTTCTCCTCCTGTGAGGGTGAGGTCGTGCGTACCCAAACGGTCCCGTGCCCCCAAGTCTCACCCGCATCTGTGGTGAAAGTCACCGAAGGGGACGGCTTTCCCGCCCTTTCCCTCGCCATTGGAATCACGGAAGGATAACGGGTCTAGGCCAAACTTCGCGGCCTGTTCACCGCGGCGCCGCCTCCCGGTCCGCCGCGGGCCACCCGATCAAAGGAGCGTTCCGGTCATGCGAGTCATAGTCGTCGGAGCCGGCGTGGTGGGGACCATGCACGCCTGGCAAGCGATAGAACGCGGCCACGAGGTCGTACACATCGAGCGGGAAGCCGAGGCCAGAGGGGCCTCGGTGCGGAACTTCGGGCTGGTCTGGGTCAGCGGCCGGGCCGGCGGCGAGGAGCTGGACACCGCGCTGCGCGCCCGCGAGCTGTGGGAGGCCGTCGGCGAGCGCGTGCCCGGCCTCGGCTTCCGCGCCAACGGCTCGCTCACCGTCCTCACCAGCCCGGCGGAGCTCGCCGTCGCCGAGGCCGCCGCCGCCCGCCCCGACGCCGCCGCCCGCGGCTACGCGCTCCTCACCGCCGAGGAGACCCGCGCCGCCAACCCCGCCCTGCGCGGCAGCGCCGTCCTGGGCGCCCTGCACTGCGAGCGCGACGCCGCCGTCGAACCCCGCGTCGCGCAGCGCGCCCTCAAGGACAAGCTGCTGGAGTCCGGCCGCTACACCTTCCTCGGCGGCCGCGAGGTCCGCGAGGTCACCGGCGAGCGCGCCGTCCGCGACGACCACGGCGACGTGTACATCGGCGACGCCGTCGTGCTGTGCACCGGCGCCTGGCTCGGCGGCCTGGTCAAGGAGCTCGCCCCCGACCTGCCCGTACGGCGCGTACGGCTCCAGATGATGCAGACCGCCCCGCTCGGCGAGGCGCTGACCACCTCCGTCGCCGACGGCGACAGCTTCCGCTACTACCCGGCCTACGCGGGCGGCGCGCTCGACGCCATGGCGGCGGCGCAGCAGCAGCCGCCCGCCGCGGCCGGCCACCGGGCGCAACTGCTCATGGTCCAGCGCGCCGACGGCGGGCTCACCATCGGCGACACCCACGAGTACGACGCGCCCTTCGACTTCGACGTCGTCGAGGACCCGTACGAGCACCTCGCCGGGGTCGTCGAAGGGCTGCTCGGCCGCCCGCTGCCCGCGGTCCGCCGCCGCTGGGCCGGGGTGTACGCGCAGTGCACCGACACCGCGCGCGTCGTGCACCGGCAGCAGGTGCGCGACGGGGTCTGGCTGGTCACCGGGCCCGGCGGCCGTGGCATGACCTGCTCTCCGGCGATCGCCGAGCGCACCGCGAACGAACTGGGATGGTGAAGAGAATGACCGCGCAGGACACCGCACGCGACACGGCGGACGATATTCAGCTCGTCGTGCTCGACATGGCCGGCACCACCGTCGCCGACGGCGGCCTCGTGGAGCAGGCGTTCGACGCCGCCGCCCGCACCCTCGGCGTCGAGCCCGGCTCGGCCGACCACGCCGCGAAGCTCGACTACGTACGCGCCACGATGGGCGAGTCCAAGATCTCCGTCTTCCGCCACCTCTTCGGCGACGAGGAGCGGGCGCAGCGCGCCAACGCCGCGTTCGAGTCGACCTACGGGAAGCTGGTGGCCGACGGCCGGTGCGCGCCGGTACCCGGCGCCCAGGACGCCATCGAGCAGCTCAAGGCCGACGGCCGCAGGGTCGTGCTGACCACCGGGTTCGCCCGCGTCACCCAGGACGCCATCCTCGACGCGCTGGGCTGGCGGGACCTGGTCGAGCTGACCCTCTGCCCCGCCGACGCGGGCGGCCGCGGCCGCCCGTACCCGGACATGGTGCTCGCCGCGCTGCTGCGCACCGGGGGAGCCGACGGGGTGCGGCAGATCGCCGTCGCCGGCGACACCTCGTACGACATGATCGCCGGGCGGCGCTCGGGCGCGGGCGTCGTCGCGGGCGTCCTCACCGGCGCGCACGGCGCGGACGCGCTGCGCGAGTCGGGCGCGACGCACGTCCTGGACTCCGTGGCCGAACTCCCGGCCCTGCTCTCCCGCGCGGCGGGGGAGACCGGGCGCCCGTCCGGATCCCCGGAGACGCGGACGTGACGACGTCGACCACGTCCGGCGGGGCGGTCCTCGCCCCGCCGGACGGCGGGATCGCCTTCGAGGGCGTCTCCGTCGCGTACGGGAAGAACACCGTGCTCGACCGCCTCGACCTCACCGTTGCACCGGGCGAGGTGATGGCCCTGCTCGGGCCGTCCGGCTCCGGCAAGACCACCGCCCTGCGGGCCGTCGCCGGATTCGTACGGCCCGCGGCGGGGCGCGTGCTGATCGGCGGCCGGGACGTCACCGCGCTGCCGCCCCACCGGCGGGGCGTCGGGATGGTCGTCCAGCAGTACGCGCTCTTCCCGCACCTGCGGGTCGCGGCCAATGTGGCCTTCGGCCTGAAGGCGCGGAGGACGCCGCGCGGCGAGATCGCGGGCCGCGTCGCCGAGGCGTTGGAGATGACCGGCATGGCCGCCTACGCCAGGCGCTATCCGCGCGAGCTCTCCGGCGGCCAGCAGCAGCGCGTCGCCATCGCGCGGGCGCTGGCGATCCGGCCCCGCGTGCTGCTCCTCGACGAGCCGCTGTCCGCGCTCGACGCGCGGCTGCGCTCCGGGATGCTCGCCGAACTCGCCCGACTGCACCGGGAGTTGCCCGACGTCACCATCCTGTACGTCACCCACGACCAGGTCGAGGCGCTGACGCTGGCCGACCGCATCGCGGTCATGGACCAGGCCCGGCTCCAGGACTGCGGCACCCCGCAGGACCTCTACCGCCGCCCGCGCACCGAGTTCACCGCCGCCTTCGTCGGCAACTCCAACCTGCTGCCCGTCACGGTCCGTTCCGGCGGCGTCGCCTTCGCGGGCACGGCGCTCACGGTCGCCACGGGCGACGCCGCCGAAGGGGCGACGGCCACCCTGTGCGTACGGCCGCACCTCATCGGCCTCGGGCCGGGACCGAACGCCCTGCGCGGCCGGATCACCGAGGTCCAGTGGCGCGGCTCGACCCACCGCCTGTACGTCGACATCGCGGGCCACCGCGTCAAGGCGGACGTGCGGGAACTACGCGAAACCCCGGCACTCGGCGACGAGGCCACCCTGCACTTCGCCGCGGACGACGCGGTGCTCCTGCCGGCGGGGGCGTCCGATGACTAGCCCATACCGCTCCGAGCAGGCAGCGGTGGCCCACGGCCCCCGGGCCGTACCCGACGAACAGCGCCGCGGGGCGCGCCGGCTTTCCGTGCCCGCCTGGGCCTATGCCCTTCCCCCGGTGGCAGCCCTCGGCCTCGTCTTCCTCTATCCCCTCGCGCTGGTCGTCCGGCAGTCCGTGTCGCCGGACGGCGGCGGGCACTCCGTCGCCGCGTACGGGGAGGTGCTCGGACAGGCGTCGTTCGGGGACGCGCTGGTGAACACGGTCGTCATCGCGGTCGGCGCGACCGCCGGCTGCCTCGTCCTCGGGTTCACGCTGGCGTTCGTGATCGCGTTCGTGCCGTTCCCCGGGGGCAAGGCGATCGGCCGGTTCATCGACATCTTTCTCGCCTTCCCCTCCTTCCTCATCACGCTCGCCCTCCTCTTCGTCTACGGCACCACCGGCATGGCGAACGGCCTGTGGACGGACGCGACCGGCGCGGCCGGCGGACCCTTCGACTTCCTGCACACCCGCTACGGCGTGCTGCTCGCGGAGATCACCTACTTCACGCCGTTCGTGATGCGGCCGCTGCTGGCCGCCTTCTCGCAGGTGGAGACGGGACAGCTGGAGGTCGCGGCCTCGCTCGGCGCGCGGCCCGCGCGCATCGTGCGGCAGGTGATCCTGCCCGAGGCGCTGCCCTCCCTGGCGGCGGGCGGCAGCCTCGTCCTCGTCATGTGCCTCAACGAATTCGGCATCGTGCTCTTCACCGGCGCCAAGGACGTCACGACCCTGCCCATGCTCGTGTACAGCAAGGCCATCCTCGACGGCGACTACACGGGGGCGTGCGTCGTCGCGGTCGTCAGCGTCGCCCTGTCGGCGGCGCTCTACGGCCTGTACCGCGTCCTCGTCGCCCGTACCGTGACCGCCGCCGGAGGCGCCCGTCATGCTCGTGCATAGCCGCGCCGCCCGCTGGGCGCTCCGGGCCCTGTTCCTCGTGCTCTTCCTGCCGGTCTTCGCGCTGCCGTTCCTGGTGATCCTGGCCGCGTCCTTCTCGACCGAGTGGAGCGGCGCGTTCCCGTCCGGCGCGACCCTGACGCACTATCAGGACATCGCGCGGGGCGACTCGCTCGACGCCCTGACCGCCAGCCTCGTCACCGCCTTCGCCGCAGGGGTTCTCGCCCTCGCCGCGGGGACCTGGGCCGCGCTCGCCGCCGACGCGCTGCGCCGGCGCGGGCGGCGCGTCATCGACGCGCTGTTCATGCTGCCGGTCGCTGTGCCGTCCGTGGTCGTCGGGCTGGCGCTGCTGGTCGCCTTCTCCCGGCCGCCGATCCTCCTCAACGGCACCCGGCAGATCGTGATCGCCGCCCACGCGATCCTGGTCACCGCCTTCGCCTACCAGTCCGTCTCCGCCGCCGTCGCCCGCCTCGACCCGGCGTACGAGCAGAGCGCCGCGAGCCTCGGGGCGCGCCCCTGGTACGTACTGCTGCGCGTCAAGCTCCCCCTCCTGCTGCCGTCCCTGACCGCCGCGGCCGGGCTGTGCTTCGCGCTGTCCATGGGCGAGCTGAGCGCCACGATGATGCTCTACCCGCCGGACTGGCTGCCCCTGCCGGTCAAGATCTTCGCCGCTACGGACCGGGGCGCCCTCTTCGCGGGCGCGGCCCTCGCCGTGGTGCTGATGGCGGCGACGCTGCTCGTCCTGCTCGCCGTCGGCCGCGTCCGCACCCGCGCCTCGTACCGGTGAGCCGCGGCTACCGGTGAGTTCCGGTCAGCCCTTTCGAGAAACCTCTCTTTCCCCAGGAGTACGACACGTCATGCGCAGCCACCTCAAGCCGATCGCCGCCACCGTCGGGGCCCTGATACTCGGCGTCACCGCCACCGCCTGCGGCGGGGCCTCCACCGCCGACGGCAAGGCCAAGGAAGTCACCGTCTACAGCGCCGACGGGCTCAAGTCCGAGAAGGGCGACGGGTTCTACGACAAGGTGTTCAAGGACTTCGAGCGGCGGACCGGCATCAAGGTCAACTACGTCGAGGGCGGCTCCGGGGAAGTGGTGCAGCGGCTGACCCGCGAGAAGTCCAATACCAAGGCGGACGTCGTCGTCACCCTCCCGCCCTTCATCCAGCAGGCGTCCGGCAAGGGGCTGCTGGACCCGTACAAGCCGCGGGGATCGGAGCGGGTCGCGGCCGGGAACAAGGACGCCGGCGGTGCGTGGACGGCCGTCGTCGACAACTACTTCTGCTTCATCTACAACAGCAAGGAGCTCAAGCGGCCCCCGAAGAGCTGGGAGGACCTGCTCGACGGCGCGTTCAAGGGCAAGCTCCAGTACTCCACGCCGGGCGTCGCGGGCGACGGCACGGCCGTGCTCGTCAAGGCCATGCACGACTTCGGCGGCAAGGACGCCGCCATGGCCTATCTGAAGAAGCTCCAGGCCAACAACGTCGGCCCGTCCTCGTCCACCGGGCAGCTCGCGCCCAAGACCGACAAGGGCGAACTGCTCGTCGCCAACGGCGATGTGCAGATGAACTACGCCAACATGAAGACCATGCCCCACCAGGGCATCTTCTTCCCCGCCGCGGGCGCCGCCGGCAAACCCACCACCTTCGCCCTGCCGTACGCGGCCGGGCTCGTCAAGGGCGCCCCGCACACCGCCAACGGCCAGAAGCTCCTCGACTACCTGCTCAGCGAGGACGTGCAGCGGGAGGTCTCCGCCGTCGGCGGCGGCTTCGCGGCCCGTACGGACATCAAGGCCACCGACGAGAACGCGACCGCGCTCGCCGGGATCATGAAGGGCGTCGAGGTCTTCCAGCCGGACTGGGCGGACCTCGACAAGAACCTCCGGTCGTATGTGGCGGACTGGAAGGCGGCCACGGGAAGCTGAACGCCCGCGCTGGGCAGGGCGGTTCGCGCGCGTACGGCGACTGGTCGGTTCGTGCGCGTACGGCGACCGGGCGATTCACGTGCGCACGACAGCCGCCGGGGCCCGTGTCGAGTGTGCAGGCAATAGCCCTGATCCGGGGGCCTGCCCTATGGTCCGGCCCCGAGCGCCCGCCATAGCCTTCCGTGACCAGCAACTCCTACACCAACGGGGGGAATTGACGTGCGCCGGCGAATTCGTGTGCTCGGGGTGGTCGTGGCGGCCGGGATCGGGGCGGGCGGGCTCAGCGCGTGCGACCCCAAGTCCGCCTCGACCTTCGAGGACGACGCGAGCGTCTCGGGGAAGATCAGGGCCGTACGGCTGGACAGCGGCTCCGGCGGCGTGACGCTGCGCGGCGGCAAGGGCGCGGGCAAGGTGTCCGTGCACCGCTCGGTCGAGTACAAGGGAGACCGGCCGGAGAAGGCCACCCACCGCGTCGAGGGCGGCGTGCTGGTGCTCGGCGGCTGCGGCGAGGACTGCGCCGTGAACTACACGGTGGAGCTGCCCGCCGGGCTGCCGGTGAGCGGGCAGACCGCCAACGGACCGGTCAGCCTCTCCGACGTGGGCGCGGTGAACGTGACGACCAGCTCCGGGACCGTCGCACTGGACGGCGTCGCCGGGGCGGTGGACGTACGGACCACCAACGGCCGGATCACCGGGCGGCGGCTGCGCGGCGGGAGCGTCGCGGCGCGGACCACCAACGGCCCGATCGAGCTGACCCCGGCCGTCGCCCTGGACATCCGCGCGAAGACGTCCAACGGCACCATCGCCCTCACCGTGCCGACCGGCCCGTACCAGGTGTCCGCGCACGTCAGCAACGGTCACAAGTACATCGACGTGCCCGACGACCCGCACGGCGCGCACCGGCTCGACCTGACCACGAGCAACGGCACCGTCACCGTCAAAACCGCCAAAACCGTCAAAACTGCCGGGCCCTGATGACCGGCAGGGCACCGAAGAGTGCCCTCGACTGTGCCTGTGCGCTCTTGCTGACGGGCACATATGTTCGCGATCATCACGCCGTCCACCCGGAATCACGCCAAGGATGGCAGCGATGCGCCCGCACGACGAACGTCCGCGTACCCCTGCCGCGGGCACGCGGGTCGAGGCCCGTCCGGCGGCGCGGGCCGCGGGCCGTCCGGCGGCGTCCGGCACGGGGCACGCGGCCCGCATGAAGGCCCTTCAGTCCGCGGCCGGGAACCGCGCCGTCGTGCAGACGCTCGGTCAGGGGCGGCCCGCCCGTACGGAGCCGGCCGGGGGCAGCACGGACCAGATCGAGCTCGCGGACCTGTCCGGGCGCACGGAGTCCGCCGAGCCGGCCGAGCGTACGGACCGCACCGAGAACGCTCCCGCGCCCACGGCCGCCCAGAGCACCGGGACGCCCGCCCCCGCCGAGGCCGCGGCCGAACCCCACGGCGCGCGCAAGTGGGTCAGGAAGCTGCTGTCGAAGCCGTCCGAGAAGCTCGAAACCGTCAAGAAGCTCCTCGACCCCATCGACTTCGGCTCCAGCCGGGTCGTCTCACCCGCCGTGTCGGGCAAGTGGGCGGAGGCGGCCAAGGACTCGGACAAGGCGGGGACCGCACGGGCGGTCGAGGGGACGCTCGCCACCGACGTCATGGGCGGGGCGGTCGACTCGGTGGCCACGGTCCGCGACACGAGCGGGGCTCTGAAGGCGCAGGGCGGGCTGAACGAGCTCAAGGAGAAGAAGGGCGTCGACTGGCGCTCCCTGCGCCGTGACCGGAACAGCAAGGGCGGCGACGCCGTCCAGGACATCGGCACCACCGTCAGCGACGGCATCGGGATGGCCAAGGGCGGCCTGAAGGTCGCCGGGAACGTCGCTCCGTCGGCGCTCGGCGAGACCGCCGGCGCCCTGACGATCGTCATCTCGATCAGCAAGGTCGTCCGGGACATCCGCTCCGTGGTGCGCACCCACCGCATGAAGCGGAACCTCGCCGGGGTGAACGCGCCGCCCGCGAAGTACGAGGGGACGATCGAGAGCAAGCTGCTGCGCAAGGACATCGCCCGGGCTCGCGCGGCCATGTCGGCGCCCCGTGCCGAACTGGCCGAGCGGCAGTCCCGCCCGACCTCGTCGTCCCGGCCGGATGGCGGCCCGGAGAACGCGGCGGCCATGCGCCGCCTGGAGGCGGAGGTCGCCGCGCTGACCGCCCAGATCGAGCAGTTGGAGGCGGAGGCGGCGGAGAAGGCGCCCGCCTACGAGGAGTCGGCGGAGCGGATCGCGGAGGTCGGCGCGTACGCGGTCAAGAAGCGCGGGCGCCGCCGGGTGAAGAAGGGCGTGTCGGCCACCGGCAACCTCGTCAAGGTCGCGGGCGCGGGGGTGAGCATCGCGGTCTTCGCCGGGGCCATCGCCGTGTCGTCGCCGGTCGGCTGGGGGCTGGCCGCCGCCGCGGCCCTGCTGCTCGGCGGGCTCGCCCTCTACAAGGCGTGGAAGTCGGTCCGCAAGCGGTACAAGATCATCATGGCGGAGCAGGAGGCGGCCGCGAAGGCGGGCGAGGACGCCCACGAGGCGGGCGCCGAGCAGGCCGAGGGCGCCCCCGCCGTGCCGGGCGCGGACCCCGCCGCCGTGGAGTCGGCCACCCAGCTGACCCCCGCGCAGGCCATGGCCAAGGCCCTCGCGTTCTGGAAGTCCGTCGGGCCGGGCAAGCGGCAGCGGATGGCGGGCGAGCTGTACGACCTGGCCAACGGCGGCGACAACGAGGTGCGCACGACGGCACGGGAGCTGCTGAAGCAGCTCAACATGGGCCCGGACAGCCTGCGCATGAGCGCCGGCGACTGGGAGGTCGACCTCAAGGACCCGGAGCAGAAGGAGAAGTGGACGAAGCTGATCGAGAACCGGCTGGCTTCCTGACGCGCGACGGGCGCGGCCCCTTTACGGGAACCGCGCCCGCCGTCCGCGTACGGGAACTGGGCCCGCCGTCCGCTCAGATGAGGTCCACCAGGTCCGCGATCGAGTCCACGACGCGGGTCGGCCGGTACGGGTAGCGGTCGATGTCGTCCTTGCCGGTCAGCCCGGTGAGCACGAGGAACGTCTCCATCCCCGCCTCCAGGCCCGCCAGCACGTCCGTGTCCATCCGGTCGCCGATCATCGCGCTGGTCTCGGAGTGGGCGCCGATGGTGTTGAGGCCGGTCCGCATCATCAGGGGGTTCGGCTTGCCGACGAAGTACGGCTCCTTGCCGGTCGCCTTGGTGATCAGCGCGGCCACCGAGCCCGTCGCGGGCAGCGCGCCCTCCGGGGAAGGCCCGGTGTTGTCGGGGTTGGTCGCGATGAAGCGGGCCCCGTTGTTGATGAGCCGGATCGCCTTGGTCAGCGCCTCGAAGGAATAGGTCCGGGTCTCGCCCAGGATGACGAAATCGGGGTCCGCGTCGCTCAGCACATAACCGGCGTCGTGCAGCGCCGTGGTCAGCCCCGCCTCGCCGATCACATAGGCCGTGCCGCCGGGGTGCTGGTTGTCCAGGAAATTGGCGGTGGCCAGCGCCGAGGTCCAGATGTTCTCGACCGGCACGTCCAGCCCGATCCGGTTCAGCCGCGCGTGCAGGTCGCGGGCCGTGTAGATCGAATTGTTGGTGAGCACGAGAAACGGCCTGCCGGAGTCGCGCAGCTTCTTGATGAAGGCATCGGCCCCGGGCACCGGAACGCCCTCGTGCATCAGCACGCCGTCCATATCGGTCAGCCACGATTCAATGGGCTTGCGCTCTGTCATGGGTGAGAACTCCTGCCATCCGCGGAATCATGGGACGGCCATCCTATTCATGCGCGCCGACGCGGTGACTTCGCTGTGCTTTCACCCCTTTTACGGGCGGCTTTCACGGGCGGTCCCGGCGGTCCCCGCCAGCTCTCCGAGCTTCCTGAATCGCCGTTTCGTCACCTGATGGAGTAATACGGACACGGAGCGGATGCGCGCGGCGGCCCCAGGGTGAACCTTCGAAAGCACCAGGAGGTACGCCATGGGTTCTGTCCGCGGCACTGTCCGCCTCTCGCTCTGCGGCGCGTTCGCCGCCGTCGCCCTCGCCGCCGCCCCCCTCTGCGCCCAAGCCGAGGACGTGGCCGATCCGTACGCGACGGCCGAGGAGACGCCCGGCGCCGTGCGGATCGAACCGCTCACCGGCACACCCGGCGGCGAGGTGGCGCTGCGGGTCTCCGGCTGCCGGGCCGACAAGGCGGTGGCCAAGTCGGAGGCGTTCGTCGCCGACGTCAAGCTGGCGAAGGACTCCGACGGGCTCTTCGGCGAGGCCGCCATCCGCTCGACGGTGAGCGTCGGCGAATACGCCGTGACCGTCGCCTGCGCCGGTGAGGAGGAGACGGTCCAGGGGAACCTGACCGTGACCGCCGAGGGCTCCTCCTCCACCGCTCCCGCCTCGCCCGTCGCGCCCGTACCGGCCGGAGGCGGCGGCACCGCGCCCCGGATCGAGGACACGGGCGGCCCCGAGCCGTACGGACTCGTCCTCGCGGGCGGCGCCGCGCTGATGCTCGGCGGGCTGTTCCTGCACCGCCGCCGGCGCCGCGGCGCGACGACGGACCGCTGAGCGGGACGGGGCCGCCGGAGATGGAGCACGCGCGCAGCGGCGGCTACGGCCGCCTGGTGATCGGGGTGGTCTGGGCGGCGCTGCTGCTGGGCCTGTGGACGTGGGGGCGGGAGATCACCGAGGGGCGGGGCAGCGCGACGCCGACGACCGGCGACGTCGCCGCCGTGGGGCGGCCCGCGAGCCATCCGCTGCCCCCGGCCCACGGCCCGCTGCCGGACGCCCGGCCGCTGCGGGTCTCGATCGGGTCGCTGGGCGTACGGGCCCCGGTCGTCGCCCGCGGCCTGGACGCGCGGGGCGCGGTGGACCCGCCCCCGTACGAGCGGCCCGGCGAGGTCGCCTGGTACCGGGGCGGCCCGCGGCCCGGCGGTACCGGCGCGGCCGTCCTCGTCGGCCACCTCGACACCAGGACCGCGCCCGCCGTCTTCCACGGCCTCGGCGGCGTCAAGCCGGGCGCGCGCATCGAGGTGTCCCGCTCGGACGGGTCCGTCGCCGAGTTCACCGTCGAGGACGTCTCCGTCTTCGAGAAGCACCACTTCGACGCCCAGAAGGTCTACGGGCCGCGCGCCGGGCACCGCGCCGAACTGCGCGTCATCACCTGCGGCGGCGCGTACGACCGGGCCCGCCACGCCTACTCCGCCAATGTCGTGGTCTCCGCCTACCTCACCGGCGAACGCCCGGCGCCCACGTCCGGCGAGCGGACCGCGTCGGCGTCCGGCGCCTGAGCCGGGCCCCGGCGGCGCGGTGCGCCGAACGGGTGAGCGTCGGGCGTGCCGCCCATCGGGCCGGGGCGGTGACCCGCTCCCCCCGGAGCCGCCGACCCGGCCCGACCTCGACCGCGGGAGCCAGGACTGCGGGAGTGGTCCGGCGCGACCGCGGGAGGTTCGGCGCAGCCGGGGGCTCGGGCCACGGCGAAGATTTTAGAACGTCAGCCCTTCGGCCACTAGGGCGAGTTGACGCCAAGTTGCGCGGCGGACACGGAGGGCTGCCGGTGCGGATGGGGTGCCGGAGGGGCCGCGCGGCGGCCCGTACGGACGCGCCGACGTGCCCGTCTTCGACTCTTTCCGGTGGCGGCGGACGTCCGCGGCGGGTCCCTGAATGGCCGTAACAGCTTCTCGACACGGGTCGGCCGGCGGGGCCCCCGTGTCAGGATTGGCGGGACCGGATTTGTCCCGCTGAGGGCCTGGGCCATTCCAGGAGTGCAGCCAAGGGGGAGTGGATGTACGGCAGTCGCACCGGGCACAGGCACCGAGCCGGAATCAGCGCGGCGGGGGCGGCGGTGGGGGCACTGCTGCTGCTCGCCGCCTGCTCGTCCTCCTCCGACCAGCCCGACAAGGACGAAAGCCCGGACCAGCGGCCGAAGTCCACGGCCCCCTACTGGGTCAACCCCGACAGCACGGCGGCCAAGGAAGCGGCGAAGCTGCGCGCGGACGGCGAGAAGAAGGACGCCGCGCTGATCGACAAGATCGCCGACCAGCCCGTCGCGGAGTGGATCGGCATCGAGGACCCGGAGGGCCAGACCCGCGGCTTCACCGAGGCCGCGGCGAAGGCCGGCCGCGAGGCGCTGCTCGTCCTCTACAACATCCCGCACCGCGACTGCGGCCAGTACTCCCAGGGCGGCGCCGCCGACGGCGACGCCTACCGGGCCTGGCTGGACAAGGCGCTGCGCGGCATCGGGGACCGCCGCGCGACCGTCGTCCTGGAGCCGGACGCGCTGCCGCACATCGGGGACGGCTGCACCCCGCAGCAGTTCCACGAGGAGCGGTTCGCGCTGCTCAAGGAGGCCGTGGACAAGGTCAAGGCGCTGCCCAACACCAAGGTCTACCTGGACGCCGGCAACCCCAACTGGGTCACGCCGCCGGACCGCATGGTCGATCCGCTCAAGCGGGCGGGCATGGACGCCGCCGACGGCTTCGCCCTGAACATCTCCAACTTCCAGACCACCGAGGCCAACAGGGAGTACGGCGACAAGCTGTCCGGGCTGCTCGGCGGCAAGCACTACGTCATCGACACCAGCCGCAACGGCAACGGGCCGCTGGCCGGCGCCGACCACGAGAAGACCTGGTGCAACCCGGCCGGGCGCGCGCTCGGCGAACCGCCGACCGTCAAGACCGGCGACCCGCGCGTGGACGCCTACCTGTGGATCAAGCGGCCGGGCGAGTCCGACGGCGCCTGCAAGGGCGGCCCCGGCGCGGGCACGTGGTGGCAGAAGTACGCGCTCGAACTGGCCCGCAACGCGCGCTGAGAGCCTGTGCGCCGGCGTCCGGCCGGGGGCAGGACGCGGGTCCTGGGCCCCGGCGCCGCCGCCGCGTTCCAGGACTTCGTCCGCTTCGAGCTGTCCGTGCGCGAGAGTGTGGGCGTCGGGGACGTGGCCCGCGTGGCGGACGCCGGGCGCGTCCGCGCGGCGCTGGAGCGGGCGGGCGCGGCCGAGCTGCCCGGCACGCTGCCCGACGGCCTGGAGATCCGGCTCGGGCGCGGCTGGGAGGGCGGCGTGGACCTGTCCGGCGGCCAGTGGCAGAAGATCGCCCTCGGCCGGGCGCTGATGCGCGCCGAGCCGCCGCTGCTCGTCCTGGACGAGCCGACCGCGTCCCTCGCCTCGACGCCGAGACGGAGCACGCGCTGTTCGAGCGGATCTGCGCGGCGGCCCCGGCGCCGGGGCGCGGATCACTCTGCTGGTCTCGCACCGCTTCTCGACCGTACGGGCCGCCGACCTGATCCTCGTGCTCGACGGCGGCCGCGTGGCGGAGGCCGGCCCCCACCGGGAGCTGCCGGCGCTGGGCGGGTGCTACGCCGCGATGTACGGACTCCAGGCCGGGGCCTACCGGTAGCCGCCCGCCAGGGCCCGCGGCCTCAGCGCCGTATCAGCTGCGTCGACTGTTCGTCGAGGTCCGCCGCCGGTTCCGGGGCCGGTCTGCGCGCCGCGTCGCTGACTTTCAGCAGCAAGGCGATGAGGACCCAGTTGGCGATCTGCGAGGAGCCGCCCTGGGCGAGGAAGGGCAGGGCCTTGCCGGTCAGCGGGATCAGCCCGGTGACGCCGCCGGACACCACGAAGACCTGGAGCGCCAGCGCGCTGGCGAGCCCGGCCGCGAGCAGCTTGCCGAACGAGTCGCGGGCGTCCAGCGCGGCCCGCAGCCCGCGCTCGATCAGCAGCGCGTACATCAGGAAGACCGCCGTCATGCCGGCGAGGCCGAGCTCCTCGCCGACGCTGGTGAGGATGAAGTCGCTGCGCGCGGCGAAGCCGATGAGGTCGGGGCGGCCGGAGCCGAGCCCGGTGCCCAGGACGCCGCCGCTGCCGAAGCCGAAGAGGGCCTTGGCGAGCTGGTCGGAGCCGGCGCCCGGGTCCTTCAGGGCGTCGAAGGGGTGCAGCCAGGCGGAGATGCGGCCGTGCACATGCGGCTCCATGGCACCCACCACCGTCGCGCCGACGGCGAACATCAGCAGGCCGGTCACCACCCAGCTGGTGCGCTCGGTGGCGATGTACAGCATGATCACGAACAGCCCGAAGAAGATCAGCGAGGTGCCGAGGTCCCGCTCGAAGATCAGGACCAGCAGGCTCAGCAGCCACACGGCGGCTATCGGCCCGAACTGCCGCCCGCGCGGCAGCGAGAAGCCCAGCACCCGGCGGCTGGCCAGCGCGAGGGCGTCCTTGTGCTGGGTCAGATAGCCGGCGAAGAACACGGCTATGACGATCCTGACGAATTCGCCCGGCTGGAACGACAGCGAGCCCAGTGTGATCCACCGCTTGGCGCCGAGCGTGTCCGCGCCGAAGAACACCGGGGCGATCAGCATCACCAGCGCGACCGTGATGCTGATGTAGGTGTACCGCTGGAGATGGCGGTGGTCCTTGAGGAAGATCAGCACGGCGGCGCAGACCGCTATGCCTATGGCGCCCCACATCAGCTGGGTCGGCGCCACCGTCACCGCCCTCTTCGGGGAGCTCAGCGCGAACGCCAGGTCGAGCCGGTGGATGAGGACCAGCCCCAGACCGCTCAGCGCGACGGCGATCGGCAGGATCAGCGGATCGGCGTACGGGGCGAATCTTCGCACCGCCCAGTGCGCCCCCAAGGCCATCACCGTCATTCCGACGGCGTACATGGGCAGCTCCGCCGGCAGCTTCCCCTCCGTGGCCAGACCCACCGACGCGTAGCCGAACAGCGTCAGCAGCACCGCCAGGGCCAGCATCATCAGCTCCGACCGTCGGCCGCGGCCCTCCTCGGGCCGCGCCCCTCGGGACGAACCCCTTCTGCCTGCGCCCATCCATACCCCTCGTTTTCTAGCGGCCGCCAACGGCGGACCCGGCTCCTGATGACACGGCACGAGTCCGCCCGGTCATCAAGAGACTCGGGAGGTCACGCAAGGTTGCGTGAAGATGCAACCGCCGAGGAGAGATTAGTCATGCGGCGGTGACCTCCCGACCGTGCACCCCCTGTGGGGCGGCTGTGCGGGGTCTGTGCACGCCCGGTCCGCGCGCGTACGGGCCGGGCGTACGGGCCCGTCGCCGTACGCGCCGCGAGGCGCACGGAGGAGAGCGCCGGCGCTCGGGCCGACGCTCTCCTCCCGGGGTCTTCCGCCGCCGGCAGGCACTGGCGAGCCGCTTCTTGTCGCCCAGCGCCTGCCGGGACAGCGGGGGCGCCTTGTCGCAGACCTGACTCATCCGTTCTTCCTCCTTGAAGAAGTTGACGGGGCGTATCGGTTCGTCAGCCGACCGCGGTGGACACGCTGGTCATTCCGAAGATGTTGATGATGACGATCGCCTGCCCGTGGATTCGAATCCGGTCGAATTCCGTGATCGATTTCCAGGCGAATTGCTGCCACTCGACGGGGCCTTCGCCGTCGGCGGTGCGGGCGAATGTGTCGAGTTCTGCGGAGAACACCCGCAGCGCGTCGACGAATTCACCGAATGCCGACTCGTCGCCGCCTTCGGCGTACCGCGCGGCGATGTCGGCGAGCGATTCCTCGTCGAGCGCCACCAGCCCCCCGCGAGCCCGCCTCGCGGAGCACGTCGAGCACCTCGACGCCCTCCCGGCCCGCGGCCCGCGGCCGGGCGTCGTGCACCGCGTGGAAGCCCAGCTCGCGGGCGATGTCGCGGGATGACTCGTAGTCGGCCAGGGCCGACCGGACCGCCGCGGCGGCGCAGGCGACGCGCGCCCCGGCCTGGTGCCGGTCGCCCAGCTCCAGGTCGCGGTGGACCAGGTGCAGTTCGCTGCCGGCCCGCATGAAGTGGGCCGAGCCGGTCGCGACGGGGGCGTCGACGCTGTCGTACACGTCGCGGAGCGCGCCCTCGCCCGGCGACGGCGGCTTCGGCTGCTGCTTGTCACGGACCTGACTCATCGTGCTTTTCTCCTTCGGAGATTCTCATTCCGATCCCTGAACGGCAATCACGTGAATGCCGTGCGGGGCGCTGTGCCGGAAATCATCGGGTAGCAGAGGTTGTCCGAACGGGGAAACGCTTGCACAATCAACTTCAGTCTTCGCGGGGGAAACGGCCGCCGTCAGACAGGTTCGGATGGGCCCGGACAGCCGGGTGACGCACGGGATCTGCGGTTTACCTATACGGCCGGATGGGATGTGGCGCACGTGAACGGAGAATCCGGGGCGTCCGGAGGATTCGAGGGAATTTCCGGAACCGCCGGAGACAGGCCGGGCGGCGGACCGGGCGGCGGGCGCGTGGAGCTCGGCGCCGTCGACAGCGTCGAGGCGCTGGCCGCCCTGCTGCGCCAACTGCGCCGCAGGGCCGCCCGGCAGCGGGGCGACTCGCAGCTGACCTACCGCGAGCTGGCGGCCAGCACCGGCTGGGCGCACGGCGTCATCGGGGACTACTTCGCGGGCAAGACGCTGCCGCCCACCGACCGCTTCGACGCCCTGGTGCGGCTGCTCGGCGCCGCCGGGCCCGAACTCGGCGCGCTCGCCACGGCCCGCGACCGGGTGGAGGAGCGGCGCCGGGCCCGTATGCAGCAGGCCGCCGCGCCCGCCGCGGCGGGCGGCGGCCCCGGCAGCGGCCCCCGCCCCCGGCCGGGCGCCGCGCCCCGCGAACTGCCGCCCGACCCGCCCGTCCTGGTCGGCCGCGACCGGGAACTGGCCTCCCTCGACCTGCTGCGGCCCCTCGCACCGCCCGGGCCGTCCCCGATCGCCGCCCTCGACGGGCCGGGCGGCGTCGGCAAGTCCGCGCTCGCCGTGCACGCCGCCCATCTGCTGGCGGACCGCTTCCCCGACGGGCAGCTCTACGCCGATCTGCGCGGCGCGGACTGCGGGCTGAGCCCGCTCGCCCCGGCCACGGTCCTCGCCCGGTTCCTGCGCTCACTCGGCGCCGAGGGCCCGCTGCCCGTCGGCGAGGCGGGGGCCGGGGCGCTGTACCGCGCGCTGGCCGCCGACCGGCGGCTGCTGGTCGTCCTGGACAACGCCTACGACGCCGCCCAGGTGCGGCCGCTGCTGCCCGCGGCGCCCGGCTGCGCGGTCCTGGTCACCAGCCGCCGCGTCCTGGCCACCGTCGACGGCGCCGTCCACCGGCACGTGGGCCTGCTGACGATGGATCAGTCGCTGGCCCTGCTCGGCGCGTACGCGGGCGAACGGCGGCTGGCCGCCGACCGCCCGGCGGCCGAGGAGACGGTCCGCTGCTGCGGGTATCTGCCGCTGGCGCTGCGCATCGCGGGCGCCCGGCTGGCGGCCCGCCCGCGCTGGCCCGTACGGGCGCTCGCCGACCGGCTCGCCGACCCCCGGCGCCGGCTCGACGAGCTCGAGTACGCCGATCTGCGGGTCCGCTTCACCTTCGAGGCGGGCTACCAGTGCCTGCTCGACGGCGGGGAGACGGACCATCTGGCCGCCGAGACGCTGCCGGTGCTCGCCGAGGCCGAGGGCGAGCTGACCGCGGGGGAGGCGGCGCGCCTCACGCACCGTGCGGCGCGGGAGGCGGAACCGGTGCTGGAGCGGCTGGTCGACGCCCAGCTGCTGGAGTCGCCGGGCCCCGGCCGCTACCGCTTCCACCCCCTGCTGCGGCTGTTCGCGCTGGAGCAGGCCGGGCTGCCCGTACTCCTCGCGGACCGGCCGCCGGCCGCCGGCCATCCGACCGGCCACGGGCCGCCGCCGGGCCGGCGGTTCCTCGACCGCAAGCTGTCGGCCCGCCGGCCGGCGCGGGCCCGGCCCGGCGAGCCGCGCCTCACCGAGCGGCGGCTTCCGGGACCTTGAGCCACACCGCCTCGGAGGGCGTGCCCTGATCGTCCACGACATTGAGCATGTACCAGCCCGGCGGCACCAGCGAGGGGTCCTTGGGCAGCGTGACCGTGACGCTGTCCCCGGTCGTGGTGTAGTCGAGGGCGATCGAGCGCTGCTCGATGTTGGTCACATGCGTGAAGGAGCCCGGCCGGATCAGGCGGGCCTTGCGGATCGTCGTGGCGTGGCCGGTCGCGAAGGTCGCCTTGCCGCCCAGTTGCACCGTCCGCGGCCGGGCGCCGGTGTCCTTCAGGTCCGGGCGCGAGTCGTTGTAGAGGTACGGCGGGGTGTAGAGGTCGATCTGCTGCTGGAACTTCCCGGGCTTGGTGTTGTCCTTGTCGCCGAAGAGCGAGTCGGAGCCGAAGGTCATGACCCGGCCGTCGGGCAGCAGCAGCGCGCCCGAGTGGTAGTTGCGGCCGACCAGCGGGTCGGCGACGGCGTGCTTCTCGTTGGTCTTCGGGTCGTAGATCTCGGCCTTGAGGACGTTGGAGTCGCTGCGGCCCCGGTAGTCGCCGGAGCCGTTGGTGGTCAGCACGGTGTCGTCGGGGAGGATGACGCTGCTGGGGTAGCGGGCCTTCGCGTACAGGTCCGGGCCGTCCTTGAAGCGCGGGTCCTTCGCGTGCAGGTCCACGATGCGGGTCCGGGCGGTCGACTTCTCGTCCTCGCCGACCCCGCCGCCGCCGAGCACCATGTACCGCTGGTCCTGCGCGGGCGGCAGCAGCACCGACATCGAGGTCTCCAGCGCGTCCGGGTCGCTCATGCCGGGCACGGCCTTGAAGGCGTTGGTCTTCAGGTCCCAGACGCCGGGGACGCGCCCCTGGTCGGCGGGGCCGTACCCGGCGTTGGAGCCGGTGTAGAAGATCTTTCCCTTGTCGGTGAGGAAGAGCGCGGGGTAGGTCGGGAAGAACCGCTGCTTGGGCAGGTACGTCCACTTCTTGGTCTTCGGGTCGTAGATCTCGTTCTTGCCGGGGACCACCTGGCCGATCTCGTCGAGACCGGAGACCGACAGGACCTTGCCGTCCTGGAGGGTGGTCAACGTCGGGTACCAGCGGGCCTCGTTCATCGGGTCGACCGTGATGTAGCGCTCGGAGACCGGGTCGAATTCGTAGGAGTCCTTTATCCCCTGGAAGTCCTTCTTGTCGAAGGACAGCTTGTTGGCGATGCCGTAGAAGTTACGGGCGTCCGCCCCGGTCAGGCCCTTGATCGCGTAGTTGTCGGTGAGCCCGGTCTCGTGCTCGGGCCCCTTCTCCAGGGCCTCCACATAGACGCGCGCCGTGCTGGCCGTGACGGTGACCTTGCCGGTCTTCGGGTCCGTGGCCTTCTTCGCGCGGGGCACCAGGAGGTTGTCCTTGGACTCGAAGGACTTGCCGGTCGCCTTGCCCGTGAAGACCGTGCCCGCCGGGAATGTCCTCGGCTTGTCCGGATTCTCGTTGTGGACGATCATCAGGCCGCCCGCCCGGGTGACGTCGCCGCCCAGCTTCTCGTAGCGCTGCGTGCCGCCCGCGACCAGCAGCTTGCCGTCCGGGAGCTGGGTGTGCCCGGCGCAGAAGAGGTCCTTCGGGGTCGGGATGTTCTTGAACGTGTTCTTCTCCGGGTCCCACAGGACCGTACGGAAGGACTTGGCCTTGAAGTTGGCCGCGTTGTTGCCGGAGCCCGCGACGAGCAGCACCTTGCCGGTGTGGAGCAGCGCCGCGTGAATGGTGTTGATCTTGTATTCCTTCGGCACGTCGACCACGTTCCAGTGGCCGTTCGCCGCCTTGTACCCCGGCTGATTGATCTTGTAGTCGTGGTACTTCTCGGAGGCGAAACCCCAGATCGCCGGGCCGTTCAGCCCGGCCAGCACGAGGACCGCCGCCCCGCCGACGGCTATCCGGCGGGTACGGCGGCTCGGACGGTACTTCATCGGTCGCCACCTCCGAGGGCGAGCTCGGCGGCCTTGTCGTGCGGATCGCCGCGGCCGGGCCGCTTCCGCCTGCCGCGGCGCAGCGTCCACGCCCAGGCCAGGATCGGCGCCACCGTGATGAGCAGCGCCAGCGTGGCCCAGGTCCGCATCGCCACGTGCGTATGGCCGAGCAGGAACGAGGAGACCAGGGAGCCGCCGAAGACCAGCACGAAGAAGAGGTGCACCCGGAAGGTGCCGAACAGCGTGTCGGGGCTGGCCGAGTCGCCCTTGGGCGTCACCACGAACGTGCTCTTACGGCGCAGCACCGCGTCCATCAGCGAGCGGGCGTAGATCGGCGCGGAGAGCGCGGACATCACCATGCCGGCCAGTCCGCCCGAGCCCTCGGGCTCGTGGGGCGAGACGTTGTGGCGGCGGTTCCAGATGTAGAGCCCGATCTGGAGGGCTGCGGCGTCGCTGTAGAGCATCATCCAGACCTCGGAGTTGATCTGGATGCCGGACGCGCCCAGCCCCAGGAAGAGCGCGCAGCTCAGGCCGCCGAGCACCCAGTTGACCGCCGTCATCGGGTAATAGATGACCATCAGCGTGTAGTTGAGGAGCTTGCCCGGCGACAGGGTGAAGGGGCCCTTCCAGAACTGCTTGAGAATCGTCTCGTACGTGCCGCGCGACCAGCGCAGCTGCTGGGTGAAGAAGTCCGTCCACGCGTTCGGCCCCTCGCCGACGGCGAGCACGTCCGGCGTGTAGACCGAGCGCCACTTGCGGCCGGTGCCCGGGTTGCGGTGCCGGTGCAGCTCGAAGCCGGTGGCCATGTCCTCGGTGATCGAGTCGTAGAGGCCGCCGATGCCCTTGAGGGCGCTGACGCGCACGGCGTTGTTGGTGCCGACGAACATGGGTGCGCCGTAGCGGTTGCCCGCCCGCTGGATCAGGGCGTGGAAGAGGAACTGCTGGCTTTCGGCGGCCTTGGTGACGGCCGCCTCGTAGTTGCCGTAGACCTGCGGGCCGACGACGAAGGCGATGTCGGGGTCGCGGAAGTAGCCCAGCATCCGCTCCAGGAAGTTCGGCAGCGGCACATGGTCGGTGTCGACGGAGGCGAAGAAGTCGTAGTCGTCGCCGTGCGCGTCGAGCCAGGCGTTGTAGTTGCCGTGCTTGGTCTTCGCGCGGTGCGGGCCCTTGGGCCGGTTCCACTTCTCGACGCCCTTGCGGGAGAAGTGGTGCACGCCGAGCCGCCGGCAGACCTCCTTGACCTCCGGGTCGTCGCCCTCGTCGAGCAGCCATACGTGCAACAGCCCCCGGTGGCGCAGGAGTACGGCTGCCTCCAGGGTCCGCGTCACCATCTCGATCGGCTCCTTGCCGGGCACGAACGAGGTGAGGAAGGCGACCTTGGTGCCGGTCTCGGGCACCACCGGGATCGGGTCGCGGGCCACCAGCGTCGCGTGCGCGTTGGAGGTGACGTTCATCGTGCGGAACAGCTCGATCAGCCCGATCGACACCAGCATCACGGTGTCGAGGACCTTCATGGACGTGGTCGCGTGGTCCCGGTCGGTCCAGTGCGCGGGCTGCATCAGCCACAGCAGCAGGGCGAGCGAGACGATGGGGGCGCCGCCGAGCAGCAGCGCCGCGCGTATCCGGTGCGGTTCGTCCGCGAGCAGACTGCGGTAGCGGACCCGGTACGGCCGGTCCGGGTCGGGTTTGGTCAGCGGTCCCGCGAGCCGGCTGTAGTGCTCGTAGTCGTAGCGCGACGGAGGCCGCCGGCGGCGCTGCGCCGGGAGCCGGCCGGAACCGGTGCGGTGCGGGTCCTGATGCGGACGCGGTATGCGCAGTCGGGTCGTCGCGGACGGGTCGTATGCCTGTTGATCATCCTGCCGGGCGCCGGTAGGCGTCGACGTCATGAGTCATCCCCCCGCACGCATGCTGGCTGCGTGTCAGTTTCCGAGCCCTGTGGGTCCCCCTCGACCGCGCGGGCTCGTCCGTGTCGGCCGCCACCTGGGCACGACGCGCGACGACCGTCTCCCGGCGGCCCCTTCCGCCACCGGGATCCCCCCTGTGCGATTGCCCCGAGATTCCCCAACTCGGGCTCTGTACAGCCTCATTGGAGCCGTGGGAGCCAATGACGCCAGGCAAGGGTCCCCGACCCCGCCACATGATCGCAAGGGTGATACGAGGTGTTTACCGGGCAAAGCGGTGCGCTGAACCAAGTCGTGTACGGATGTTGCCAAAGTGGTCACGGATGGCCGCTTCCGCTCGTACGGCGTCACCCGAGCGCACCGCCGCGAGGATCTCCCGGTGCTGCGCGCAGGTGACCGCGGGGTCCGTGCGCAGCTCGACCAGATCCGTGCGCACCCGGTGGAAGGCGACCCAGAACGCCTCCAGGACCTCGCTCAGCAACGGGTTGTCCAGGCCGCGGTGGAGCGTCGCGTGGAAGGCGCGGTCGGTCTCCGCCCGTACGGACCCGGCGGCGGCCTCCTCCTCCATCCGGCCGACGAGCGCGTCGAGTTCGGCCAGATCGTCCTCCGGCACCCGGCCCGCCAGCCGGGCTATCAGGCCGGTCTCCACGGCCTCGCGCAGTTCGAGGAGGCGGAGCAGGTCGTCCTCGCCGCGGTAGTGCCCGGCGACGGTGCGGAAGATCAGGCCCTCGATCATCGGGGCCATGGACATGGGGCCCACATAGGTGCCGAAGCCGTGCCGGATCTCGACGATCCCCATCGCCTGCAGCGCCTTCTGCGCCTCGCGCACCGAGTTCCGGCTCACGCCGAGCAGCTCCATCAGTTCGGTCTCGGTGGGCAGCGGGGCGCCGGAGGGGAGCCGCCGGTCGATGATCAGTTTCTTGATGCGTTCCTGGATGTCGTTCGCCATTCCGCGACTGTGCACCGCTGCCTCCGATGTGAACAGGGATAAAGGGCGAGGCCGTGAACAGAGACAACGACTGAGGCCCCCTCGCCGATGGCGAGGGGGCCTCAGTCCTACGTGCGCCGCCAGGGACTCGAACCCCGGACCCGCTGATTAAGAGTCAGCTGCTCTAACCAACTGAGCTAGCGGCGCGCGCTGACGGAGAAAACTCTACCGGATCCGAAGGGGTGCTCCGGACCACCCGGTATCGGCGTGCCCGCGCACGGGCGTATGGGTGAACGAGACCACCGCGTAAAGGGTCGAAAGTCCTTTGGTTTATGGACCAAAGACTGCACAACCTCCCGTTTTGCTCTGTGAAGATCATGTCTGTCGCGCAAGATCATCAGTTGCTCCGTCAACATGCGGTTTGTCCGGGTAGTTGAGAAGCTGTGCCGAGTGCGAAGCGCGACGGGAACTTCACGGCCTGGAGGGGACTCATATGTCGATGCCCGTGTTTGAGGAATTCGATCCCCCGGGCGATTGCGCTTGCGGGGGATGCGTGCAGCGCCGCCGGGCCCTGCTGCACGCGGTGCCCGCCCGCGACGGCGGCCACCCGGCGACGTACGGCGCCCGCCGGGCCGTCGTGCTCGTCGCGGCGGCGGGCACGGTGCTCAGCGGCGGCGCGGGCGCGGCGATAGCCGCCGGCCCCGCTCCGTCCGAGGTCAGCAGCGCGGGCCTGGGACATGACGGGGCGTCGGACACGGCCGCCGGAGCCACCCCGCAGGGCCGGCCCGGCGCGCTGTACGGCGCCGACGCCGAGGCGGCCGACGGCCGGGGCCGGGTCATGGCGCTCGCCGTGGCGAACCGCACCACCACCCGCGACGCGATATTGAACCGCGCCCAGCACTGGGTGAATCAGCAGGTTCCGTACAGCATGAGCCGCTACTGGTCCGACGGCTATCGGCAGGACTGCTCGGGATTCGTCTCGATGGCCTGGAATCTCGGCAGCAACCAGTGGACCGGCAGCCTCTCGCAGTTCGGCACCCAAATATCGAAGAGCCAGCTGCAGCCGGGCGACATGCTTCTCTTCCACAATGCGGCGAACCCCGGAGCGGGTTCGCACGTCACCATCTTCGGCGGGTGGGCCAATTCCGCGCACACCCGGTACATCGCCTACGAGCAGACGCGCCCGCATACGCTCAAGCGCTCCACCCCCTATGCCTACTGGAACAACTCCAGCCGCTATGTGGCCTATCGCTACAACGGGATAACGGGCGGCGGCAGCGGTAACAGCGGCGGCGGCTCCACCGCATTTCCCGGCGCCGGTTCCTTCGGCCCCGGCGCGTACAACGCCCAGGTGACCCGGCTCGGCCAGATGCTCGTGAAGCGGGGCGGCGCCAAGTTCTACTCCGAGGGGCCGGGCCCGCGCTGGTCGGAGGCGGACCGCCGGGCGACCCAGGCGTTCCAGAAGGCGCAGGGCTGGTCGGGGGGCGACGCCGACGGCATACCCGGCCGGGCGACCTGGGACTACCTGGTGAACGGCAAGGGCAAGAACATCGGCGGCTCGGGCGGGGCCGGCGGAAATCAGGGCGGGAACAGCGGGAGCAAGGCGCCGGCCTATCCGGGCGCGGCCGCGTTCCGCCCCGGCCAGTCCAACACGTATGTCGCACAGCTCGGCAAACAGCTGGTCAAAAAGGGCTACGGCAAGCACTACTCACAGGGCCCCGGCCCCCGGTGGAGCGAGAGCGACCGCCGGAACGTCGAGGCGTTCCAGCGGGCGCAGGGCTGGGGCGGCCGCGACGCCGACGGCTACCCCGGCCCCGAGACCTGGCGGCGGCTCTTCGCATGACGGAGCGGAAGATGAAGAAGGACAGCAGGGGCAGCAAGGACAGCACGGAGCCGGGGCCCTCGGCGGGCGCGGCGAAGTCCCGTAAGCAGGGGGACCACCCCGGTCAGCACGGCCGGCAAGGAGAGGACGGTGGTGCCGCCGGGCCACAGGGGAGCGCGCACGCCGGCTCGTACGACGGGCCGAACACCGGCCCGTCCACCGGCACCCGGATGCGCGCCATCTGGCACGGCGAGGGCATCCCCATGGACATGCTCTTCCGCGACGACCGCGACGGGTACGGGCACGGCCCGGCGCCCGTGGAGGACCGGGACGCGCCCGGGCCGCTCCAGGCCGACCGGCCGGGGTCCCACGTGGCCGTCTTCGACGCCGTCATCGACGGCGGCCGGGGCCCGGCCGTCGAGCCCGAGGAGACCGGCGGCGAGGCGGCGGGGGAGGGCGCACGGGCGACCGAGGATGAGACGACCGAGCAGCCGCTCATCCTCGTGCCGCTGATCGACCCGGACACCGGCAAGGAGTTCGTCTACCCGCCCGACCTCGCCGACCCGGCGCCCGCGGTCGGACGCCCGGCCTTCGAGAAGGCCGGGAAGCCCGACAAACGCGAGGAGGCGGCGCCGTCCGAGCCCGCCGCCGCGACTGACGCGGCCGACGCGGCGCCGTACGCGCCTGCCCCCGCCGCCGCCCAAGTGCCCGCCCCCGCCCGTACCGAGGACACCGCTCGTACGGAAGACGCCGCTCGTACGGAAGACACCGCGCGTACGGCGGGCGTCACCCGTACGGAGGACACCGCGACGGCCATCGCGGGCATCGCGGCGGCCACCGCGCTCGCCGACGCCGCGGGCCGGCCGGACGCCCGCGACTCCGCGCGTACGGGCCGGGGCGTTCGTACGGGCGGCGGCGACCGGGACGCACGCTCCGGCGGCGGGCCCGGCGCCTCCGGCGGCCGCAACCGGCGGCGGGCCGAACCCCGGCCCGACACGCGCGAGGCCCCCGAGGGCGACGCCGACCTCGTCGAGCGGTCGGGCCCCGCGCTCTCCGGCTGGTGGGCGATCTTCGTCGGGCTGCTCGCCCTCGGCGGCTGCGGCTGGCTGCTGTGGCACGTGGGCGTCCTGCCGGAAGCGGCCCTGAAGGCCGTCCGGCTGCCGGTCCATGAACGTACGGACGTACGGCCCTGGGAGTGGGCGGCGGTCGCGGCGGGCGGCGCGGTCGCGCTGCTCGCGTTCGGCGGGCTGACCCGCGGCCGGGTGGGCTGCGCCTGGGTGCTGTCGCTCTTCGGCCGCTACCGGGGGAGCGTGCGGCGCACCGGGCTGGTGTGGATCAGCCCGCTGGTGCTGCGCCGCCGGGTGGACGTGCGGCTGCGGCACTGGCGCAGCGAGCCCATGGCCGCCGTGGACGCCAAGGGCGTCGCGCTGCGGGTCGTGGTCCTGGTGGTGTGGCGGGTGCGCGACACGGCGCGGGCCACGCTCGCGGTCGACGACTACGCCGGCTATCTGAGCGAGCAGGTCGAGGCGGCCATGGCCCGCGTCCTGTCCCAGCTCCCGGCGGACGCCTTCCACGACGACGCGCCGACGCTGCGCGACGCGGAGGCCGTCGGCGACGCGCTGACCCAGGTCCTCTCCGACCAGGTCCGCTCCATCGGCGTGCAGGTCTTCTCGGCGCAGCCGACGCGGATCGAGTACGCGCCGGAGGTCGCGGCGGCGATGCAGCGCAGCCAGATCGCGGCCATCGACGCCAAGCACCGCGACTCGGTGCTGACGTCGGTGGTGGACGCGGTGGACGACACCGTCAGCAGGCTGACCGCGCGCGGGCTCGTGGAACTGGACGACTACGAACGCAAGGCGCTGGTCAAGGACCTGACCGTCGCCTTCTACACGGCGCGCGGCAGCTCGGCCGCCAAGCACTGAGCCGAGCACTGAGCTGAGCTCTGAGCCGAGCTCTGAGCGGCGGGCTCCGAGCTGTCGCGCGAAGAGGCGGCCACGGGCCGCGACACCTGGAGAAAGGCGGTAAAGAGTGCGTACACCGGCATTCAGCGAGGAGATACCGACCGACTGCGCCTGCGCGTTCTGCACGGGCGCGGCGGTCGAGTCGGCACGGCGCAACGGAGGCACCCCGCAGCGGTGCACGGTGCGCGGCGCCATCGCGGCGGCGGTGGGGGCCGCGGCACTGGTCGGCGCGGGGGCGGGTACGGCCGCGGCCGAACCGGCGCCGAGCCACGCGGGCTGGGACGGCTCCAAGTACTGGTACAAGGACGGCAGCGGCTGGTGGCGCTGGACGAGCCACTACGACAAGTACAAGGCGCACGCGGGCGGTTCCGCGTCGGCGTCGTCGTCCTCTGCTTCCTCTGCTTCCTCTTCTTCCTCGGCCGGGCGCTCGACGGCGGGCCACTCCACCAACCCCACGTTCCGGGGCAAGGCGGGCTGGGACTCCACGGACCGGGTGTACTGGTACAAGAAGAGCGGCAGCTGGTGGTGGACGAGCCACCAGGACAGATACGAGCGGTACGCGGGCGGCTCCTCGTCCTCGTCCTCTTCTTCCTCCTCGTCGTCTTCCTCCGCTGGCGGCTCCACGGCCGGCCACAACTCCAACCCCACCTTCCGTGGCCGCTCGGGCTGGGACTCCACGGACCGGGTGTACTGGTACCAGAGCAACGGCAGCTGGTGGTGGACGAGCCACAAGGACCGTTACGAGGCGCGCACCGGGAAGTCCGGGGGTTCCTCCCAGGGCTCCGGCTCCGGCTCCACGTCGCGCGGCGGCTCCGGATCGGGGTCGGGTTCGGGGTCCACCTCCGGCCACGGCACCGAGGCCGCCATCTCGTACGCCATGGCGCAGCTCGGCGACCCCTACGTATGGGGCGGCAACGGCCCGAACGCCTGGGACTGCTCCGGCCTCGTCCAGCAGGCGTACCGCCGGGCCGGCATCAGCCTGCCGCGCGTCGCCGACGACCAGTACCGCGCGTCCAAGAAGATCTCGCGCGGCGAGCTGCGCCGGGGCGACCTCGTCTTCTGGTCCGGCGACGGCTCGGTCTCGGGCATCCACCACGTGGCGATCTACCTGGGCGGCGGCCAGTACTTGGAGGCGCCCCGACCGGGGAAGACGGTCCGTATCTCCTCGTTCGCCTACTACAACCCGAACATGTACGGCCGCGTCGGCTGACGAGTGGTGTGGACCGGTTCCATCGACGAAAGGTTGCTCGCAGTGGCCACGACAGCGAACCGCACTCTGCTGCTGGAGCTCCTCCCCGGCCCCGGGGAGGCGGGCTGCCCGCCCATCCCGGTGCTCGGCCGCTTCAGCTATCGCAGTGACCGCCCGTACGAGATCGCCGTCGTCTTCTCCTGCCGGGGCGAGACGGTCGCGAGCTGGTTCTTCGCCCGCGAGCTGCTGCTGCGCGGGGCGCGGGGCCGGGTCGGCGAGGGCGATGTGTCGGTGTGGCCGGTCCACCGTCAGGGGCGCCCCGCGCGGGTGCACATCCAGCTCACCGGGGACGAGGGGCGCTGCGTGCTGGCGGTGCGCGCGGCGGACCTCGTCGACTGGACGGCGGAGACGACGCGGCTGGTGCGGCCGGGTACGGAACACCGCCACCTGGATCTCGACGGGGAGGTGGCGCGGCTCCTTGCGGGCACCCGCCCGTAAGGGGGTGCCCGTGAGGCGGGCCCATGAGAGGGCGGCTTCTTCGAAGATCATCGATTGATGGAACGTCTGGTGCCTCTCGGACGTTTGGGGTGAGTGGGACGATAGGGATGGCTGGTACGAGAGGGATGGCCGCAATGACGACCGCGATCGAGACCGCGCCGCAGGACCCGCGCCTCCACGGGTTCCTGCCGCCGCGCACACCCGTACGCACCATGATCGGCACGTGGGTGCGGCTGGACGCCCTCGCGGCCGGGGCCGCCGCCGCCCCCGACCGCGGCGCCGCCCGCGAACTGGTCGAACGGGCCGCCCGCGAGGGCGACCTGGCGGCCCTGCGGGTCCGCGTCTCCCGCCTGTCGCCGCGCAACGCCGAGGCCGCGGGGATGCGCGTGGCGGTGATCGCGGCGGCCTGCGGCTGGGCCCATCTCGACCCCGACGCGCCGGCGTCGGCGCAGGACGCCGACGCGGCGTTCCTCGAACTGTGGGCGGCCATCGCGCACCGCCTGGACCGGCCGCACTTCGTGGCCCTGCCCACGCTCGCCCTCCTCAACTGGGGCCCGGCCCGCAAGCCGCGCCGCCAGATCCCCATCGACCAGCTGGCGCGCACCGAGGAGCTGGTGCCGGTCGTCCGCTGGTCGGCGGACGGCCAGCGGCTCAGCCGCCTCGACCACCTGATGCTCGCCGCGACCCGGCTGGAGGCGCACGGCATCTGGCTGTTCCGCCTCGCGGACACCCTGGCCGGGGACGGCCCGCAGGCCGCCACGGCGACGGCGCTGCGCCGCCTCACCCGCATCCAGCACACGCTGCGCGCCCAACTGCACGCCGAACAGGCCACCCTGGAACTCGCCCCGAGCACCCCGCAGCAGCGCGCCGTGCTGACCGCGCTGGCCGCCGACGGCCAGAGCCCTTCGGGGGGCCGGTCCGGCACCGGGCTGCCGGGCGCGCTGGAGCCGCCCGTGCTCCAGGCCGCCGAGGCCGTACTCGGCATGGGCGCCCGCCGCCTCGGCGAGGGCGGTCGCCAACTGGTCCGCCGCCACCTCCCCGCCCCGCACCGCGCCTGGCTCACCGCCATGGACCGCCACTGCGCCCCCGTGCGCACCCTGGCCCACCGCGGCGGCGCCGCCTCCATGGCCTACCGCGAGGCCCAGGAATCCCTCATCGCCCTCCGTCACACCTATGCGGGCCTCCTCCGTACGGCAGCAGAGCCCCAGGTCCCGGCGGCCCGCCTGGGGGCCGCCGCGTAGGCCCTGGGGGGCGCTCAGGGGCGGTGCGCCCGGCGAGGACCGGGAGGGGTGGGACGACTTCGGCCAACCTGGCTGGGACAGGAGGGGTCCGTCTGGCGTGCGAGGCGTCGGACGGAGCGCCGTGCGCCGGTCCGGGCGGAGCGCGCGAGCCCGGAGCGGCGGTGGGCGCAACCCGCCTGCCAGGCGTTTGACAGCCCGCCGGGGCATGTTCGGCGGTCTGGCGCCGGGGGCCTGGGGGCGACGAGCGGGTTACGGGAGTGCGTACGGACAGCGGCCGGATTCAGGTCGTCATTGGTCTGGACATGATGAACGGCCGGTACTAGCCTCCCAGTTGGTCTAGACCGCACTTCACTCGACTCACAGAACCCCCCACGTTCTCAGGGAGCGAAGCATGCGCAAGAAGATCAGTGCCGCCGTGATCGGCCTGTCCATCGCGGGTGTCTCACTATTCGCCACGGGCAGCGCGTCCAGCCATGGCTACGTCGACTCGCCCACCAGTCGGCAGGCCTACTGCGCCAAGGGGACCGTGAAGAACTGCGGCGAGATCCAGTGGGAGCCGCAGAGCGTGGAAGGCCCCAAGGGCTTCCCGAGCCGAGGGCCCGCCGACGGCAAGATCTGTGCCGGCGGCAACGGCAGGTTCGCGGAGCTCGACGACCCGCGCGGCGGAAAGTGGCCCGCCACCCAGGTGACCGCCGGCCAAGGCTTCCAGTTCCGCTGGAAGCTCCCCGCCCAGCACGCCACCACGGACTTCAAGTACTACATCACCAAGGACGGCTACAACCCCAACAAGCCGCTCACCCGCGCCGACCTGGAGTCGCAGCCCTTCATGACCGTGCCCTTCGGCGGCCGGATCCCCCCGGGCACCGTCACCCACCAGGGCACCATCCCCACCCAGAAGACCGGCAAGCACCTGATCCTCGGCGTGTGGACCATCGCCGACACGGGCAACGCCTTCTACTCCTGCTCGGACGTCCAGTTCTGAGCCTCCGCGGCCGCGTCCTCTGACCGCTCGACAGGGCGCGCGGCCCCCTCGAAGGGCCTCCCTCCCACCCCCGGGGAGGCCCTTCGCCCGCTCGGCAACGCCAGGATTTCGGAGTTGTTCGAGATTTCCCACGCTCCCCGGCTTCGCGCACCCGCGGTCGTCTCGTAAGATCCACAGACACAGCAGCCAACTCTTCGCGGCCGGGGGCGAGTAGGAGGAGCCATGTCCGCCATGGCCGAATACCCCCCGCAGCGCTTCGAGCAGCAACTCGTCGCCCAGCCGAGGGCGTTCGCGCGCGTCCGGCGCACCGTCGCGTCCCAGCTCCGGCTGTGGGGCCGCACGGACCTCGTACCCGGCGCCGCCATGTGCGTCACCGAACTCCTCAGCAACGTCCACAAACACACCGCGACCGCCGAGTGCGTGCTGACCCTCGACAACCTTCCCGGCGGCATCCGGGCCGCCGTCACCGACGCCGACGCCGGCATGCCGACCGTCAAGGAGCCCGACTACTTCGCGGAGAGCGGCCGCGGCATGTTCCTGCTCTCCGAAACCGCCGACACCTGGGGCGTGGACCTCAACTCCACCGGAAAGACCGTGTGGTTCGAGCTGGGCGCCTGACGGCGGCGAGGCGCGCCCGCCGCGCCTCACTCACGAGCCCGTCTTCGCCCCTTCTTCCCTGCTCCCGGCGTTCTCGGCTGTCTTGTCGGGCTTATCGAGCTTATCGGGCTTGTCGGGCCGCAGCGCGATCCGGCCCAGCACGGCCGCCACGACGAGGGCCACGACCGCCAGCAGTACGTAGTCGGGCACGGCGTTCCCGATCCGCGAAGCGACCTCCTCCAGGTGGAACTCCTGGTCCGAGTCGAGGATTCCGGGCAGCGGGGTCGTACCGTCGAAGGCCAGGAACAGCGCCCCGATGCCGATGAAGAACAGCCCGGAGACCAGCGACGTGGTGTGCAGCTCCAGCCGGCCCAGCCGGAACGCGCGCCCGCGCAGCCAGCCCCGCCGGCCGAGCTGGAAGCGGTCCCAGAAGAGGGCGAGCACGAAGAGCGGCAGCGCCATCCCCAGCGCGTACACGGCCAGCATCGACGCCCCGTACACCGGATTGCCGTTCACGGCGGTCACCGTCAGCACCGCCCCGAGGATCGGGCCCGCGCAGAACCCGGCCAGCCCGTACACGCAGCCCAGCAGGAACGTGGACGCCGCCGAACGCGGCGTGATCCGCCCCGCCGCCGCCTGCGCCCGCTTCGACGCGAAGCCGAGGCCGACGATCTGCGCGACGCCCAGCGCGATGACCACCCAGCCGCCGATCGTGATCAGCAGGTCGCGGTGGCCGTTGAAGAGCCGGCTCGCGGCGGTGGAGGCCGCGCCGAGCGGCACCAGCGTGGTGGCCAGCCCGAGGTAGAAGACGCCGGTACGGGCCAGCAGCCTGCCCGGAGTCGCGAGCGAGTATGCGAAGAACGCGGGCAGCAGCAGCGCGCTGCACGGGCTGAGCAGGGCGAGCGCGCCGCCCAGGAAAGCGGCGAGATAGCCGATGTCGTTCACTTGGCCGCCGCCTTCGCGTGGTCGCGCGCCGCCTTGATGGCCTCCTCGAAGACGCTCATCGGCTGGGCCCCGGCGATCGGCCGGCCGCCGACGACGAAGGAGGGCGTGGACTGTACGCCGAGGCTGTACGCCTCGTTCTGGTCCTTCTTGACGGCGGCGGCCGCCGCCGACCCCTTCAGGTCCTCCCGGAACCGGTCGACGTCGCCGACGCCGCTCTTGCGCGCCAGGTCCACGAGCTTGTCCTCGGCGAGCGCGTCGCCCTTGCGGAGCTTGGCGTACAGCTCGTCGTGGAACGCCCAGAACTTGCCCTGCCGGCCCGCCGCCCAAGAGGCGCGGGCGGCCCGCTCCGAGTCCTTGCCGAAGATCGGGAAGTTGCGGAACTCGATGCGCAGCGTGCCGTCGTCCACGTACTTCTTGACCAGCTCGGGCTGCGTCTCACGGGTGAACCGGCCGCAGTACGAGCACTGGTAGTCGGCGTACTCGACGAGCACGACGGGCGCGTCCTTCTTGCCGAGCGCCAGCGCGTCGCCGTCCTCGCGGCGCACGGTCGCCTTGTCGAACTGGTCGTACATCTTCTGCTGCTCGGGGTCGGCCGCGGCGGCGTCCCCCTGCTTTCCGGTTCCGTCGGACGCGTCGGACGGGGCGGCGGCCGAGTCGGACCCGCCGTCGCTGATGTTCTCGCCGACGGCGATGCCGGTGGCGACGAGCGCCACGATCAGCGCGAAGATCGCACCGATGGCCGCGACGCGGCGGGAGGGGGTGGTGATGCGGGAGGACATGGGTGATCGGGCTCCAGGGCTCGAAGGGCTCGATGGGTTCGCGGGGATCGCCGGGAAGGCCGCCAGGGCCTCCGGACCGTAGGAACGATCAGGAGAGCCGCGACCTTCAGGATCGGAACATGCCGAAGCCCGGCCTGGTCACAGGCCGGTGGCGTGTCGACGCGGCTAGATCCGCAGAACCGGCAGGAGCTCGGCGCAGCCCGCGACGGGCAGCGGCGGAGCCCGCGGACCGCCGGCAGGGGGCAGCGGCGGCGCGGTGTACGGGAGGGGCTCGACGCCCGGCCCGGGGAGCGGGTCGGCGTGCGGATGGGCGACGGCGACGTCGGGCCCGGGGCGCGCGGGCGCCTGGTCCGGCGTGCACTTCCCGGGGACCGAGGCCGAGGGGCCCGGCGGCTCGGCGACGACGACGGCGGCGGCGAAGCCCGTACGCGCGGCGGGCTCGGAATGGGCCGCCGCGAGCGCGCAGGGCTTCGGGACGAAGAGCGCGGCGAGGAGGAACAGCAGCGCCGTGACGGCGAACGACCGGCGTGAGCGCGGCATGCGGAACCTCCTCCCTGCTGTGGCAGCCACCCATGGTACGGGCCGCCCCCGCCGTCAGCCGGCGGTACGGGCCTCGTCGCGCGCGATGGCGCGCAGCGCGGTCCGCTGGGCGTACCAGAGCAGGGTCACCGTGGTGGCCGACATCAGCACCGTCAAGAGCAGATGGCCGAACGTCCCCGCGACCGCCAGCCCCAGCGCCCCCAGCACCACATGCGCCCCCACCCGCAGCAGCACCAGCCCCACGGCCACCTTCCGCGTCCCCTTCCCCCGCCACAGCCGCTTCGCGAGCCGCACCCGCGGTCGCAGCACCGTCAGCGAGATCCCGATATTGACCACCGCCACCGCGACCAGCGCGTACATCGCCTGCGGGTACGCCCGCAGCAGGTCGTACGCGGAGGACATGACCCCCTCAAAGGCGAAGAACCACACCGGCAACGGCCTGATCTCCCCGCCGCCCGAGCCCTTCCCCGCCTCCGCCGCCCGCACCGGGTCGCCGGCCTGCTGCGAACCCTGCGGGCGCGGAGAGAGCGGAGAGAGCGGAGAGAACGGAAGCGTCGTCGTCATACGGACAATCCTGCTGACCAAGCCCCCCACCGAGCAGAGCCGCCGATCACGACCCGTCCATGACATAAGTCATCGGGCATGCGCTCCGGCCAGCTCCCAGCCGGGCCCGTCGGGACGCTGGAACCATGCCCGCTGGCGGTCGGGGGAGAGCGTGAGCCCGAAGTCCTCACGCGCCGGAACCGCGCCGTGCGGAAACAGCTCGCTGATCTCCTCCACGGCGTCCCACAGCCGTCGCGGCCCGCCCTGGCGGACCGTCCCGTCAGTGTGCGCGGTCGCGACGGAGCCATCCGGAGTCCACAGCCCGAGCGCCTGGACCCCGCCGCCCTCGCCGGACCAGACGCACGAGCCGTACCCGGACAGCGCCAGGGAGACCGGGAATCGCAGCCGGTCGAGCACCTCGGCGACCGCGACGGACGTCCGAGTCGGCACTGTCGTGCGCAGTGATGCGAAACGGGGCGGGGCCGGTCGCGCGGCGGTGCGGCGCGGCATGAAGTGAGCCCCGGCGCTCAGAAACCGGCCCGAGACCTGTCCGCCCCGCACACGCAGCCGTGCGAGACCGGCCCCGATGGGGACCACGAGCACGGCAGAATCCGCCGCCTGCTCGATCCATGGCCAGGGGACTCGGCGCAGCTCACAAGTGGCGATGGCCCGGTCGTACGGCGCCCGGTCGCGGATTCCCCGCGCGCCGTCGCCGGTACGGACGACGGGCCGGTAACCGGCTGCCGCCAGGCGCGCGGCCGCCGCTCGGGTCAGCTTCGGGTCCACATCCACGGTCGTCACCTTCGCGCTGCCGAGCCGGTGCGCGAGAAGGGCCGCGTTGTATCCGGTACCTGTGCCGATCTCGAGAACCGTATGCCCGTCCGCCACCTCAAGGGCGTCCAGCATGGCGAGCATGAGAGCGGGCTGGGTCGACGAGGACGTCGGTACGTTGCCGTCGAGCTGCGTGGTCAGCACACGGTCCGCGTACACGTCCGCGAGATACCCCGGGGACCGCACCGTCCTGGGCTGCCACCTCCCGGCGGCGTCCTGTTCGTAATAGCGCGGCACCAGCAGGTGCCGGGGCACGGCTTCCACGGCGCCCCGCCACGCGGCGGGCAGTTTCCCCGCCGCATCGAGCGCCTCGGCCATGGCCAGACGCAGGTCGCGGGCCTGTGGCAGGTCGGCCGGCATGTCGGCATCCTGTCCGGCGTACGTGGTCATGCGACGGCTCCTCGCAGCAGTGCGGCGTGCGCTTCGGCGATCGGCAGCCCGGTGGCCGCGGCGATGAACTGCCACTGCCCGGCGGGGTTGCACTCGAAGAAGTCCCACTGCCCGTCGGGCCTGACGGCGAAGTCGAACGCACCGAAGTTCAGGCGGTAGTGGGCCATGAAGCGGCGGACGCCGTCGGCCACGTGGCCGGGGGCGGTGACCGGTTCGTACTCCAACGAGTCGTAGTCGCTTCTCCAGTCCGTCAGCGCCGCGGCGCTGCCCGCGTGAATGGCGACGGGGAACATCCGGTCACCGACGACGGTCAGCCGCACCTCGTACGCCTTGGGCACCCACTCCTGCAAGAGATGCGCGGTCAGCTCCAGCGATTCGTCCAGCTCCTGCGCATCGAAACGACGGGTGGGCAGCATCATGGGCGGGCCGTCGGGCAGGTCCAGGGCCGCGGAGGCGACCGGCTTGCACACCAGCGGACCGCCGATGCCCGCAGCCCACTTACGGGCGTGCTCCAGCCGATTGGTGATCAGGGTGCGCGGCACTCGCAGTCCGGCGGCGGACGCGGCGACCAGTTGCCCCGGCTTATGGGCCGACGCGCGGTACACGTCCGGGTGGTGCATCCACACCACCGGCAGCGAGGACAGCACCTGCACCATCCCGACGAGGGCCTGAGCCCGCGCCCACCCCCGGTACGCGGACGCGACGCGTGACGCGATGCCCGGCAGGCCGGGCCGTCTGTAATACACGGCCCGGACCTCCTCAAGTCGCACCGCGCGGCCGTCCGAGCACACATCGCCCGACCAGCCGTGCTCCTCTCCACCGTGCTGGGCGGCGAGCGTGACGTCCTGGGGGAAACGGGCCAGATCGAAGCGCATCACCGGAACCCCTTGGTTGGTCAGTGCCTGGACCACCAGGTCGGCTGTGGGGTCGCGATCTTCCGCCACGACCAGGACATACCGAAGCGGACCGGGCACTGTCTACAGCCCCTCATCGCCGGGAAACGCGTAGGGGTCGGAGTCCTCGTCGGGCGGGTTGCCGGGTGAGGTGTCGTTGTTCGTGGCGGTGCTCGACGCGGCCATGGGGGTATCGGCCCACAGACGGCCGTCGGCCATGACGTTGACCTGGCGCTGCGGGTCGTAGGCGAACTCCGACGGGTCGATCTTCACGACGTACGCGGGAAGCGGCGCCCGTGCGCCGAACGGCAGCTCTCCGCCGGCGCGGCCCTCCGCATCCTCGGATCGGGTCGGGCGTGGGACGGGCGTGCGGTGCGAGATCTTGTCCGTCGTGGTGGGGGTCATTCGAGGCTCCCTCGCGGCTGGGGTTCGTACATTCAGGTAACCCCCGGAGCGAGGCCGACCGGTACCGTGAGAGGGAGCCGTGTACATGAAAGCCATGAATTCCAGCGGGAGTTGGACCATGCCGAACAGCCCGTGCACACCGAACCCCGGTCTGGCCGGTCTGCTGGACGAGACCAGATGGTCATGGACGCAGTTCGCGAACGCGGTGAATCGCACCGGCGCCGAGGCCGGACTATCACTGCGCTACGACCAGTCGGCCGTGTCGCACTGGCTTTCCGGGACCATGCCGCGAGCGCGGGCCCGGCCCGTCATCCTCGAAGTGCTCGCCCGGCGACTCGGACGTCCGGTCACTCATGCCGAGGCCGGTTTCGCCGCTCCGGCGGGAGCGGGGGAGAGCGGCGATGTTCTCGAAGACCTCATCGATGTCGGAAGGGCGGACATGGACCCATCCCGTAGGGGCGTACTCACTGCCGGCGTGTACTCGGCGGCGCTGGCTGTTCCGCTGTTCCCCGACCTCGCGGGGGCGGTGGAGCGCGGTACCGGACGTACCGCGCGGATCGGTTCCGGCGAGGTCGCCACCGTCCGCACCATGACCGACCGGATCGCCGACATCCTCGATGAACTCGGCGGCGGCCACGCCCGGCCGATGGCCGCCGCCTTCCTGGTCAACACGGTGGCTCCGTACCTGAAGGCGTCCGCCACCGAAAGGATCCGCAAGGACATGCTCGCCGCCGCCTCGGACCTGGTGTACCTGACGGGCTGGATGGCGATGTACGAGCGCGACCACGGTCTCGGGCAGCGCTATTACGGCAAGGCCCTGAAGCTGGCCGGAGCGGCCGAGGACCATCTCACCTACTGCCGCACGCTGCGCGGCATGAGCCTCCAGGCGTCGAACCTCGGCTATGGCAGCAAGGCGTTGCGGCTCGCCGACGCCGCCGCTGAAGCTTCCCCGGAGGCCGGACCGCGCTTGCGGGCGTTCCTCGCCGGACAGCAGGCCCACGCCGCGTCGATGACCGGCGACCGGCACTCTGCCATCGCCAGACTCGGTGAGGCGGAGACGGCCCTGTCGAAGGCGGATTCCCGGCGTGAGTCCGTCGGCGGCTACGACGCCAGCGCGTACCACTTCCACGAGTCCCACGTGCTGTACGAGTTCAAGGACCTGAGCGGGTCGATCCGGGCCCTGCGCCAGTCCTTGAAGGTCCAGCCACGCCAGGAGCGACAGGGCCGGGTGCACTCGAACGCCCTGCTGGCCCAGCGGCAATTCGAGTCCGGACACGTGGAAGCGGCATGTGTGACGTGGCACACATTCCTCGACGACTACGTGCAGTTGTCCACGGCCCGCGGGGACGAGCACTTCGACACCATGCGGCGGCGCGTCCGGCCGTACGGCAAGATCCGCGCGGTCCGGGAGCTGGCCGAGCGCGCCCGATCGGTCGCCGCGCTCAAGTCGTGACCGCGGCGTCGCCCGGCGCGGCGGGCGGAGGGCCCTGACCCGTGCGGGGCCGGGGGAGCGGCATGCCCACGAGAAAAGGCCCCTCACCGGAGTGAAGGGCCTCTGCTCTGTCTGTGCGCCGCCAGGGACTCGAACCCCGGACCCGCTGATTAAGAGTCAGCTGCTCTAACCAACTGAGCTAGCGGCGCTCGCTGACGGAAGAAATACTACCTGCTCCCGAGGGGTGCTCCTGACACTCGGCTTCAGAGCGTGAGCGAGAGCAGCAGCGGGGCTGCCGAGCGGTTCAGGGTGTCGGCGGCCTGGCGGAGGCGGTGGGCGTGTTCCAGGGGGAGGGAGAGGGCCAGGCAGCCGACCGCGTGGCCGGCCGTGATGGGGACCGCGGCGCAGACCGTGCCCACCGCGTACTCCTGGAGGTCGAGGACGGGGACGGTCGCGGGGTGGCTGTCCAGCTTGGAGAAGAGGATCTTCTCGTTGGTGATCGTGCGGGACGTGAGCCGTGCGGTCTTGTGGCGCGAGAGGTGGTCGCGGCGGTCGTCGTAGTCGAGCTGGGTGAGCAGGCACTTGCCCACCGCGCTGGCGTGCGCCGCGGAGCGGAAGTCCACCCATTCGTTGACCTTGGGGGTGCCCGGCCCGTCCGCGTACTGCGTGATCTTGACTTCGCCGTCGATGTAGCGGCTGATGTACACGGCCGCGCCGAGGGAGTCGCGCAGCGCGTCCAGGGACTGCTGGAGCTTGCCCTTCAGGGCCGTGCGCCGGTCGCCGCCGCCGGAGCCGAGCAGGAGCAGCGCCTCGCCGACGGTGTACGTGCTGTCCGTGACCTGTTCCACATAGCCCTCGCGGCGGAGCATGCGCAGCATGTGGGCGAGGTGGCCGGTGGGCAGTCCCGTTTCGCGTGCTATCTGTGCGTCGGTGACGCCGTCGACGTGCTTGGCGACCGTTTCGAGCACGCGCAGGGCGTACTGAACCGAGTGGAACGGCGCGGTCGGCTCGGGCTTGAGCGCCACGGATTCCCCCTAGCAGTTTCCAGCAGGTTGCCGCTTGCGCGTCCACGATAGCCGCCAAGAGGGGGAAATGGGGCGGTTGTTGGCGAGAATTGTGGCGCGCTCCGGGGCTCTGTTCAGGAGCGCGCCACGCTGGCATATGTCATGGGGATAAAAGTGGGGGTACGGGCTCCTGTGGCGGCGATCCGGGGCGGCCGGCCGGGGCTCGGCGAATGAGGCCGTTCCGGACATTCTCAGAGCGCCGCGTTCACCTCACGGCACCCCGATCACCTCACAACATCCCGCTCACCTCACAGCACCGCGCTCAGGAATTCCCGGGTCCGCTCGTGCTCCGGATCGCTGAAGATCTTCTCCGGCGGGCCGGACTCGATGACCCGGCCCGCGTCGAACATCAGCACATCATCGGAGATATCGCGGGCGAAATTCATCTCATGCGTCACGCACAGCATTGTGATGTCCGTGGTGTGCGCGATGTCGCGCAGCACGTCCAGCACGCCCGCCACCAGCTCCGGGTCGAGCGCCGACGTCACCTCGTCCAGCAGCAGCACCTGTGGCCGCATCGCCAGCGCCCTGGCTATCGCCACCCGCTGCTGCTGGCCGCCGGACAGCTGCGTCGGGTACGCGTCGCAGCGGTCGCCGAGCCCCACCAGGTCCAGCAGCTCCCGCGCCCGTTCCCGCGCCGCGTCCTTGCCGAGCCCCAGGACGTGCACCGGGGCCTCCATCACATTGCGCAGCACCCGCATATTGGGGAAGAGGTTGAACTGCTGGAAGACCATTCCGATGTTCTTGCGCACCTCGCGGGTGTGCTTCTCGCCGGCCGGCACCAGCCTGCCGCCCTTCTCCTCGTGCGTGAGGTACTCGCCGGCCACCTTGATCGTGCCCTCGTCCGGCCGCAGCAGCGTCATCAGCAGCCGCAGGATCGTGGTCTTGCCCGACCCGGACGGCCCGATGAGGGTCACGTGCTTGCCGGGCGCGACGGTGAAGTCGAGTCCGTCGAGGACCGTGTGCGCGCCGAAGCGCTTGGTGACGCCGTCGAAGCGGATGAGTTCGCGGCTCTCGGCGGGGGCCGCGGTCGGGGTGTCGGATTCAGTGGCCAAGGCGTCGCTCCAGGGCTCGCATCAGTAGAGATGCCGGATAGGCGATGACGATGAAGGCGATGCCGACCATCGTGAAGGGCTCCACGTACTGGAAGGTCCGGGCGCCCTCCAGCCGGGCGTTCTGCAGCATGTCCAGGACGCCGATGATCGCCAGGATCGGGGTGTCCTTGAGCATCGCGATGACGTAGTTGCCGAGCGCCGGGACCACGCGGCGGACCGCCTGCGGCAGGATCACCGCGGTCCAGGTACGGGCGCGGGAGAGGCTCAGCGCGGTCGCGGCCTCCCACTGGCCCGCGGGCACCCCGTCGATGCCCGCCCGGTACACCTCGGCGGTGTACGTCGAGTAGTGCAGGCCGAGCGCGAGCACGCCGGTGGTCAGCGCCGAGAACTTGATGTCCCAGGTCGGCAGCACGTAAAAGAAGAAGAACAGCTGCACCAGCAGCGGGGTGTTGCGGACGAACTCGACCACCGCCGTCACCGGCCAGCGCACCCAGCGCGTCGGCGAGCGGAAGGCCAGCGCCCACGCCAGGCCCAGCGCGAAGGCCAGCAGCGCGCCGAGCGCCGTCGCCTCCAGCGTGACGCCGAGCCCGTGCAGCAGCTCCGGCCAGAACTTCCGGGCCGCTTCCCAGTTCCAGCTCACCGCTCACCTCCGGCGGTCAGCGCGGCGGCCGGCTTCGCCCCGCGCCGCGGGAACGCGCCCTTCTCGGGCAGCTGCCCGATGCCCGCCTTGGCCTTGCGCTCCAGCAGCCGCATCAGCCGGGTCAGCACGAAGGCCAGCACGAAGTAGACGGCCAGGATGATCGCGTAGATCTCCAGGCTCGCGCCGGTCGCCAGCCGGGAGAGCTGGGCGGCGAAGGCGATGTCCGCGACGCTCATCACGGAGACCAGCGCGGTGCCTTTGAGCAGCTCGATCAGCAGATTGTTGAACGGCGGGATCATCTCCGGGACCGCCTGCGGCAGGATCACCCGCCGCATCCGCTGCGCGGGCGTGAAGCTCAGCGCCACGGCCGCCTCGCGCTGCGCCGGGGCGACCGCGGCCAGCGCGCCGCGCACGATCTCCGAGCCGTACGCGCCGTACGACAGGCCCAGCGCGAGGACCGCCGCCCACATCGGCACGAGTTGCAGCCCGAAGGCCAGCGGCATCACGAAGAACAGCCAGAACATCAGCACCAGCGCCGAGGTGCCGCGGAATACCTCCACATAGACGCCGGTGACGAACCGGACGATCCACAGCCGGGAGGTACGGGCGATTCCGACGCCGAAGGCGACGACCGCCGCGAATGCCGCGCTGTACACGGTCAGCTGGATCGTGACCCAGATACCGGGCAGCAGCCAGTGCTGCCAGAGCCCCGTTGTCATCTCCCGCACAGCTCCTCAGCGGTCAGTTTGGTCATCTCGGTTTCGGTGAAGCCGAACGGCCTTATCACGCGGAGCAGTTCGCCGGACTTCTTCATCTTGTGCAGCTCGGCGTTGAAGGCGTCGCGCAGTTCGGTCTCGCCGGGGCGGAAAGCGAAAGCGCCCGCGCCGTGCACATCCTTGCCGTCGACTTGCGGAAGGAATGGTTCCGTGGATTCGACGCCGGCGCCCGGGTTCTGCCGAATGACATTGCGTATGGTCAGGATCGTGCCGGCGAAGGCGTCGACGCGGCCCTGCTGCACGGCGAGCAGCCCGGCCAACTGGTCCGGATAGACCTGGATATCGGTGATCCCCGCGTTCTTCGCGTACCCCAGTTCGGCATAGGCGGTGCCGCTGCCGAGCCGGGCCCCGGACCGCTTCACGTCGGCGTAGGTGCGCAGCTTCTTCGGATTGCCCTTACGGACGATGAATGCGTCCAGGACCTCGTAGTCGGGGTCGGCGAAGATGACCTGCGAGCAGCGGTCGGCGTTGATGAACATGCCCGCCGATATGCCGTCGAACTGCTGCGAGTTGAGGCCGGGTATGAGCGAGTTGAACTCGGTCGGCACGGGCTGGACGCGCGGCACCCCCAGGCGCGGGAATATCACCTTCGCCAACTCCGGCGCCTCACCGGTGAAATCGCCGTTCTTGTCGATATAGCCGAAGGGGATCTCCCCCGCGATCCCCAGCCGGACCGTGCCCTGCGATTTCAGCCGCTCCAGCAGATTTCCCCCGTCCCTGGCGTCCGCCGTCGACACCCGGCTGCAGCCGACCGCGCCCAGCAGACCCATTGCCGTGCCGCCCGCGAGGAGCGAGCGGCGGCGCATCACGATTCTCTTGTAGTTCTCCTTGGGTGGAGCCATGGGCGCGCGGGTACCCCGCCCCGTCGAAGATATGCAGATCGTTTTCAGACCTTGATGCAGCTGTTGTGCGGTGGGTCGATGCGCAGCAATTGGCGGTGGAGTGAGGCAAGCTGAAAGCCAGTCAGACCGAACGACGGAATGCACTGCCGGCGAGCGGAAGCAGGAGAGGAACGGCGATGAGTGATCAATTCATTGAAGTCTCGCTCGACAAGCGAGGCGTGCGCTGCACGGCCCGGCTGCTGACCGACCGCGCCCCGCTGACCTGCGCGGCCGTCTGGGACGCGCTGCCGCTCGGCGGCGACGTCTACCACGCGAAGTACGCGCGCAACGAGATCTACGCCCTGCTGCCGACGTTCGCCCTGGAGGAGCCGCCGCTGGAGAACCCGACGGTCACCCCCATCCCCGGAGACCTCTGCTACTTCACCTTCTCCGACACCGAGCTCGGCACGAAGGCGTACGGCTATGAGAGCCGGGCCAAGCACCAGGGCCGGTCCCAGGTCGTCGACCTGGCGCTCTTCTACGAGCGCAACAACCTCCTGATCAACGGCGACGCCGGATGGGTGCCGGGCATCGTCTGGGGCACCGTCGTCGACGGCCTCGACCGCATGGCGGACGCCTGCCAGGACCTGTGGCGGGCCGGGGCGCTGGGGGAGACCCTCACCTTCCGCAGGGCCTGACCCCGCCGCGTACGGGCCGCACGGCGCGACACCCGCGGCCCACGGCCCGTACGCGCCTACCGCGCGCAGCCTGCCGGGCGGCCCGTACGCGCCCACCGTGCGCGACCCGCCGGGTGGTCCGTACGCGCCCACCGTGCGCGACCCGCCGGGTGGTCCGTACGCGCCTACCGCGCGCAACCTGCCGGGTGGTCCGTACGCGCCCCCCCCCGCGCGGACCTACCGCGCGAGCGCCGGCGCCACCTGCTCGGCCACCCCCGCCTCGTACAGCGCGTGCGCCGCGCGCAGCAGGACGGCGTCCGCGTGCCGGGCCGCCACCAGCTGCGCGCCGATCGGCAGCCCCGCCTCCGACAGCCCGCACGGCACCGTCGCGGCGGGCTGCTGTGTGAGGTTGAAGGGGTACGTGAACGGGGTCCACCCCGTCCACCGCGTGTGCTTCGAGTCCGGTGGCACCTCGTGCCCGGCCTCGAACGCCGTGATCGGCAGCGTCGGCGTCAGCAGCAGGTCGTACGCGCTGTGGAAGCTCCCCATGAGCTGGCCCAGCGCCATCCGCGCGTCCACCGCCGCCAGATAGTCCAGCGCGCTGTACGAGGCGCCCAGTTCGGCGATCTCCCGCAGCCCTGGGTCCAGCAGCTCCCGGTCGGCCGCGCCCAGCGGCTGCACGACGCGCGCCGCGCCGCTGAACCACAGCGTGTGGAACGCCTCCACCGGGTCCGCGAACCCCGGATCGGCCTCCTCCACCCGCGCGCCCAGCCGCTCCAGCAGCTCCGCTACCCGCCTGACCGCCGCCGCCACCTCCGGGTCGACCACGCCGTGCCCGTCCGGACCGCCCGCGCCCAGGCTCGGGCTGTACGCGACCCGCAGCTCCCGCACCCCGCCGCGCAGCGACTCCTGGAACGTCGTGCCGTGCGGCCCCAGCCCCGACCAGTCCCGCCAGTCGGGACCGCTGATCACATCCATCAGCAGCGCCGCGTCCGCCGCGTCCCGCGTCATCGGCCCGACGTGCGAGAGCGTCCCGAAGGGGGTCGCCGGATACAGCGGAACCCTCCCATAGGTGGGTTTGAGACCGAAGATGCCGCAGAAGGACGCGGGAATACGGACCGAGCCCCCGCCGTCCGTCCCCAGGCTCAGCGGCCCCGCCCCCAGCGCCACCGCCGCCGCGCTGCCGCCGCTGGAGCCGCCCGCGGTGCGCGAGGGGTCGTACGGATTGCCGGTGATCCCCTGGAGCGGGCTGTCCGTGACGCCCTTCCACCCGAACTCCGGCGTCGTCGTCTTCGCCAGGAACACCGCCCCGTGCTCGCGCAGCCGCGCCACCGAGGGCGCGTCCTCGTCCCAGGCCGGCCCCTCCGCCCGTACGGTCCGCGAGCCGCGCAGCGTCGGCTCGCCGCGCGTCAGCAGCAGGTCCTTCACGGTCACCGGCACGCCGTCCAGCAGCCCCGAGGGCTCGCCGCGCAGCCACCGCGCCGCCGACGCCTCGGCCTCCCGCAGCGCGGCGTCGGCGGACACCCGGGTGAAGGCGTTGACTGCGGGCGGGGCCTCCGCCATCCGCGCCAGGTTGGCGCGCACCACCTCCACCGGGGAGAACGCGCCCGAGCCGTAGCCGGCGAGCAGCTGGAGGGCCGTGAGATCGGCGAGTGAGGTCATACGGTCCTCCGCGAGGGGTCGGTCGGATCCGGCGCCCCGGGGGCGGCGGCCGGGACGTAGCCGAGCTGCTTGTCCACCACGTTGAACAGCGGTTCGCCCGCCGCCCAGCGGTCGAAGTTGTCCTGGAACTGCTCCGCGAGATCGTCCCGCCAGCCCGCCGTGTCCCCGCTCATGTGCGGCGAGACGAACAGGCCCGGCACATCCCACATCCGGCTCTCCGCGCCCAGCGGCTCGCTCTCGAACACATCGAGGGCCGCGCCCGCGATCCGCCGCTTGACCAGCGCCTCCACGAGATCGTCCTCGACCACGAGCGGCCCCCGCCCGACGTTCACGAAACGGGCCGCGGGCTTCATCCGGGCGAACGCCTCCCGGTCGAACATCCCCCGGGTGGCCGCCGTCAGGGGCGCCGCGCACACCACCCAGTCGGCCTCCGGCAGCAGCCCGGCCAGCTCGTCCGCGCCGCGCACGCCCGGCCGCGCGGTCCGCCCGACCAGCTCCGTGACGATGCCCAGGGCCGCGAGCGTACGGGCCACCGCCTGTCCGATCGGCCCGCCGCCGACCACCACGGCACGCGTCCCGGCCAGCCGCATCGTGTCCCGGTGGCGCCAGCGGCGCTGCCGCTGAAGCTCCCAACTGCCGGGAAAATCCTTGGCCATGGCGATCACCAGCCCGGCGACGTACTCGGCGATCGGCTGCTCGTAGAGGCCGCGCGCGTTGGTGACCAGCGTGGGACTGGCGGCGAGCGCCGGGGAGAGCAGATGGTCCACCCCGGCGCTCGCGGTGTGCACCCAGCCGGGCCGCGGGCCCGCGCCGGGCCACGCGTCGCGCACGGCCCGGCTGCCGAAGTCCCAGACCAGCAGGGCGTCGGCGGTCGGCAGCAGATCGGGGAAGGAGGCGTCGTCGCAGACCACCACGGAGGCGCGGCCTTCGAGACGGTCGAGCCGGACCGGGGGCTCGGTGCCGAGGACGAGAACGGTGCTATCGGACATAGGCGGGAAACCGTTTCGAAATGGGGGTCCGCTTGAGTGTCGGTGACAGTCGACAAGTACCCGGAGATATGAGGATTGACCACGCTAGGGACCTGAAACTACCGTCGTCAACAAGGCGCTGATGATGCCGACGGAACACCCTCTGTCCCGACGTCCCGGCGCAGGCCGGCACCCTGTCTCCCCAGGCCGATGGCCTTGCTCTCCGCTGTATTGGAGTGCGATATGGACGTCTCCTCCTTTCTGGGCGGCCCGCGGCCGCAGTGCGGCGTGGGGGTGGTGGCCCCCTTCGATTTCGCTCTCGACCGCGAACTGTGGCGGTGGGTCCCCGACGAGGTCTCCCTCCACCTGACCCGGACGCCCTTCGTGCCCGTCGAGGTCAGCCTCGACCTCGCCCGGCTCGTCAGCGAGCACGAGACGCTGCGCCACGCGGTACGGGCGCTCTCCGCGGTCGAGCCGGACGCGGTCGCGTACGCCTGCACCTCCGGCAGTTTCGTCGGCGGCGTCGCGGGCGAGCGGGCGATGTGCGCGGCCATGACGCAGGCCGGCGAGGTGCCCGCGGTGACGACCTCCGGGGCGCTGCTCGACGCGCTGCGGGAGATCGGCGCCCGGCGCATCGCGGTGGTCACGCCCTATACGAAGTCGGTGACCGACTCGCTGGAGGAGTATCTGGCGGGCGCGGGCATCACGGTCACCGGCCGCGCGTACCTCGGACTCACCCGGCACATCTGGAAGGTGCCCTACCGGGACGTCGTCGACATGGCCCGGCAGGCGGTGGTGGGCGCGGCCGACGCGCTCTTCATCAGCTGTACGAACCTGCCGACGTACGACGTGATCCCGCAGCTGGAGGCGGAGCTGCGGATGCCGGTGCTCTCCGCCAACCAGGTGACCGTCTGGGCGGCGCTGCGGCTGACGGGGTCGCGGGCGGTGGGCCCGTACCAGGCGCTGCTGGACCCCGTCGCGAGATCGGGACCGGCGGGGATGTGCTCGTCGCCGCCACCGGCCCGGCCGATACCGGTGGTCCCGTCGGTCCCGTCGGCGCCTTCCGTCCCGGCCGTCCCGTCGGTCCCTTCCGTGTCTTCTGCTTCCCCGCCCCCGATAGCGCCCTCGATACCGCCTGTCGTCGAGGCCGCGCTCACGGGCCCGGCGGCCGTGCCGGACGGCGAGCCGGCCGAGGGGTTCGACCCGCCGGGCCAGGCCCTGTCGGAGGACCCCGGATAGCCCCCTGGACAGCCCTCTCTTCCCACGTCAGCCAGGAGCCGCAGATGCCCCACGTGCCGCAGACGGACCCCCGGACGGAGCAGGCGCCCACGGTCGGATTCCTCTACCCCGGATACTCCGCGGAAGACGATTACCCGCGCCTCGAATCGCTCATCGGCGGCGTCCGGCTGCCGCTCGTCCACACCGACATCGGCGAGGACGCGCACCGGGTGGACGCCCTGCTGGAGATGGGGTCCGCGGCGCGGCTCGCGGCGGGGGCGGCCGAGCTGCGGCGACAGGGCGCGGGGGCCGTGGTCTGGGCCTGTACGAGCGCGAGCTTCGTGTTCGGCTGGGACGGCGCGCACGAGCAGGTCCGCGAGCTGTCGGCCGCCGCGGGCCTCCCGGCGTCCAGCACGTCGTTCGCCTTCGCCCACGCGGTACGGGCCGTGGGCGCGGAGCGGGTCGCGGTGGCGGCGACGTATCCGGCGGACGTGGCCGAGTACTTCACGGCCTTCCTGAAGTCCGCCGGGGTCGAGGTCGTCGCGGCCCGCGGCAGCGGCGTCATCACCGCCGCCGAGGTCGGCACGTGGGGCCGCGAGGAGGTGCTGGATCTGGCTCGGGCGGGCGACCACCCCGCGGCCGAGGCGGTCCTCCTCCCGGACACGGCCCTGCACACCGCGGCCCATCTGCCCGCCCTGGAGGCGGCCGTGGGCAAGCCGGTGCTCACCGCCAACCAGGTCACGGCCTGGGAGGGGCTGCGCCTCCTCGGCCACGCGGCGGCCTGCCCGGACCTGGGAAGGCTCTTCGAGGGCGGACGGCGGACCCTGTAGACGGGTGGCGGGACGCGGCCCGCACGGCTGCCCGGCCGCCATCCGCAGAGCGCGGCCTCGTACGCGCGGGGTCCGGGCCTCGTACGGGTACGGACGCGAGCTCGTACGGACGCGAGCTCGTACGGGCAGGGGCCCGCGCGGCGCGTACTGGCGGGGGCCCGCGCGGTGCGTACGGTCCGGAAATCCCGGGAATTCCCGCGCGCCGGGAATAACCGGAGAGCAGCTCCGGTTGACTTCGGTGACCGACGGGCGGACCAGCGCGGATCCGCCGGCGAGACAGCGACCGGAGAGGCGGGCCACCGTGGCCGAAGTGCGGGACGAGGGCGGCGTGGACGAGACCCACGACACCATCCGGGCGGAGCCCAGGGGCAGCGCGCCCGTACCCCTGTCCGTACTGGACCTCGCGACGGTCGGCAGCGGGCTGACCGCCGGCGAGGCGCTGCGCACCACGGTCCGGCTGGCGCAGCTGACCGAGCGGCGCGGGTTCCAGCGGTTCTGGGTGGCCGAGCACCACTCCATGCCGGGTGTGGCGTCGTCCTCCCCGGCCGTCATCCTCGCCCACCTCGCCGCGCACACCGACCGCATCCGCCTCGGCTCCGGCGGCGTGATGCTCCCCAACCACGCGCCCCTGGTCATCGCCGAGCAGTTCGGCACCCTCGAAGCCCTCGCGCCGGGCCGCGTCGACCTCGGCCTCGGCCGCGCGCCCGGCACGGACGGCGCGACCGCCGCCGCGCTGCGCCGCACCGACCGGCTGCACGAGGGGGCCGACGACTTCCCGCAGCAGCTCGCGGAGCTGACCCGGTTCCTGGACGACGACTTCCCCGGCGGCCACCGCTACGCCCGTATCCACGCGGTCCCCGGCCCCGTGCAGGGCAGCGTCCCCGGCGGCGTGCAGTCCGCGGACCGGCCGGTGATCTGGCTGCTGGGCTCCTCCGGGTTCAGCGCGCGCCTCGCCGGGACGCTCGGGCTGCCGTTCTCGTTCGCCCACCACTTCTCGGCCGCCAACACCATCCCCGCGCTCGACCTCTACCGCGAGTCCTTCCGCCCCTCGGAGGTCCTCGACCGGCCGTACGCGAAGATCGGCGTGCAGGCGTTCGCCGCCGAGGACGAGAAGGAGGCGCTCCGCCAGGTGCGCACGGGCGCGCTGTCGATGCTGCGGCTGCGCACCGGCCGGCCGGGCCTGGTGCCGACCCCCGAAGAGGCGGCGGCGTACGAATACAGCCCCGCGGAGCGGGAGTTCGTCGACAGCTGGCTCGCCAACGTCGTGCACGGCACGCCCGACGAGGTGCGCGCGGGACTCGACGGGCTCGCCAAGCGGACCGGCGCGGACGAGCTGATGATCACGGCCAACGCGCACGGCCGGGACGCGCGGCTGCGCTCGTACGAACTGATCGCGGACGCGTACGAGCTGCCGCACCTCCCGGCCGCCTCCCCGGCGGACCGCACGCCGGACGCGGGCTGAGGGACGGGCTAACCCCCGCAGTCCGGGTGGCCCTCCTCGGCCGCCCGGCCCGGCTCCGCCGGTGGGCTCTCGTCGGCCGGGTGGCCCTCCGAGCCCACCAGCGCGGAGATCAGCTCCGGTGTCACCGGCCGGGAGTAGAACCACCCCTGGCCGGTGTCGCAGCCGATCCGCCGCAGCCGGCGCGCCTGCTCGGCGCTCTCCACGCACTCCGCCGTGACCTTGAGCCCCAGCCGGTGCGCGAGCTCCACCAGCGCCTCGACGATCGTCTCGTCGGCCGGGTTCGGGTGCTCATCGGTCCTGAAGCCCCGTACGAACGAGCCGTCCAGCTTCAGGGCGGAGACCGGCAGCCGGCTGAGGTAGGCGAGGTTGGAGTAGCCGGTGCCGAAGTCGTCGATGGCGATGGTCACGCCCATGTCGCTGAGCTGCTGGAGCTGTTGCAGCGGCCGGCCGGCCGACCCCATCACGGCGGACTCGGTCAGTTCCAGCTGGAGCAGGCGGGAGGGCAGCCCGGTCTCCCGCAGCACGGCCGCGACGTCGGCGACCAGGTCCGAGTCCCAGACCTGGCGCACCGCCACATTGACGCTGACGGTGATCGGCGCCGCGGGGTGCGCGAGCTGCCAGCGGCGGGCCTGGCGGCAGGCGGTCGCCAGCACCCAGCGGCCCAGCGGGACGATCGCGCCATTCTCTTCAGCAAGTCCGATGAACCGATTCGGCGCCAGAATTCCGAATTGCGGATGGCGCCAGCGCACCAGCGCCTCCACCCCCCGTACGGCCCCGTCGTCCAGCCCCACCAGGGGCTGGTACTCCAGCACGAACTCGTCCCGGTCCACCGCCGGCCGCAGCGTGCTGGAGAGCGCCTGGCGCGTCATCCGGTGCGCGTTGCGCTCCGGGTCGAAGAGCGTCCAGCGCGCCTTGCCGTCCTCCTTCGCCCAGTACAGCGTCGTGTCCGCGGCCTGCATCAGCTCGGTGGCGTGGGTGCCGACGGACGGCCGCTCCACGACGCCGATGGACGCCGAGACGGCCAGCCGCTGCCCCGCCACGTCGAACGGTCGCTGCAACGCGGCCAGCACGTCCGTCGCGAGCCCCGAGACCTGCTCGGTCCCGGAGGAGCCCTCCACGAGCAGCGCGAACTCGTCGCCGCCGAGCCGCGCCACCAGATGGCCGCCGGGCGCCGCGCACTCGGTCAGCCGCTGCGCGACCTCGATCAGCAGCCGGTCGCCCACGCGGTGGCCGAGGGTGTCGTTGACGGCCTTGAAGCCGTCGAGGTCGAGGTAGCACAGCCCGATCCGGCCGCTGCCGCCGAGCTCGTACGTCGCCGCCTCCAGCGCCATGGACAGCCGCTCGAAGAACAGGCCCCGGTTGGGCAGCCGGGTCACCGGGTCGTGCATCTGGAGGTGGCGCAGCCGGGCCCGCAGGTCGTACCGCTCGCTGATGTCGGACACCGACAGCAGCGTGTTGCAGCTGTCCGGGAGCGGCGCGACGACGATCTCGGCCCACAGGGAGCCGCCGCCGGGCTGCGGGAGCCGGCGGGTGCAGCGCAACCGGTCGCGGCGGCCGTGCAGCACTTCGCGGTACGCGGCCCAGGTGCGCGGGTCCGCGCGCAGATCGGCCAGGTCCGCGGCGGGGGTCGCGGCGAGCCGGGCGGGGTCGGAGCCGAGGAGCGCGCCGAGCGCCGCGTTCGCGGTGAGGATGAAGCCGCCCCGGTCGACCACGGCCATCGCCAGGTGCGCGCCGTCGAAGGCGGCGCGGTAGTCGGCGAGACAGTCGGGCCGGTACTCGGCGCGGAATCCGGCATGGTACTCACCGGAGGATGCGCTACGTTCAGTGATCGTTGGCAGCGCCGTTGCGGGCACGCCGCCCTGGCCGTCGGGGGTTCCGCTCACCGCTCGCTCCCGCGTGGCTTTGCTGGAAATGTGGCGATCATAGAGGTTCACGCGAGGGCCGTTCCAGCGACTCAGTCGTGATCAACGGCACTCAGGGTGAGCGTTTGACCGGTTCCGATCGATTGATTGGGGACTGTGTCGGCTGGCTGATCGCACGTGACTGAGTGTTACTTACCCCGTAGAAGGCCGAGTCACTCGACTGGGGCAGTGGAACAGGGCGTACCACCGCGAACCGCCACAGGGTGGGTGGGTGTCCCGATTCCGGCCCGGGAGGTCGACGTGGTGCGTCCGCAGCCACCCGAGGGAGTGCACCGGTCGCGGCTGCGCCGCGCCGCCGCCCTGCTCTCCTCCCTCTGCGCGGTGATCGCCAGCAATATCGTCGCGGCCCCCGTGCAGGCGGCCGGGGCGGCCGGGCCGTGCGCGCTGCCGCGCAGCGAGGCCCACCACTCCGAGGGTCTGGACTCCTGGGACCCCGCCTACCCCCGCCCCCGCGGCCGGCTGCACGCCGTCATGGTCTTCCTCTCCTTCCCCGACGCCGAGCCCGGCACGAGCCCCGGCGACCTGGCCGCCGACCACTTCCCCGGCACCTCCCGGTTCTTCGAGCGCGCCTCGTACGGGAAGTTCAAGCTGGACGTGCACCCCGTGAAGCGCTGGCTGCGGATGCCGCGGAAGTCCACCGCGTACCGGATACAGCGGGACTGGGACGCCGAGCACCGCTCCGCGTATCTGCGCGACGCCGTCGCCGCCGCCGACCCGGCCGTGGACTTCAGCCGCTACGACGTCGTCTACCTGGTCGCCGACCCCGACGCGCCCGGCGTCGACTCGGACGCCACCAAGGTCATAAACCTCGACGAGCCGATCTCCGTCGACGGCTCCCCGCTGAGCCGCATCGTCACCGTCTTCGAGCACCACCCGCCCGACCGCAATGTGCTCGCCCACGAGACCCTGCACGTCTTCGACCTCCCCGACCTCTACCACCGGCCGACCGACGGCAAAGGGGACTGGGACACCCACGTCGGCGACTGGGACCTCATGGGCAGCCAGTTCGGACTGGCCTCCGAACCCTTCGGCTGGCACAAGTGGAAGCTCGGCTGGCTCACCGCGCGCCAGGTCGACTGCGTCCGCGGCCCCGGCGCCGGCCACCACGTCCTGGAGCCGCTGGAGGCCCCCATGCAGCCCGGCGCCGACGACCGCACCCGGCTCCTCGTGATCCGTACGGGGCCCGCCGAGGCCGTGGCCGTCGAGGCGCGCGGCGTAGGGGGCAACGACGCCGGGTCCTGCGCGGAAGGAGTGCTCGTCTACCGCGTACGCAGCGACACCGCGTCCGGCGACGGACCGGTCCAGGTGCTGGACGGGCACCCCCGGACCGGCGCGTGCGTGGGCGCCTCGGTCTACCCGCCGCTCGCCGACGCCCCGCTCGACATCGGGGAGAGCGTCGAGACGGGCGGCGGGGGAGGGGACGGCAGCGGGGTGCGGGTGACGGTGGAGGGCCGGACGACGGCGGGCGCGTGGACGGTGAAGGTCACCACGGAGTGAGAGCGGGAACGACTGAGGGCCCCTCGCTCTCGCGAGGGGCCCTCAGTCTGTCGGTGCGCCGCCAGGGACTCGAACCCCGGACCCGCTGATTAAGAGTCAGCTGCTCTAACCAACTGAGCTAGCGGCGCCTGCTGACGTAGAAGACCTTAGCACCCCCGTACGGGGAAGCGAAAATCGATAAGTTTCAGCTCGGTGCGAGCGCGTGTTGGCTGGTCGCGGGGGTGTCGGCGGGATCGGCCGGCCTGGTGCGCGCCGCCCGTACGCACCCCCACAGCAGCGCCTCGGGCCCCGGCAGCCAGGGGTGCCGGAGATCGGGCGCGACCAGCCAGCGGGAGGGCGGTCCGGGCTTCGTATCGGCCTCCGGGGAGTCGAGGAGGTCGACGGGGAACAGCGGCGGCACGGTCACCGCGTCCCCCTTGCCGTGGCACAGCGGCTGCGGCACCAGCGCACGCCACTCCTCCCAGTCCAGCAGCGCGGGCAGCCGCTGCGCCGTGCCGATGGCCGCGAACAGCAGGATGCGCCCCCGCTGCGCGGCCACGGGCCCCGAGCCGGGCCCGTCCGACCACAGCTGATCCGCCAGCCGGCGGCCGAAGAGCGCGGGCACGCTGATCACGTCGAAGGCGGTGCCGCAGGGCAGCACGACGGGCGCGGCCGGATCGGCGGCCCAGAGCGCGTGCACGCTGCGCGGAAACGGGCTGGCGGACGCGAGCCAGTCGGCGCCGGCGAGGGTGACGTAGGCGGCGGTGTGGCGGGCCTGCCGGGACCGTCGCGCCGTACCGGAGGAGTGGACGCGGGCAGGACGGGTGGGGTGGATGGGGCGTATGGGGGACGGTTCGCTGGGCCAGGTGCTCATGCCGGACAGGTTTACCGGTACATGGAGTTCCGTTTCTGCAGATTGGTGGAAACCGGGACGGGATGGGGTGCGGTGCAGTACGGTCCGCCCTCGCATATGCCAACGGCTCATGATCTTGGCGATCATGAGCCGGGGCGAGGCGGGGTGGGGCACATGGTGGGCCCCTCCACCGATTCCCTGACGGGGCGGGGGCGGGGCTCCTGCCCCCTGTCCGTAAGGACGGGGCGGCCGATCCCCTGTCCGTACGGGCCGGCCCCCGCGGGGGCGGAGTGGCGGCGGGCCGTCAGGCCGGTGGTGGGGTGTTTTCGCGGAGGAGGCCGCGGCCGAATTCGATCATTTTCTGCGCGTAGTCCTCGGTCCACTCGGCGCGCTCGCCGACCGCGGCCGCGGACAGGCGGTCGAAGCGCTTGGGGTCGGCGAGGAGGGCGGCGGCGATGGCCTGGAACTCCGTGGCCCGGTCCGCGGCCGCGCGGAAGGCCAGCGTCAGCTCCGTGGCGCGGGAGAGCTGCTCGCGCGGATCGTCGATCGATTCGAGGTCGAAGAAGTGCTCGGCCTCCGCGACCGACTCCGGCGGCTCGAAGAGCAGGGGCGCGGGCTTCATACGCCGCGGCGCGGCCTCGCGCGCTTCGCCTGCCGACTGCGGCTCGGACATGTGCCTACCTCCAGGATCGTGTGCCGCGTTCCATTGTCCCGCCCTGCGCAAGTGCGCCCCGGCTCAACGGGACGCTCCGTCCACCTCACCGGAAGCCCCGGCGACCCCGCTCAAGGCCGCCAGGGGACCCGGTGCTCCGACCAGTGCTCCCACGTGGCGCACATCGCCTCCCAGCCGTCGGGGAACGTGACCGCCGCCCCCAACTGCACGGGCTCCGCCGACGGATGGTCGTCCAGCAGCTCGGCGACGCCCGCCCGGCACACCACGATGCACGCGTGCCGGTGGCGCGAGGCCAGTACGCACAGCCGGCCGGTCTCCAAGTGGAACGCCGTGGCGTCGGGGCGGCCTGAGAGGGGATGGAGCATCACCGTCACGTCGAACTCGCGGCCCTGGAGCCGGTTCGCCGTGTCCACCGCGACCCCGGAGACCCCCAGTTCGGCGAGGGCCGCCCGGACGGCGGCGGCCTGGTCGCGGTGGGCGGTGCCCACCGCGAGGCGGTCGGGGGTCAGCGGCGCCGGGTCCGGCGAGCGCTCGCTGACCGCCGCCGCGCCGCGGTCCAGCAGCCGCCGGATCACCAGTGCCACGGCCCGTACGGCCTCCGGGTCCGTACGCGGCGTGCTGCGCGCGGGGAGCTCCAGCAGCCCCCACCCCGACTCCGCCGCCTCGTCCAGCACCCGGTCCGGCCCCGAGCCGTCGGAGGGCACGCCGAAGGAGAGCCGCCGCTCGCCGGGCCCCGTGCCGCTGCGGAAGGGCGTGTACGGATAGAAGGCGCCCGAGACCAGCGGCGCGGCCGAGGCGGGCAGCCGCCAGGAGACGGGCAGCCGGTGTTGGGGGAGGCCGGGGTTGTGGGCCAGCAGCGTGGACACCGCGCTCGCGGACGGGTCGTACGACAGCCCCGCCCACTGGCCCGTGCCGTCCGCGCCCACCGCGCTGAACGGGTCCAGCTGGCCGGGGTCGCCCACGAACAGCGCCCGCTCGAAGAGCCCGGCCACGGCCAGCAGGGTGTCCGAACGCATCTGGTACGCCTCGTCCACGATCGCGTGCCCCCACGGCTCGACGCCCTTGGTGTGCGCCCACTTGGCGGCCGTGGAGATCACGATGTCGAGCCCGGCGAGCGCCGCCGCCTTCGGGGACTTCACGACGGAGGGGTACGCGTCGAGCGCCGGGTCGTAGGGGTGCGGGTCGTTGCTGTGCAGCCGGCCCACCGGCAGCTCCGGGTCCTGGCTCGCGATCCGGTCGACCAGGTCGTCCACCTGGGCGTTGGTCTGCGCGACGATCATCAGCGGGCGCCCGGCGGCGGCCAGTTCGCGGGCGGCCCGTACGACGAGCGTGGACTTGCCCGCGCCGGGCGGGGAGTCGACGACCACGCCGCGGTGCGGACCGTGCAGGGTGTCGTGCAGGATCGCGTCCGTCGCGGCGCCGGCCGCGGCGCCGGGGTCGAACGCGGCACGGGAACCGGTCACAGGAAGTCCTCGGAGGTCACGGGGTCGGGCTGCTCGGCGGCGGGTTCGGGCGGGTGCACGGCCGCGGGGCCTTCACCCGCAGTAGCGGCACCGGTGGCAGTGGCAACGGCGGCGGACGGCGGGCCGCCGTGCGTCCACGGCGTACGCTCCGGGTCCGGCAACTCCGGCCCGCCGCGCGGCGCGTGCTCGAAGAGCGTCCAGCACACGCGGTCCCCCTTGTCCGGGACCGAACCCGGCTCGGGGACCTTGCCGCGCCCCATGCCGCCGGTCAACTGCACGACCAGCGCGCCCGGTTCGTACGCCACGAACTCGGCGGTCTGCGTCTTGCCGTCGGCCAGCGCCCGGTAGAGCTTGGCGCGCTCCTCCAGAAACGGGCGGTCCTCCGTCCGGACCGTCACCAGGGGGCGCGGGCGCGGAACCTTCGCCTCCGTGTAGGCCATCACCACCTCCGTCACCTCGCCCGCGAACGCCTCACCGGCCAGCCGCCGCCCCGCCATCACCAGCGGATCGTCCAGCGCCTCCTGCGCGTCCAGCTGCGCCTGCGCCGTCTCCCGCGCCGACAGCTTCTGCGCCGCCGTCACCGCGTCGTCCTGCTTGGGCTGCGGCGGCTCCCCGGCCCGTACGCGGTCCCGGTGGGCCGTGTACGACCAGCGGTCGCGCTTCCAGCGGTCGGCGACCCTGCTGCCCTCGGGGAGCGCGCGGAGCAGGTCGAGCCCGTGCCACACGGCGTCCCACGCCGGCCGCAGCTGGGACGCCACCAGCTCGCGCACCTCACGCTCGGCGGCGCCCAGCGCCTCGTGCGCGGCCCGCTGCCGGGCGCGCGCCGACCCCGCGCGGCCCGCGTCGGGCGCCGTGCCCGCCGCCGGGTCCCCCTCGAACCGGCCGCGCGCCGCGTCCAGCATCTCCGCGCGCGCCGCGTCGTACCGCGCGATGGCCGGGGCGAGCCGCTTGTTGTCGAAGACCGGGTCGGTGGCCGGGCCGGCGGGCGGCGTGGTCAGCAGGCCGTCCGGGCCGCGCTCCAGCTCCGCGCGCAGCGCCGCCTCCGCGCCCGTCATCCCCGGCGGCGGGTCTATCCAGGCGAGCAGCGCGCCCAGGTGCTGGTCCTCCAGATTGCTCTGGCCCGTCGCCCAGTGCCGGCCCAGCACCTGTGTCATCGCCAGCAGCAGCGACGAGCCGGGCACCCGCGCGCGCTCACCGATGTGCGTCAGCCAGCGGCCGAGCAGCGGCACGCGCGGGGGAGCGGGATACGGCGTGTCGGGGTCCTGCTCGGCGGTCCGCCGGAACCGCATGGACCGGCCGAGCAACCGTACGTACTCCACGCCGGCCGCGCTCGGCACCAGCAGCTGCGGCGCGTCCGCGCACAGCTCGACCTCGACCTTCACCTTCTTCCCGGTCTCCGGGTCCGCCTCGGAGCGCTCGGCGGCCTCGACGTCGTCGGCGAACGCCTCGAAGTGCGGCAGCACCGCGTCGGCCAGGTCGGCGAGGAACGCGAACCGCAGGTCACGGTCGCGCGGCTGCGCCACGACCAGAAGCCGGGGCGCGTCCCGGTCCGTCCCCACCAGCGCGCCCAGCGGCGCGCCCGCCTCGCCCGCGGTCGTCAGCGGCACCAGCACGAGGGGCCGCTCGGCCAGATGCCGGTGCCGCACGGTCGCGCCGGGGCGCGCGTACCCGTCCCTGGCGGCCTCCATCCGCGCCAGCGTGCTGATCAGCGACATGCGCCCTCCCCACAGGTCCCACGGGCCTCGCGGGCCTTCCCGGCTTCAGGGGTTTTCCCGACCTCACGGGCTTCACCGGCCTCACGGGTCTCTCGGGCTTCACCGGCCCCACGGCCCGTCGGAGTCAGCCGCATACCGCACCCCCGCCCCCACCGCTGTACGCGGCCTCCGCCAGCGCCTCCGCCCGCAGGGCCGCCGCGCGGCGCAGCGCCCCGACGGCGGGGTCGTCGGCGTCGCCCGCCTCCCCGTGGGCCGCGGCCAGCACCGCCTCCACGGTGGTGAGATCGCCCAGCTCGGCGCGCACGCCGCGGCCCAGGGACTCCACCGCCCCGGCCGCGCGGGTCCGCTCCCGGCAGTGGAACGCCAGCTCGCAGACGGACAGGCAGTCCGGCGCGTACGCCGCGTCCACTGACTCGACGGCCGCCGCCAGCTCCTCGACGGGACGGGTCGCGGTCCGGCCGTCGTCGGTGAGCCGCAGATCGAAGGTGGTGCCCTCCGGGAGGGCGGCGGCGAGCGCCTCGACGCGGGTCAGCCGGGACAGCTGGCGGCGCGTGGTGGCGAGCTGCTTGCGGACGTCGACGAGCTCGGAGGCCGGCGCGTTGGAGAAGTCCTTGGGGCACACCAGCAGCACGCGGTGGCGCACGCGCGCGTGGCCGTCGGCCGCACGGTCCGCCGCGCCGTCCCCGGGCTCCCGCGCACCGCCGTCCCGCCGCTCCGCCAGCTCCCCGAGCGCCAGTACGTACACCGCCGCCTGCCGCGCCGCCGCGCCCACCTTGGCCGGGTCGGCGGAGCCGTCCACCATGGGGAACGACTTGATCTCGACGACGGTCCAGCCGCCGTCAGGGTGGACCACCACCGCGTCCGGTTCGAGATAGGCGGGGGATCCGGCGACGGGCAGGGCCAGCATCGGATGGTCGAGGAACGCCCACTCGCCCGCGGCCGTCGCCTCCTGGAGCGCCAGTTCCGTACGGGCCGTGCGGCCCTCGGGCCCGGCGGCCGACAGGTCGGGGGCGGCGACCGGGCCGGGGCCGGGCGCCGGGGAGCCGTCCCCCAGGCGCTCGTGGAGCAGCCGGACCAGCTCGGCGCCGCCGTCGGCCTTCACCTTGGCCTCGAAGGAATTGCCGCGCGCGAGCGCGAACTGCGACTGGCCGAACGAGGCGGGCGACCCCAGCGCGCGGGCCAGCGCGCCCTTGTCGACCCCCGCGCCGTCCAGCAGCGCGCGGCGGCCGCAGCCGGGGTTGGCGGCCAGCGCGGCGAGGGCACGGGCGTCGAGCGGGCGCGGGGCGCGGCCCGGCCCGCGCAGCTCAGCGAGCCGCTGTCGCAGCGCTGTCGGCGCGGGCATCGCCGTGGCTGTCGGCGACATCGGTCCGGGCCGCCTGTCGAGGGAACCGTTCACCTGCCGAAGTCTCGCATCCGCCACTGACAACTGCCCCAGCCGCAGGCGTTTCACCAGGTGACGCGGTGTGTGGTCCGGTGTGCGACCCCGGGTGCGGAGCGGTGCGGGAGAGGCGCGGGAAGCGGCTTCCGATCCGTTCGGCGAGCCGCAGCGCGGGCCGGGTCAGCAGCAGCCCGACGCCCATCACGGCGATGCCGGCGACGGCGTCGAGGAGGTAGTGGTTGGCGGTGCCCATCACGACGAACGCGATGCCCAGCGGATAGGCGACGCCGGCGATCCGCGCCCAGCGCCCGCGCCCGTACCGCCACAGCACGACCCCGCACCACAGGGCCCACCCCACGTGGAGGCTCGGCATCGCCGCGTACTGGTTGGTGAGCCCCCCGAGGCCGCGCGGCGCGCTGGCGTCCCCGCCCCACCAGCCGTACGACCCGTACTGCGCCATGGTGTCGGTGAACCCCTGGGCCGCGTCCAGGAGCCGCGGCGGGCTCGTGGGCAGCAGCGTGAAGCCGACGAGGCCGATGAGGGTCGCGATCATCAGCCAGGTGCGAAGGAAGCTGTAGTTGGCCGGGCGGCACTTGAAGACCCATATGAGGATCGCCGGGGTGACCAGGTAGTGGAGCGACGCGTAGGCGAAGTCGGCGGGTATGCCGAACAGCGCGTGCTGGGTGAAGAACCGGTTGAGCGGATGTTCCAGGTTTATCCCCAGAACCTTCTCTATATGGAGGATGGAGAGCCCGTGGCCGACGGCGTCGCTCACCTCGCCCCGGGCGAGCAGCCGGCCGGCGGAGTACAGCACGTACACCACGGCTATGAGAGGGAGCTCGGTCCACCAGCGAGGCCGCTTCCCGAGTGCGGGGGTGTGGGACATCGCGACGCTCTCCTGTGTTCTGGCGGCCAAACAAGCGCGCATGCAACCGTACGGTGTACGCGGAATCCGTCGCACACCGCCCTTCATCTTCCTGTCAACATGGCGTCGGCCTGCGGTGATGTCCGCGGCTGTGACGTGTGAGGTAGGAGACGCCCCCGCCGGCCCCGCGGTTGCCTCCGCGTCCGGTGCGCGTCCGGTGCGCGATGATGGACGGTGGAGAGACCGCATCTGATCGTATCTGTCGGGAAAACCGGCGAAATTTTCGCTGAAGCAACCACGGAAGCGACTGCCGAGGCGCTCGCCGACCCAGCCGCCGAGACCGATTGAGAGGCCCCCTCACATGGCACCGCGCATCCTGCTGGCCCGGCACGGACAGACGCAGTGGTCGCTGTCCGGGAAGCACACCGGCCGCACGGACATCCCCCTTCTCGACGAGGGGCGGCACGGCGCCAAACTGCTCGGCGAACGGCTGCGCCACGAGCCCTGGAACGGACTGCCGGGCGTCGAGGTCCGTACCAGCCCCCTGGCGCGCGCCAAGGAGACCTGCGAGATCGCGGGCTTCGGCGACCGCGCGCAGGAGTGGGACGCGCTCATGGAGTTCGACTACGGCGCGTACGAGGGCATGACCCCCGACGAGATCAAGGCCGCCCGCCCCGGCTGGCTCATCTGGCGCGACGGCGTCCCCGAGGGCGAGACGCTGGCGCAGATCGCCGCCCGCGCGGACGAGGTGACCGCCTGGGCCCGCTCCGCCGACCGCGACGTCCTGGTCTTCGCCCACGGCCACCTGCTGCGCGTGCTCGGCGCGCGCTGGCTCGGCCTGGAGCCGTCCTTCGCGGCCCGCATACGGCTCGACCCGACGTCCCTGTCCATCCTCGGCTGGGCCTACGGCGAACCGGCGATCGAGCGCTGGAACGACACCGGCCACCTGGGCTGACGGGCACGGCGCCGCCGGGCCGTCGGACGCCGGGCCGTCAGCCTGCGGGAATCTCGGCCACGCGGACTCCGGGCCCTCAGCCCCCGGCCCTCAGCCACGCGGACTCCGGGACCTCAGCCCCCGGCCCTCAGCCCCGGGCAGGGCCCTCACGCCAGGCGCGCGGCGTCGTGGCGGAAGAGGAAGGCCGCCACCGGAGCGCTGCGGTGATGGGGGCGGAGCATGCGGGCGGTCCCGGCGAGCATCGCGCGGATACGGGCCGACTGGACCCCCTCCAGCAGCTCCAGCACGCGCCCGCCCGCCGCGGCCGCCTCGTCCAGCGCACCGCAGCACGCGAGGTCGGCCGCCAGTTCCGCCGTGAACAGCGCGATATTGCGGGTGAAATGCGGATCCTGCGCCGCGACGGCGCGCCGCGCGCAATCGGCCGCGCGCGGCCACACGCCCAGCGCCGCCCAGCACTGCGCCTCCAGCCCCGCCAGCTCGGCCTCCCCGAAGAACGTCATCCACTCGGGATCGGCGTCGCGGCCGCCCCGGCCGTAGAGCCGCTGCGCGCGCCGCAGCGCCTCCTCGCAGCCCCGCCGGTCCCCGAGCCCGGCCCAGCCGCCCGCCTCCCGCAGCGCCAGCAGCGACAGCAGCCGGGGCGACGCCAGCTGCCGGGCCGCGCGCTGCGCCGCCTGCGCGGCCCGTAGAGCCTCGCGCGGGCGGCCCGCGTCGCGGGCGAGGAAGGCGGTATTGGCGAACGCGTGCGCCTCCAGCGCCGGGTCGTCCGCCACGCGCGCGATGGCCAGCGCCTCGGAGTAGAGCGAGCGGGCGTCGGCGAGGCGGCCGGAGTCATGGGCCAGCCAGCCGACCGAGATGGCGAGCTCGCCCGCGCCCGCGTGCAGCCGGTCGGCGACGGAACGGTGCGCCGCGGCGCGGTCCAGGAGCCCGTACGCGGCGCGCAGCGGCTGTGCGGCGCGCTGGTAGAGGCCGTCGGCGCCGTGCCGGTCGTCGAGCAGCCGGATGCGGCGCACGGCGGCCTCCACGGCCCGGACCTCCGGCTCGCCGGCCCGGTGGGCGGCGCGGGGCGCGTGCGCCGGTGCAGGGGCGGGGGCGGGCGCGCCGCTCGGCAGGAACGCGTTCCGCAGGACGTCGTGCGCCGCCGTCGCGGGAGGGGGCGGAGCAGGGGCCGCCAAGGGGGCCTCTAAGGGAGCCGCTAAGGGGGCCGCTAAAGGGGGTGGCGCGCTTCCCCGCCCCGGAGCGTGCCCGCCGCCGCCCGTGCCGGTCGCCTGTCCGCCGCCCGCCTGCCCGCCGCCCGTACCCGCTGTCCGCCCCCGCACCGCCTCGCGCGGCGAGAAGCCCATCTCCCTCAGGGAGAGCCCGGGGAACATATGGCGGAACACTCGCTCGTAGGCGTAATTCGGGCAGCGGATCTCGCCGGACTCGACCCGTCCGACATAGCGGGCGTCGCAGGAGACCTGTTCGCCGATCTCGCGGGCGGCCCGTCGCACCGCCGCCGCGAACTCGGCCTGCGAGCGCCGCCCGCGAAGCCGCCGGAAGGCGGCGTTCGGCCGCCCCGTCGCTCTCGTCGCTGCTGCTGAAGCCGCTGAGGCGGGCGCGTTGCGCGGCACCATGGCCGGCCCCTCTCCGGGTGAGTGCCGTCCCGTGCGGAGGGCCGGGCGGTGCTGCCGTACTGGCGTGTGTGCTGGCGTACTGGAGGAGAACGACCGTACCGGTTGTGACGGTCCCGCTACAGCCGGTTTGACTACAAGCCGGATATCCCATTGGGCATCCGCCATGAAATGCCATCCTTTGCGGCGACGCGGCGCCGTAGCCATTGACGCGTTCCGGCGTTGAACCCGGTGTACCGGAGCACACGCACAGCAGCGCGGCGGAGGAGGGGTTTCCCTTGACGGAAGCCGGATGGGGCATCGGGGACTCGCAGGCGGGCGCGGTCGTACGGGCGGGCGGCGCGGCGCCGCGGTACGGGTCGGCCGGGCGCGCGACGCCCCCGCACGTAGCACCTCCGCAGGGCACTCCCCGACCGCCGGGGACGCCCACGGCGCGCTCGTGGTCCGCGCCCCAGCCGTCGACCGCCGAGGGTGAGCGGGAGCGCGGCCGGCGGGGACGCGGCCCGCGCGCGGACGCCGAGCCCGAACCGGACCGGCAGTGCGACCTCGTCACCGTCCCGGCCCGCCAGGGGCTGGAGGCCGTGGACATCCTGCGGCTGCGCGCCGGCGTCGGCCCGGTGCTGCACGACGGCGACGGCGGCACCCTCGGCTTCCTCGTGCCGCCCGGCACCGCGGCCGGGTGGGACCTGCCGGGCAGCGCCTGCACGCAGACGTACGAGGGCGAGACCCGTACGAGCCGCTCCGAGCCGCCCGTGACCGGCACCGGCTGGCTGGTGCCTCCGGACGCGGCCTGTACCGAGGCCACCGACCCGGCCGTGCTGCGGGCCGCGCTGGGCGAGGCCGCGCGCACGATCGAGGCCGTCGAACGCACCAGCCGCCCTCTCTGAAGGCCGGTCGGCAGGGCGACGGCGGTGCGGGCGATACTGGTGGGGTGGCGAAGGACAGACGGAAGCAGGGGCGCGGGCGGGCGGCGGAGCCGGTCTCCGAGGCCGTCGACGGCGGGCTCGCGGAGCTGGTGCCCGACCGGGAGCGCCCCCGCGCCCGTACGCTCCTGATCGACGGCGCGCCGCAGTCCCACGTGGACCTCGACGACCCCACCCACCTCGACTTCGCCTATCAGCGCCGGCTCGGCCACATCGCCGACCTGGCGGCCCCCGCGGGGCGGCCGATCCAGGCGGTGCACCTGGGCGGCGGCGCGTTCACCCTCGCCCGCTACGTCGCGGCGACCCGCCCCCGCTCCACCCAGCAGATCGTGGAACTCGACGCGCCGCTGGTCCAGTTCGTACGCCGCGAGCTGCCCCTGGAGAGCGGCTGGCGCATCCGGGTGCGCGGCGGCGACGCGCGCGCGGGGCTCGCGAAGGTGCCGGACGGCTGGGCGGACCTGATCATCGCGGACGTCTTCGGCGGGGCCCGCACGCCCGCGCACCTGACCAGCACCGAGTTCGTCGGCGAGGTGCGGCGGGCGCTGCGGCCCGGCGGCTGGTACGCCGCGAATCTGACGGACGGGCCGCCGCTCGCCCATCTGCGGTCCCAGATCGCGACGGTGCGCACCGTCTTCCCCGAGCTGTGCGTGACCGCCGACCCGGCGGTGCTGCGCGGGCGGAGGTTCGGCAACGCCGTGCTGCTGGCCGCCGACCGCGAGCTGCCGATCGCCGAGCTGACCCGGCGCGCGGCCACCGACCCGCAGGCGGGGCGGGTCGAACACGGCCGGGCGCTGCTGGACTTCACCGGCGGCGCGGCGCCGGTCGGCGACGCTGACGCGCGGCCTTCCCCGGCGCCGCCACCGGCGGTCTTCCGCTGAAACGACGGTCTTCCGCCTTCCGCCGTATCGGCCGGCGGGGGGCGCTGGTTCAGAAAGGCCGCTCCGCGACCTCGCCCGCCGCCGCCTCTCCGGGACCCGGGCAGCCGCCCCCGGGCGCGCCTTCCTCCGGACCGCCTTCCTCCGGTCCGTCGTACATGCCGGGCACCTCGGGCAGCAGTTGGCTCGTACGGGCCAGCCGGGCGTACCAGTGCGCGCTGGACTTGGGCGTACGGGCCTGGGTCGCGTAGTCCACATGGACCGCGCCGAACCGCTTGCTGTAGCCGTAGGACCACTCGAAATTGTCCAGCAGCGACCAGAGGAAGTACCCGCGCACGTCCGCTCCGTCGCCGATGGCGCGGTGCACGGCGTTCAGATGGCCGTGCAGGTACGCGATCCGATCCGGGTCGTGGACCGCGCCCTCCAGGTCCGGCTCGTCGTCGTAGGCGGCGCCGTTCTCGGTGACCATCAGCGGCAGGCCGGGGGCCTCGCGGGAGAAGCGCATCAGCAGGTCGTACAGGCCGCTCGGGTCGACGGACCAGTCCATGGCGGTGCGCGTGCCCGGCGGCTGATGGAAGGCGACGTCGTCGGCGCCGGGCCAGGGGTTGTACTCGCCGGCGCCGTGGCCGTCGGCCCTCGGAGCGTGATTGTCAGTGGCGGCTGATACCACTGAGGGCGTGTAGTAGTTGATGCCCAGCCCGTCGAGGGGGTGCTTGATGACGGCCGGATCGCCATCGCGTACGAACGACCAGTCCGTGAGACCCGCCGTGTCCGCGACGAGGTCGTCGGGGTACGCGCCGTGGAGCATCGGCCCGGTGAAGATACGGGTCGCGAGCGCGTCCACCCGCCGCTGAGCGTCGAGATCCTCGGCCGACTGCGAACGGGCCCTGACCGCACTGGGATTGAGGGCGACGGAGAGCTGCGCGTGCGCGGGGAGGGCGGCGCGCAGCGCCTCGGCGCCGAGCCCGTGCGCCAGGTTGAGGTGGTGCGCGGCGCGCAGCGCGGCGACCTGGTCCGTACGGCCGGGGGCGTGCACCCCCGCCCCGTACCCCAGGAAGGCGCTGCACCAGGGTTCGTTGAGGGTCGTCCACAGCTCGACGCGGTCGCCGAGCGCCTCCGCGACGAGGTGCGCGTAGTCCGCGAAGCGCCGGGCGGTCTCGCGCTCCGGCCAGCCGCCGGCCGTCTCCAGGTCCTGGGGGAGATCCCAGTGGTAGAGGGTCAGCATCGGCCGGATGCCGTGCGCGAGCAGCTCGTCGACGAGCGCGCTGTAGAAGTCGAGGCCGCGCCGGGCGGCGGGGCCCCGGCCGGTGGGCTGCACGCGCGGCCAGGAGACGGAGAAGCGGTAGGCGTTCAGGTCCAGGTCCGCCATGAGGCGCACGTCGTCGCGCCAGCGGTGGTAGTGGTCCACGGCGATGTCCCCGGTGTCGCCGCCGCGGACCTTGCCGGGGACGCGGCTGAAGGTGTCCCAGATGGACGGCGCGCGGCCGTCCTCCTGTGCCGCGCCCTCCACTTGGTACGCGGCGGTCGCGGCGCCCCAGAGGAAGCCGTCGGGAAAGCTGGCTGTCTCGGACTCGGACGTCATGGAAGCGCTCCCATAGTCGAGGTGAAGGGGGTGAGTGAAGAAATTCAGGTGTTGTTCGGGCGCGTACGCGAGTGCATGCGTGCATGTGCGCACACGCATGTTCACGAGTGTTCACGCATGGGCGAGTGTGGTCGCGCGTGGGGGGAGTTGGACGGGGGAGACGGGGGAGACGGGGTAGCGGGTAGCGAAGCGGCGGGGCAGAGGACAGCGGCATTTCGGCTGGTCCGAGGCGTCCTGGGGCGACTTGAGGTTGCCCGAGGCGGTTCGAGGTGGCTTGTGGGGTGACTGGAGGGGCTTGTGGGGTGACCGGAGGGGGTGTGAGAGGGCTGGAGGGGGATTTGTGAGAGGGCTGGAGAGGAGTCGGATGGCGGCGGGAACGGACTCGGAACCGGGACGGAGCCGGGCCGTGAAACGGGGCCCGGGGGCGCGCCGCGCGGTGCCGACGCGACACGCATGCGGTACCGGACAGCGCTTCGGCCATGATGACGGCCCGCAGGGGTACGTACCCCCGGGCGGGCCCGGCGAGTGCGGTCCGCGTCGTCGAATTCCCCGGGAGCGGGAGCGGGAGCGGGAGCGGGGACGGGCGGACGTATGGGAGCGGGGACGGGTGGACGTGCGGGAGCGAGGGCGGGTGGACGGAACGGGCCGACGGATGGACGGGCGGGCGGGCGAACCGGCGGACGGGCGGGTGGGCGGTTACGGGCCGAAGGCGGGCGATCCGTCCCGCCGGGGCTTCGGGCATGCCGCCCTGATCAACTACTGTTCCGTACCGACGCGTTGCGTGAATCAGGGCGTACTGGGGTATGGGTGGTTCGGGTACTGTGGGAGCGCTCCCAAGCGTGACGCGGCGAAGAGCCGCCGCAGCCCGGCGGTGTGACGGCGGACAGTAGCCGCGACCGTGCCCCCGCGACCGCTCCGACCACCCCGGCCGAGGCGGCGGCGGTAAGCGGTAGCAGCGGATTCGATGGTGTGCGGTGCGACATCCTGTGGAGGCAGACATGGCGGCGACCGGTGGGACCACACGGCGTGGCGCGCGGCGCGCCACACCCACTCTGGAGGCGGTCGCGGCACGGGCCGGCGTCGGCCGCGGCACGGTCTCACGGGTCATCAACGGTTCGCCGAGGGTCAGCGAACGCACCCGCGCCATCGTCGAGCAGGCCGTCGCCGAGCTCGGCTACGTGCCGAACCGCGCCGCCCGCGCCCTCGCGGCGGGCAGTTCCGACGCCATCGCGCTCGTCATCCCCGAACTCGAGACGCGGCTCTTCGCCGAGCCGTACTTCTCCGACGTGATCCGGGGTGTCGGCGCGGAACTCGCCGACACCGACATGCAGCTGCTCCTCACCCTCATCCGTACGCCCAAGGAGCGGAAACGCTTCGCCGACTACCTCGCCGCGCACCGCGTCGACGGGGTCCTCCTGGTGTCCGTACACGCCGACGACCCGCTGCCCGACCTGCTCGAAGAGATCGAGATGCCCGCGGTGCTCAGCGGTCGCCGCTCCGCCCGCGAGACCGTCGCCTACGTCGACTCCGACAACGTGGACGGCGCCCGCCAGGCCGTCGCCCACCTCTGCGCCCGCGGCCGGCGCGCCGTGGCGACCATCACCGGACCGCTCGACATGTATGTGGCCCAGTGCCGCCTCGACGGCTACCGCGAGGGGCTCGCGGCCGCCGGGCACGCCCCCGACGACCTCCTCGTCGCGCCCGCGGACTTCACCGAGGAGGGCGGCCGCCGCGCCATGCGCGAACTCCTCGACCGCAGGCCCGGCCTCGACGCGGTCTTCGTCGCGTCCGACGTGATGGCCTCCGGCGCCCGCCAGGTGCTCCGCGAGTCGGGCCGCCGGGTCCCCGACGACGTCGCGCTCGTCGGCTTCGACGACTCCGCCGTCGCCCGCCACATGGACCCGCCGCTGACCAGCGTGCGCCAGCCGATCGAGGAGATGGGCCGCACCATGGCGCGCGTACTCCTTCAGGAGATCGAGGAACGCACGGCGGACCGCCCGCAGGTGGTGCTGCCGACGGAGCTGACGGAGCGGGAGTCCTCATGAGGGTGGGTTATGGGGCTCGTGAGGCTTGTGTGGCTCATGAGGTTTTTGGGGTCGTAAGGAGCCGATGACTGAAGGGGCGGCGCGAGCAGCCCGGCGGCAGCAGCCCGACGGAAGCAGGCCGGCGGGAGAGCAGGACAGGGGTGGTCGGCAGCGGGCGGCATCGCTACGGTGACCGGATGGATCAGGATGAACGGCAGCTTCATTCCTCGTCGTTCGGCACGGTAGCGGTCGCCTACGCCGAGCACCGTCCGGACTACGCGCGGGCGGCGGTGGACTGGGCCCTCGAGAACGCGCCCGGTCCGCGCGTACTCGACCTCGGCGCCGGAACCGGCAAGCTGACCGCCACACTGACCGCGTCGCCGGCCGCGTCGTCGGCCGCTGTGTCGGGCGCCGAGGACATCGAGGTCATCGCGGTCGAACCCGACCCGGCGATGCTGATCGAACTGCGCCGCTCGCTGCCGACCGCCCGCGCCCTGCCGGGCAGCGCCGAAGCGATTCCGCTGCCGGACGCGTCCGTCGACGCCGTGCTGGCGGGCAACGCCATGCACTGGTTCGACATGGCCGCCGCGGGCCCCGAGATCGCCAGGGTCCTCGCGCCCGGCGGCGTCCTGGCGGGCCTGTGGAACGTCTTCGACGACGAGGCCGAGTGGGTCGCCGGGCTCGCGCGGGTGGGCGGGAGCGCGGTCATCGGCCCGCGTGACACGCCCGCCACCTGGCGCACCGCCACCGCCGCCATGCACCTTCCGAAGACCGGCGGGGCCGCCTGGTTCGGCTCACCGGAACAGGCCGAGTTCCCGCACGGGCAGCGCCGCACCGCCGACTCCCTCGTCGCGACCCTCGCCACGCGCGCGGGGGTGCTGGTCATGCCCGAACAGGAACAAGAGGCCACCCTGAGCCGGATCCGCGAGTACCTCGCGAGCAGGCCGGAGACGGCCGGCGGCGAGTTCACGCTCCCGATGTTGACCGGCGTGCTGCGCGTCCGGCGCCTGTGAACGCCGCCGACCGCCCGATGCGACACGACACGGCTTCCCGCCCCGGCCCGCCCCGCCGGGCGGCGACCGGCCGAGCGCCGCAGTCGCCTGATGTGTCCAGCGTCGGCGCGTTACTGCGCAGGTGGCGCGCCCGGCGCAAGGTGAGCCAGCTGGAGCTCGCCTCCCGGGCGGACAGTTCCGCCCGGCACATCAGCTTCATCGAGACCGGCAGGGCCAAGCCCAGCAGCTCGCTGCTGCTGCGGTTCGCCGAACTCCTGGACGTACCCGTACGCGACCGCAACACTCTGCTGATCAGCGCCGGGTACGCCCCCGTATTCCCCGAGTCACCGCTGGGCGACCCCGACATGAAGACGCTCAGCGGCGAACTCGACCACCTGCTGGCCGCCCACGAGCCCAATCCGGCTCTCGTCCACGACAGCCTCTACAACGTGGTGGCAGCCAATCGCAGCCTGCTCGCGCTGGCCTCGGGAGTCGCCGGCCACCTGTTGGAACCGCAGGCCAACACCATGCGCCTGGCCCTGCATCCAGAGGGCCTCGCGCCCCGCATCCGCAACCTCGGTCAGTGGCGAGCCCATCTGCTGGCCCAGATGGAGCGGCAGATCGCCTGGAGCGGCTCGGCGGCCCTCGCCGATCTCTATCAAGAGGTCTCCGCCTTCTCCGCCGATGCCGGCGTTATCGCTGGTGCCGATGCTGGTGCTGGTGTCGGTGTTAGCGCCGATGCCGATGCCGAGGGCGGTGTCGACTCCGTGAAGCCGTTCGCCGACGCCGCCTACGCGCTGCCGATGGTGATCGAGTGGGAGGGGCGGCAGCTGTCGTTCATCTCGACATTGACGACCTTCAACTCGCCGCTGGACGTCACTGTCTCGGAGCTGGCCATCGAGACGTTCCTTCCCTCGGACCAGGAGACAGCCGCCGCCCTGCGGGACATGGTGAGCTGAGAGCCGATTCGGGCAGGTCAGGCCCCCGGGACCCGGTCGAGGAACCCGGTGACGCGACTGATGCGGCCGTCCTCGGCGAGGGTGATGACGTCGAAGCCGCCGGCCGGGGAGGAGCCGTCGGCCCTGGACACCAGATCCCAGGAGAAGCGGGCGACGCGGTGGTGGCCGTCCACCGATCCCGTCAGCTGGAACATGTAACCGGGGAACTGCCCGTGGGCGCCGGCTATGACGCCGGCGATGTTCTCGTGGCCCGCCACGTCCGCCAACGGGTCCGTGTAGGCAGCCTCCTCCGTGAACGCCTCGGACACGGCCTTGGCGATCGCTTCGTCCCCCTCGGCGTTCCAGGCGGCGAAGTAGCGCTCGGCTGCGAAGTCGTACGTCGTCATGGGATCCCCTCCTGCTGAAGCGAGTACTGCTGATTCGAGTACTGCTGATTCGAGTACTGCCGGCGCGAGTACGAGTACCGCTGATGCCAGTACCGCTCATGCCAGTACTACTGACGCCAGCACCGCTGGTTCGAGTACCGCTGATGTGAGAAGCCGCGGTGTCGGCGCGGCCTTGCGAGCACTCTGCCGGGAGAGGGACGAGCCGGTCGATTACCTGTCAGGTAATCGCCTACGTGCCCTCCATGCCCCGCAGCTCCTCCACGGCGGTACGGGCGGCGGCGCCGATGACGGCGTCGGCGCGCGGCAGCTTGTTGTCGGCGCGGGCCGCCTGGGTGAAGATCACGGCGGTGTACGCGCCGCCGTCGGGCAGTTCGATCACGCCCGCTTCATGGCGCATCGACCCGAACGTGCCGGTCTTCCCCGACACCCGTACGTCGTCGTACGGGAACCCGGAGGCGAGCCGGTGGGACCACGCCTGCCGGCCCATCACCTCGCGCATGAACGCGCAGCTCTCGGGGGAGGCCGCGCGGTCCGTCCAGATCGCGTGCAGCAGCCGGGCCATGTCCGCAGGCGTGGCGGAGGCTTTGGACAGCGGGTTGTAGACGACGGCGGGGACCGTCGTGTCGTTGTCGGAGATGCGTTCCAGCGCGTCGCTCAGCGAATCGGTCCCGGTCTCCGCGACCAGCTGGGCGAACGTGGTCGCCACGCCTCCGTGGATGCGCGTGTCCGCCATCCCGAGATCCCGGCACACCTCGTCGACCGCCTCCGTGCCGACCCGGTGCAGCACCGCGTTGGCGGCGGTGTTGTCGGAGACGGTCATCATGAGGACGACCAGGTCGCGCAGCGAGACCGTGACCGGGTCCCGCAGGATCGAGATGCCGGTCGGGCCGGGCAGACGGTCGGCCGGGCCGAGCGTCACGCGCCGGCACGGGTCGAGCTTCCCGGCATCCGCGAGCCGGCAGTAGGCGACCATCAGCGGTGCCTTGTAGACGGAGCCGATGGGCACCGGCTCGTCGGGGTCGATCACCACGCGCGCCGCCGGACGGTGCAGATCCGCCACGTGCAGCCACCCTCGGACGCCGGCGTCGGCGAACATGCCGCGGATCGCGCGCTGCGCGCCGTTCTCCCGCCTGGCCCCGCTCATTTCTCCGCTCCCGGTTCCGCTTCGAGCTCCTGGGACTCCGGAGCACCGGATTCCGCGGAACGGGTCTCCAAAGCCTTGGCCTGCAACGCCTGAGCCTGTAGTGACAGGGCCTCCACCAGCAACTGCGCCGTCTGCGTGATTCCGTCCGCGTCGGGCCCCCGCGCGCCCCACACCACCCGAAGCCGCAGCGGCAGGGGCGGGTCCGTGGCTCTGACGCGCTCGACGCCGTGGGCGGTCAGGGTGCTGTCGGCCGTCACCATGACGGCCTGACCCGCGGCGACGAGCGCGAGCCCGGCCCGTTCGTCGGAGACCGGGACCGTCTCCACGCGGCGCCCGCGGCTGGCCAGGGTGTCGATGAACAGGTCGTACGCGGCGGGCGCCTCCTCGCGGGGGCGTACGGCGACGGGGAGGCGCCGGGTGCCGCGCCGCGGCTGCGGTACGACGTGTTCTTCGGCGCGCTGATCCGATCCGGCGCGCTCGTCTGATCCAGCAGGCTGGCCCGATCCGGCGGGCTCATCCGATTGGGTGGGCTGGTCCGATGCGGCGGCGGGATCGGCGGGATCGGTGGGATCGGGGGACAGGTCGGCGGGGTCGGAGGAGAGGTCGGCGGGGGAGAGGAGCCAGGTCGGGAAGAGGACCACCCGCCCGGCGGCCAGGCCGTGCAGCACCGCCGGGTGCCGGATCACCGCGAGGTCGAGCCGCCCCGCCGCGGTCTCGGACAGCAGCGTGGCGGTCGGGGCCGTCACCACGGTGATGCGGTTCCGTTCCCCGGCGCGGCCGGGTGCGGCCGCCACGGCCGCCGCGACCCACGCCGGCACCTCGGGGGCCAGCCCCAGCCTGAGCCGGCGGCCGTCGGCCTGCTCGCGGGCCCCGGTCTCGCGGAGTTCCGTGAGCGCGGCCAGCGCCCGGCGGGCGTGGGGGAGCAGCAGCGCCCCTTCGTCGGTGAGGGTGACGCCGCGGCCGCGGTCGAAGAGGCGGACGCCCAGCATCGCCTCCAGTCGGCGCAGCCCCTGCGAGAGAGGCGGCTGCGTGATGCCCACGCGCTGCGCGGCGGTGCCGAAGTGCTCCTCCTCAGCCAGCGCGACGAAGATTTCCAAATGGCGTTCGGTAAGCACCGCACCTCCCTGACGTGCGCTTATATCGAGATCGAATCACTTCCGAGTCGAGAGTGTATTCGACATGGCGCTGAAGAGCGGACTTCACTGGGCGCACCGAACCGGCCCCCAAGGAGGACGTCGTGCCGAACCACGAAGACGCGCCGTACGAAGAGGGCGTGCCGTACGAAGAGGGCGTGCCGTACCGACAAGATCCGCACCAGCGAGATCCGCACCAGCAAGATCCACAGGGGGAAGTTCCGTACTGGGAGGTTCCGTACCGAGGCGGCGGGGAGAGACGCGCGCAGCGTCGGCGGTGGAGCGGCAAGCAGTGGACGTTCGGCGCGCTGGCCTTCGTTGTGCTGGTGGCGGGCGGCGGGTACGCCGGGTACCGGCTCCTGGGGGACGACGGTTCCTCCGATCCGCAGGTCACCGCCGCGCGGGCGCGCCTTCAGGACTTCCTGGGCGCGTGGCAGAAGGGCCAGGCCGAGCAGGCCGGTACGTACACGGACACGCCGGACGGCGCCAAGTCGCTCATCGCGTCGGTCATGACGAACCTCAAGCCCTCCAGCACGGAGATCACCGCCGGGCGGGGCGAGCGGAAGGGCGACGGTGACGTACGCGTTCCGTTCACGGTGAACATGCGCGTACCGGGCGTCGGTGAGTACGGCTGGGACTCTCAGGCGCAGGTGCGCCAGAAGTCCGGCAAGTGGACGGTGGAGTTCACCACGTCGATGGTGCACCCGAAGATGCGGCCTGGACAGACGCTCGCGCTGGCGAACTCCGCCAGGGCGGACATTCTGGACAGTAAAGGCGACAAGCTGGAGGCCGCCTCGCTGGTCGGGGTGGTGGACGGCAAGAGCGGCAAGGGCGTCTCGGGGCTTGAGGCCCGTTACGACGAGCAGCTCTCCGGGGGCAAGGGCCCGCGAAAGTCGGTGGTGGTGGCGGACCGCCGCAGCGGCGAGGCGTTGGAGACGCTGTCCGGGGGGAAGTCCGAGGAGGGCCGCCCGGTACGGACGACCATCGACGCGCGCGTACAGCGGGCGGCGGCCGACGCCCTGTCGGGGGTGAAGAAGACGGCGTCGATCGTCGCCGTGGACCCGCGCAACGGTCACGTCCTCGCCGCCGTCAACAAGCCCGGCGGCATGAACCGCGCGCTGGAGGGGCGCTATCCGCCCGGTTCGACCTTCAAGGTCGTCACGACGGCGGCGCTGCTGGATCAGGGGGTGCGGCCCGGGGACGTAGCGCCGTGCCCGAAGTTCGCGCATGTGAACGGCCAGCGCTTCGAGAACCAGAATCAGTTCGTACTGCCGGAGGGGTCGACGTTCAAGGACGCCTTCGCGCAGTCCTGCAACACGTACTTCGTCGGCGCCCGCGGCAAGCTCTCCGACACCGCGCTGCGGGACGCCGCCCAGGCGTTCGGCATCGGGGGCGGCTGGGATGTGGGCGCCAAGACGTACAACGGCGGCGTTCCGGCCAACACCAGCGACAACGACAAGGCCGCGGGCGTCATCGGACAGGGGCGGGTGGAGGCGTCGCCGCTGGTGATGGCGTCCATCGCGGCGACCGTGAAGAACGGGAAGTTCGAACAGCCGGTGCTGGTTCCGGACGCGGTGCGCAAGAAGTTCCGGGCCTCCCGCGACCTCGCCCCGAAGGTGGCCGCCGACCTGCGCGACTTGATGCGCGCGACGGTGACCTCGGGTTCGGGCCACGCCTTGAAGGACCTGCCGGGCCTGCCGCACGCCAAGACGGGCACCGCCGAGTACGGAACCGAGAACCCGCCGCGTACCCACGCGTGGATGATCGGTTACCAGGGCTCGTCCGACCTCGCCTGGTCGGTGCTCCTGGAGGACGGCGGCTCCGGCGGCTCGGACGCGGGACCGGTGGCGGCCCGCTTCCTGCGGAATCTCGGCTGAGGAGAACCCGGCCGAGAAGAACCCGGCCGAGGAGAACCCGGCTGAGAAGAACTCAGCTGACAAGAACTCGGCTGAGAAGGAAAGAGAAAGAGGAGGCCAACTGTGCACATCACTGAAGCCGCTCCCTCCCGCCGAGCGGTATTGGGCGTAGGCGCCGGTACGGCGTTGGCGACTCTGCTGACCGTCGCCGGCGGTACGGGCAGGGCGCATGCCGCGACGCCGCAGCCCAGCGGGGACATCTCCCGGCAGCTGCGGGCGCTTGAGGACGAGTACAAGGCGCGGCTCGGGGTGTACGCCCTCGATACGGACACGGGAGCGACGGTCTCGTACCGCGCCGCCGAACGCTTTCCGATGTGCTCGGTATTCAAGGTGCTCACGGCCGCGGCGGTCCTGCGCGACCTCGATCGCGACGGCGAATTTCTGGCCAAGCGCATCCGCTACACCGAGAAGCTCGTCAAGAAATCCGGCTATACCCCGGTCACCGGAAAGCCGGAGAACATCGCGAACGGGCTGACCGTCGAGCAGCTGTGCGCCGCCGCCGTCGGCGAGAGCGACAACGCGGCGGCCAATCTCCTGCTCCAGGAACTGGGCGGCCCGACCGCGATCACCCGTTTCTGCCGCTCGATCGGGGACGGTACGACCCGGCTCGACCGCTGGGAGCCGGAACTGAACTCGGCGGAGCCCTGGCGCAAGACGGACATCACCAGCCCCGCCGCGATCGGCAAGACATTCGCTCGCCTCATCGTGGGCCGCGCACTGCCGACTGAGGACCGCAAAAGGCTGACGGCCTGGCTGGTGGCCAACACCACCGATGGCGAACGATTCCGCGCCGGCCTCCCCGCCGACTGGATCCTGGCGGACAAGACGGGCGGCGGCGCGCAGTACGGCGTGGCCAACGACGTAGGCGTCGTCTGGCCCCCGAAGCGCTCCCCGCTGGTCCTCTCGGTGCTCTCGACCAAGTTCGACCCGAAGGGCCCGACGGACAACCCCTTGGTGGCGAAGACGGCCGCGCTGGTGGCGAAGGAACTGGCCTGACGCGGGTCGGGCCGAGGGCGCGAAGAATCGCGTCGACCGCGTTCCCGCCAGGAATTAGGCTCGACTGCTATGAGCCCTGCCATGAGCACCATGCAGACGATCCATGACGTCCCAGTCCTGATATGCGAGCCCGACGGCGAACCCATCGCCGCTGAACGCGACGTTCTGGACCTCATCGGCAATGCCTCCTACCAGGGCGCCCAATGGGTCGTCATCCCCGTCGAATGCTTCGACGGTTCCTTCTTCCAACTGAACACTCGAGTAGCCGGCGACATCGTCCAGAAGTTCGTCAATTACCGAGTGGGCCTGGTGGTCATGGGCGACATCTCCGGTTATACGGAGGGCAGTTCGGCGCTGAGGGACTTCATCCGCGAATGCAACCGGGGCCGGCAGACATGGTTCGTGGCTGACGCGGAGGAGCTGGGGGAGCGGCTGAAGGGCTGAGGTAGAGAGGCATAGGGGCCGGGTGTTGCCGGGTGGGGGTTGGAGACGAAACCGACACCCACCCCCCTACCGCCCCACCGGTAGGGCGGCCCCTCAAACGGAATAGCTGAGGTCCTTGGCGGTCAACGAGGCGGGCCGCAGCCGTACCCAGGCGGCTCCCGACACGGCCGGGTCGTCGAGCAGGTAGCGGCGGAAGCGGGCGTCCCACTTGTCTTCGTCCGTACCGAGATACCGGCTGAGCTTCCGCCGCCCCCGCTCCACGTCGAACGGCAGGATTTCCGCCTGCCCACGGGCGATTACCTGCCTGACCGAGCCCGTTTCGACATCACACACATCGACGACGAGCGCGATCGCGGGATCGGACTGAACCCGGCCCAGCAACTTCGCCCACGGCCCGGTCAGGATCCAGAAGGACTCGTCCTCCCAGAGAAACCATGTAGGCCGCACAGTCGGCCCGTTGGTGGCCACCCGAGCGGTGAGCGGCCGGGAGAGAAACGCATCGACATCGAACTCTCGTTCCGTCATACCTAGATCATGCCACCCCTTCCCCAAGCCCCCTGGCCGATCGATCCTGCTCCCGGCCGGCCACAGCTGAGGGCGACTTCGAGAGGTGAGCGGAGATCTCTTGGCGCGCGCTCTTCGAGCCGAAGACCAGGAGCAAGTCTCCAGATGCCTTTCGGCTGTTCTCGATGGAGACATTTCCCTGCTTGGTGACCCGCTCCTTATCGAGCGCGGAGTGTTCGACCACCATTGCCTTGTTGCCGCAGTTCAATGCGATGAACGCGGCCCCGTCCGCGCTGGGAGACGAAGCGGTGCTGTAAGGGCCGACGGCGTACGGTCTGCTGCCGGCGGAACTCTCCCTGGGCCACTCCGATGTCAGGCGTATCAGCCCCTGCCGCGAAGGCTCTCCGTCGGAGACCGCGACACCGCATGAATTGCCCTGAGTGTAGGCAACCACGCGATGCTTTCCCTGCCGTACCTCTCCCAACGGTTTAGGTTCCCCCTGCCCTGAAGGGGACTGCACCAAGGAGAGCGAGCCTCTGCTCAAACCTACGGACGGGAGCTTGGCCAACGAGGTGAAATCGTCTGCCGCCGAGGCATCACTGGCCGAAGCATCAGTGCCGGAACCTTCGCCGCCGTGCGCCGTACACGCGACACACGAAAGTAAGAGGGCGGTCCCCACGGCAATTTTCCGAAGCGTTTTCTCCATGGCCTCACGATACGAGCGGCCGACTTCCCCGAGAGAGCACCCGGTGCGAAGCAGGGTGGCGGAGCCACGGGTGGTTGGGGCCTCAGTCCGTCAGGGAGGGCCGGCGGTGAGGGCTCAGGGACCCACGACGTCCGGCGCCTGCGCAACGTTCCAGCAGTGGCAGCTCACGACTCGGCTTCCTCGATGTCGATGTCCGCGCCCGCCGTGATGAAGGCGCGCACAGCGGACGAGGGACTCAGGGTGCCGTCCTGGGGGATCACCCAGTGGGCGCGTGGTCTCTCACAGATACGGGGCGCTGGCAGGCCCATGTAGTGGGCTTCGTGGTCGGTGGTGGTGACGCACTCCGCCGCCGCGCGCCTCCCCCAGGCGCTGGTGAGCCCGGTGCGGACGGCTGTCACGCGCTTCGAGGATCGCGAGCTTGAGGTATATCGCCCCCAGCACCGCCATCTGCGCGTCCGTCATGCTCCGCTCCGGCGCGAGGCACTCCACCTTCGCGGCGAGCCCTTCGAGAACGCGGCGCGCAGAGGCGTACGTACCCATGCGCAGCATGGCGCCGGCCTTCAGGTAGGCGGCGGTGACCTGCATCAGACTGTCGCCGGACTGCCCAGCAGCCCAACGGACGCGCTCGATCGCGGTCAGCGAGAGGTCGTGGTAACCAAGCTTGTGGGCGAGGCTGTTGGTGGCCCGGTAACCGCGGGCGAGCCACCAGAAGGCTTGCCGCTGTTCACGCCCCGAGCTGTCGAGCGCTACGTGCGTGACCTTGAGGGCGCAGGCGAGACGAGCAATGGTGCCTGGGGTGGGTTGCGGTCGCCGGCCTCGTACTTTTCGAGGGTGCTCATACTGCTGCCCCCAGCCGTATGGCTAAGGCCCTCAGCGTAGGACGTGGTGGGCCGGGCCGATAGGGATGATCGCCCGTGGCATAGCAGCCCGCGCGGCATGCTCGCCTTCGTCCGGGCGCGAGCGCAGGAGCATCCGGAGCCGGAGGCGTAAGACCGGCCCCGCCCGCACAGCGCGTCCGGGTGATAAGCGACGGTGCAGGGCGTTCTCTCGCCATCGAGGCTCGACCGGGCGTGAGATCCGCCCCGGCAGCCTGTCGGAACTGCCTCGTGGAACTCCGGGAATTGGAGAGGTCTTCTGCAAGCGACTACCTGCGGAAATGTGATCAAGCGGGGCCGTTCTCGGAACTCTCGCGTCCAGTCATTTGTGAGAGTTCCGCGGCGGCCGGGTCATTCGGTGCCGGCGATCGCCTTGGCGGGCGGGGTGTCGCGCAGGCCGAGCCGTAGGTGTTCGACGTGGAAGAGGGCCTGGTCGAGGAGCTGGGCGACGTGGTGGTCGTGGAGGGCGTAGACGATCGAGCGTCCTTGGCGTTCTCCGGTGACCAGGCCGAGGTTGCGCAGCAGGCGCAGTTGGTGGGAGCAGGCGGAGGGCTCCATCTCGACGGCTTCGGCGAGGGCCGCGACGGCACAGGGGCCTTCCTGGAGGCGGGCGAGGATCCGCAGCCGGGAGGGGGTGGCCAGGGCCTGGAGGGTGGCGGCGACATCGGCCGTCCCCACTGCGTCCAGGCGTTCGCGGGTGGTGGCGTGGTGGCTGCCGTCGGTTTCGTGGCCCATGCCTCCATCCTACCGATGACGCATGAAGAACTGTTCATATGTTCTTGTATGGTGGTGCTGTCGCGGAGGACCGCCGGCAGGTCCTGCGCTGGACTGTCCTGCCCGTTTCCCGGAAGGTGCCTTCGCCGTGAGTACCCACCACGAACCCGAACACGATCACGGAGTCCCCGCCGGGCACGCCGACAGCCACCCGCACGACCATGGTCACGGCCATACCGCTTCGCTCTGGTCGCGGCTGCGCCACCAGGCCGCGCACCTGGTGACCCCGCACAGCCACGAGGCGAGGGACAAGGTCGACTCGGCGATGGAGACCTCCAGGGAGGGCATGCGCACCCTGTGGCTGTCGCTGGGGATCCTGGGCCTGACCACCGTGGTCCAGGCGGCCGTCGTCGCCCTGTCGGGATCGGTGGCGCTGCTGGGCGACACCATCCACAACGCCGCCGACGCGCTGACCGCCGTCCCGCTGGGCATCGCGTTCGTACTCGGGCGCCGGGCGGCGAACCGCCGCTACACCTACGGGTACGGCCGGGCCGAGGACCTGGCCGGCATCGCCATCGTGATCACCATCGCCGCGTCCTCCGCGCTGGCCGCGTACACGGCCGTGGACCGGCTGTTCCACCCGCGGGAAATCACCCACCTGTGGGCGGTGGCCGCCGCGGCGGCGGCCGGGTTCGTCGGGAACGAGTGGGTGGCCCGCTACCGGATCCGCACCGGCCGCAGGATCGGATCGGCGGCCTTGGTCGCCGACGGACTGCACGCCCGGACCGACGGGTTCACCTCGCTGGCCGTGCTGATCGGCGCGGGCGGCGCTGCGATCGGCTGGCGGTACGCGGACCCCGTCGTCGGCCTGCTCATCACCCTCGCGATCCTGATGGTCCTGCGGGACGCCGCGCGGGAGGTCTACCGACGGCTGATGGACTCCGTCGACCCGGCGCTGGTCGACCGCGCGGAACACGCGCTGCGCGGTGTGGAAGGCGTGCGCGGCGTGGGGCAGGTGCGGATGCGGTGGATCGGCCACGCCCTGCGCGCGGAGACCGACATCGTCGTCGACCCGGACCTGACGGTGGTGCAGGCCCACGAACTGGCCGTCGCGGCCGAGCACGCGCTGATCCACGCGGTGCCCCGGCTGACCGCCGCCACCGTCCACACCGACCACCTCTCACACGGCGCCGACCCGCACCGGGCCCTGGCCCACCACGGAACCTGACCCACCACTGAGCCTGACCCACCACGGAACCTGACCCGCCCGGCCCGGCAGACACGAGCCACGCTTCCCCGGGGCCGGGGCCGGGGCCGGGGCCGCCGCAGGTACTACAGCGGTCACGCAGCTCATGCCTGGGTAGAGCCCGGCATCGTGCCGTCGGCACCACTCGCGAACTGCATAGGGTGCTCACGGAATTCGCTCCGGTCGGCGGCTATGACGGGCGTCGACCTGCCGCACCGCGACGTCCTACCGTCCATCAACCACAAATGATCGGATACGGCTGCCGAGAAGTGCCGCCTACGACGGCGCATGGGCGATGGACGATGGACGATGGGCACGAGAGGAGCGCCCGCCCTCCCGAAGGAGAGCGGGCGCAAGGACGATTGTTCAGCCTTCCCACGGCCAGGCGGCGTTCCGCCCGGCCTCCAGCAGCGGCACCATGCGGAACGCGGCGTCGTTCAGCCCGCCGAAGGTGTGCCGGAGTCCTGTGCCGGACGGGCCGTGGCCGGTGCGGTACCCGGCGAGGTTCCACGTGTACACGGGCACCGTCGCCGAGACCTGCTCGGTGGGGTCGCCACTCCAGTCGTACGCGGCCTGTTCGTCCGTGATGATCAGTACCCGGTCGTGGCCGCGGAAGTGGCGGCGTACCGCATCCGCCGTGTCCGTGCCGCCCAGGCTGCCGAAGCGCTCCACCACCTTCAGCACCGACTCGCCGCGCCGCAGCGGCACCGGTCGGCTCGACGTGCCGAACTCCACCAGGTCCGCAGCCGCCGCCCGCGACGCCACTGCCGTGCCGAAGACGGCGGCGGAGTCCGCGCGGTTCAGGTTCGTCTGCGAGCTGAGTCCGCCGAACATCGAGCCGGAGCGGTCGACCAGGACCAGGGTGCGGCCCGGCAGCGACGGCACGTTCGCCAGGGAGTGGCCGAGGGCCTGCTCCAGGGCGTACGACCAGCGCAGCGACGGCGCGTGCCGGTACGCGGCGAGGAAGCGGAACGGGAACTGCCGGGAGGCGGCGACCGCGTCCTCATCGGAGAGCTTCGCCGCCACCTGCGCGGCAACCCGGTCGCTGACCCCGGCCTCGTCGAAGTTCCGCAGGTTGCGCAGCAGTGCCATGTACCCCATGGACGGGATGATCGCCTCCCACGCGGCGGCGTCCATCGGGCCCTGAAGCCAGCCCGCCAGCGCCTCCCATGTCATCCCGGCACGCCGGAGAAGGTCCCCGTGCTCGGCGAGTACCTGACGGCGCTGGTCGACGGGCGTGGCCGCCAGCTGCTCACGAGCGACGAGCGTCGCCAGACGAGAGGGGATGTCCGCCTCGCGGCCGTGGCGGCGGTCCAGGGCGTGCTGGAACAGGTCGCCCTGCCACGGCCTGTCCGGAGCGGGGGCGGCGTGCACGAGGTTGAGGACGTCACCGAAGCGGAAGCCCTTGCTGCCGGTGTCGTACTTCAGCAGGGAGCGCTCGGTGTAGAGCCGCCGCACGGCATCGGCTATCCCGCGCTTGACCGGCTTGGGGACCGTACGTCCGTACCGCGACATCCAGTAGCCGAGTAGCTCGCCGGGCTCGTCCGCACGCTGGAGGACGGCGTCGATGGTCTGGCGGGAGTAGCCCGGCGCGTCCGCATCGAGGCGGGCCCGTACGAACTCGGCGGCGCCCACGACGGCCGCCGTGCGCATGTTGCCGTCCGTACGGAGCCAGCGGAGCAGGCCGGCAGTCCAGTCCGGGTCCTCGACGGCGAGCTGGTGTACGAGCTGGGTGAAGCGGTCGTCGCGCTGCCCGCCGCTCTCGTAGAAAGTCTGCTGCCCGACCATGTTGGTCACGGCCAGGAGGAAGAGCTCGGAGCGGGCGTCGCGTGAATAGCCCTGGCCACCCTGGTGGTTGATGGTTGTCGCACCGGTCGATGTCACCGGGGAGGTGACGGCGGGCCGAGCGGTTCGGGTGTTGAAGCGGGCCATGAAGAAAATCCCCTCGCTGTGGAGGGGAGGCGTCAGCAAAAGGGGTGCCCGAGATCAGAGTCGGCGATCGTATTGTCCTGGGCCGCTGGACGACACCAGCCGTGAGGCCGGCGACGGGATTCGAACCCGCGTTGTTTCTTGGTGAGAGAAGTAACGATCTCCTGCGCACCGGGCACCCCTGGTGCTGTTGCCTCCCGAGATCAAAGACGGCTGCGGCGGTTCGCTGGAAGAAGTAGCCGCGGCCTGCGCACCGGGAGGTGCAAGCGTATGAAGTTGTGGTCTCCCGAGATCAAGGTCGGCGATCGTGACGAAGGCGCTCTACCGCTGAGCTACCGCAGCCTTACGGCCGCGACCAGGGTTCGAACCTGGGACCGCCCCATTAACAGTGGAAGTAACGATCACCTGCGCACCGGGAGATGCGTGAAGCGATGGCCTAACCCTGACTGGTGGTCAGAGAGAAGGCAACGCAATTTCCGCTATCTCTCTTCGACGAATATCCGGAATCGTTCCTGGCCCGGCGCCGGACCCTGACGGGGCGTCCTACAAGGCCGAGATGGTGGTGCGCGAGAGCATCGAGCGCACCTTGACGATCAACATCTGGTACTTACCCGACCGACGCGGCGACCAGCGCCCCCAGCCGCACCCTCTCCCTGATGGTGTGCGGACGCGGCCGGCGAGGCATCTGGGGTTACTTGGACCCGGACACGTACACCCATATGAAGGCTGCCGCGAGGGATCACCCCTGCGCGCGCAGGGAGCACCGGGCACCCGACTCGGCAGGCGATCGTCCCGGCCGCCTTGGGCCCCCGCTGCACGAAGAAGGCCCGACCTGTTTTCACAGGTCGGGCCTTGATCATCAAGGGTGAGTAACGGGACTTGAACCCGCGACATCCTGGACCACAACCAGGTGCTCTACCAGCTGAGCTATACCCACCATGTCCGGGGCTTTTCGCACCGGCCGAAGAAAAGTGTACAGGGTCTGGAGGGGTGCTCGCTCCCGGCTTTCCGCGGGGCCGGGAGCGGGCGGGGTCAGCGGTCCTGAGCAGGCAGGACGTGCTTGGCCGCGATGGCCTTCGCGGTGTCCGAGTCCGGGCCGGGCTGCGGGACGAAGATCGCCTCGCGGTAGTAGCGGAGCTCGGCGATGGACTCGCGGATGTCGGCGAGGGCCCGGTGGTTGCCGTTCTTGTCCGGGCTGTTGAAGTACGCGCGCGGGAACCAGCGGCGGGCCAGCTCCTTCACGGACGACACGTCGACGATCCGGTAGTGCAGGTAGCTCTCCAGCTCCGGCATGTCGCGCAGCAGGAAGCCGCGGTCCGTGCCGACGGAGTTTCCGCACAGCGGGGCCTTGCCCGCGTCCGGGACGTGCTTGCGGATGTACGCCAGGACCTGCTGCTGCGCGTCCTCCAGCGTGGTCCCGGCGTCCAGCTCCGCGAGGAGTCCGGAGGACGTGTGCATCCTCCGGACCACCTCGGGCATGGTGGCCAGGGCCTCGGCCGGCGGGCGGATCACGATGTCCACGCCGTCGCCGAGGATGTTCAGCTCAGAGTCGGTGACCAGCGCGGCCACCTCGATGAGCGCGTCATCCGACAGCGAGAGCCCCGTCATCTCGCAGTCGATCCACACCATGCGATCGTTCATGCGTCTCACCCTACGGGGCGTTCCCGCTGGCCGGGCAGGCGTGGGGTGTACAGGTCGGACTCCGGCTTCCCCGGTTCCGGGCGGTCCGGGACCGGGGGCGCCGCGGTGGCGGTCCCCGAGACGGCGTGCGCGGTGGCGACGGCGGAACGGCGCATCGGCAGGGACGCCGACTCCCCGGCCCGCTGCTCCACCAGCTCCGGACGGTCCGATCGGTCCCCCCGATCCGCACGGTCCGCGCGCTCTGTCCGGTCCGGCCGGTCCGCCCGGTCGACGAGACCGCTCTGCGGCCTGCGCGCCCGGTACGCGGCCCGGTAGGCCGCCGGGGAGGACCCCAGCTGCCTGCGGAAATGGCCGCGCAGCGCCACGGGCGAACGGAACCCGCAGCGCCCCGCCACCTCGTCCACCGAGTAGTCCGAGGTCTCCAGGAGCCGCTGCGCCTGAAGCACCCGCTGGGTGATCAGCCACTGCAGTGGAGCGCTCCCAGTGAGGCTACGGAAACGCCGGTCGAAGGTGCGACGGCTCATGTACGCGCGGGCCGCCAGCGTCTCCACGTCGAACTGCTCGTGGAGGTGCTCCAGCGCCCACGCGACGACCTCGGCCAGCGGGTCCGCGCCGATCTCCTCCGGTAAAGACCGATCGAGGTAGCGCTCCTGACCGCCGGTGCGCCGCGGCGGCACGACGAGCCGGCGGGCCAGGGCCCCCGCGGCGTCGGCGCCGTGGTCGTTGCGGACGATATGCAGGCACAGGTCGATGCCCGCGGCCGTGCCCGCCGAAGTGAGCACGTCGCCGTCGTCCACGAACAGCTCTCGCGGATCGACGTGCACGGATGGATAGCGCTTCGCGAGCGTCGGCGCGTACATCCAGTGGGTGGTCGCCGGTCGGCCGTCGAGCAGGCCGGCCGCGGCCAGTACGAAGGCGCCCGTGCACAGCCCTACGATCCGGGCGCCCTCCTCATGCGCTCGCCGCAGCGCGTCGAGCGCCGCGGTCGGTGGTGGCCCGGTGATGGAGCGCCAGGCGGGCACGACGACGGTGCCCGCCCTGGAGAGCGCCTCCAGGCCGTACGGTGCTGTCAGTTCCAGTCCGCCGGTCGTTCGCAATGGCACATCTTCGCCCGCGCAGACCAGCAGTCGGTAGCGCGGAACGCCGGCGTCCTGGCGGTCGATTCCGAACACGGAGAGCGGGATGGAGCTCTCGAAAATGGGGCCGCCGCTGAAGAGCAGTACAGCGACGATCTCCCGGCGGCGGCGTCCGGAGAGCTTGCGCGTGGTCTCCGGTACGGTCGTGGAGTCCTGGCTCATGGCGCTAAGCCCCCCTCGGCGGTCGAGTCCTCTCGGTCCTGCACGTTTCCCCTCGGTCCTGAACGGTTCCCCCGCCGGTCATGGCCAAGATCGAATCTACTGTGTCGCATGTGGTCGCGGTGACCAGTTCACCACCCGGCTCTATGTCGACATGGCAACTTGGCGTAAAGCGTTCGATCACGAAGCGTTGCACTTGCAGGCCCCGCTGAAAAGTACGCCTCTCGCCCATGCCCAATCCCAGAGGGCCGCAACCGCTCTCCTCGGTCCTTTCGTTGCTGGTCGAGCGGCTGTTGGGGGCCCTGTAGGCCAAGGGATGGGCTTCGGCCTGAAGTTGGCTGAAAAGGAACGGGCGCATAGCTGGCGGTGCGTCAGTCGACCGGCGCACTACCCTCGCTGAGGTGCCCGCCCCGGTGCGCCCCCACGCCCGTACGGCCATGGCGGCCCCGGTGCGGAGCGGCGCGTTCGGGGGACGACCGGGCCGCGTTCCGTTCGGCCCGGCGCAGCAGGGCCCGGCAGGCGCAGGTCACGGCCGTGAGCCCGACGGCGGTGCCGGCCGCGCCGCCGAACGACCGGCCGCACGCCAGCAGGACGAACGGGACCAGCGCACAGCTGAAGACGGCCCAGCGCACGACGTCGCCGACCGAGTCGGAGGCGGCTGCGAAGGGGGCGTCGCCGGGGTCCCCGCCGGGGCGTCCGGAGGCGTCGTCGCGGCGCGCGTACTGCGGGATTCCCGGCACTGGACAGCTCCCTACTGGCGGCGGTCGGCGGTACTACAACGCGCCCCCGGCCGCCGGGTCACTGCACCGCGCGCGTCAGGGCTACCCCCAAGGCATTGCGCTACGGGCCGCCCTCGTGCATGCTCCTCGGAACCCGCCTCCGGGCGGTTCGTCCCATGGGGCGGCCTCTGGGCAGGAGGCGAGTGTCGCCGTACCCTGGTGGGTAAGGACTTGGAAAGATGAATCCCGGACGGATTTCGTGCACCATGATCCGCCCGTTGTTCGCTGTCCGACGACAACTCCAACCAGCTCACCGCCGAACCCCACCGCTGATCCCTCCGCAAGAGGATTTCCTTCGCCGAGACATCGATGGCCGGTCACGAATTCCCCGAACCCGCGGACCGCAAGAGGGTTGCCGATCACGCGGCGGCCCCCGAAGCGGCGGAAGAAACACGTCACTCCTGCGACCCGGCTTTTCGGCACGGCGTCGTCGTCGGCTTCGACGGATCCATGTCGAGTGAGCGAGCGCTTGCGTACGCAATCGGCATGGCCCTCCGCTCGGGCTCCGGCCTGATCATCGTCCATGTGGCGAACCGGCTGCCGACGACCGTCTGGGCAGGCTGCGAGCCCCCCGTCTTCGTCGATGTGCCCGACCACCGGACCGAGGTGCTCGGCCTGGAACTCGCCTGCGCCGACTATCTCTCCGAGGTCCCCTGGATCCTCGTCGAGCGCGGCGGCGACATCTGCCACGAGCTGGAGGAAGTCGGCCGGGAGTACTCGGCGGACGCCATCGTCGTGGGCTCCACGCACGGCCTGGTCGGCCGCATCTTCGGCTCGGTCGCGGGCCGCCTCGCGCGCCGCGCCCAGCGCCCCGTCGTCGTCATCCCGTAGCCGGCCGGCGCCGCCCCGGCGGCGTTGGTGCGTATGCGAGGGCGGCCTGCGGGGCAGGTGATGCAGGAGTGCAAACAGGAGCGGGTGCCGTCGCGCCCGTACGACGTCGTCCGTCCCCGTCCCGACCCTCGTCGTGGGGCTCCGTAAGGGGGCATTCGACGGCTTCGCCGCCCGTGCTCGTACGGGGCATGGGTACGGGGCATGGGTACGGGCCAGGGGGCGCCCCCACCACCCCTCCGTCCGGCCCGCGTCCCGTAGGGGGCGTGACTCCGCGCGCGGCGGCCCCTCTCGAAGTGCGCCCGAAGCGCGCCCGCGTGCGACGGCGGGCTCCACTACCCCGTACGCGACCCAGCCACAAGAAACGCCGATGATTATCGGTCGAGTTGACTTCGGTCCGTCGCAAACAGTCGATAAATCTACCCATGCGTAGGGGTGGAATGCGTACGGGTAGGGGGTAGACCTCGAACACGGCTTGCCGTCGGCCGGGAGGTGACGGTTCCCGGGACGGCAGTCGCCGGTGCGAGGGCGGCATCGGCGCAGGGGAGGCGGCCCCTCCGCGCGCGTGGTGGCACGCGCGGAGGGGTAGCCCCTCGACCGGCCCCCCGTGGCCGGCCCGCTCTCGTCCCCGCCCCCGCCGAGGCGGCTCTCCCGCTCCCGGCCCAGTCGGTCGGCAGCGGCTATTCGACCGTCACGGACTTCGCGAGGTTGCGCGGCTTGTCGATGTCCCGGCCCAGCGCCAACGCCGTGTGGTAGGCGAGGAGTTGCAGCGGGATGCCCATCAGGATCGGGTCCAGCTCGTCCTCGTTCTTCGGCACCACGATCGTGTGGTCGGCCTTCGCCTGCTCCTGGTGCGCGACCGCGAGGATCCTGCCGCTGCGGGCCTTGATCTCCTCCAGCGCCGCGCGGTTCTTCTCCAGCAGGTCGTCGTCCGGGACGATCGCGACCGTCGGCATCGCGGGCTCGATGAGCGCGAGCGGACCGTGCTTCAGCTCGGAGGCCGGGTACGCCTCGGCGTGGATGTAGCTGATCTCCTTGAGCTTCAGCGACGCCTCCAGGGCGGCGGGGTAGCCCCGCACCCGGCCGATGAACATCATCGACTGGGCGTTCGCGTACTCGGCCGCGAGCTTCGCGATGTGCTCCTCGTCGCGCAGGATCTCGGCGATCTGCTCGGGCAGCTTGCGCAGGCCCGCGATGATCCGCTTGCCGTCGGCGACGGACAGGTCGCGGATGCGGCCGAGGTGCAGCGCGAGCAGGGCGAAGGCGACCACCGTGTTGGTGAAGCACTTGGTGGAGACGACGCAGACCTCGGGGCCCGCGTGCACGTATACGCCGCCGTCGGTCTCGCGGGCGATCGCCGAGCCGACCACGTTCACCACGCCGAGGACGCGGGCGCCCTTGCGCTTGAGTTCCTGCACGGCGGCGAGGGCGTCGTACGTCTCGCCGGACTGCGACACCGCGATGTAGAGGGTGTCGGGGTCCACGACCGGGTTGCGGTAACGGAACTCGGAGGCGGGCTCCGCGTCCGCGGGGATGCGCGCCAGCTCCTCGATCATCTGGGCGCCGATCAGCCCCGCGTGGTAGGAGGTGCCGCAGCCGAGGATCTTCACCCGGCGCACCGCGCGCGCCTCGCGGGCGTCGAGGTTGAGGCCGCCGAGGTGCACGGTGGAGAAGCGGTCGTCGATACGGCCGCGCAGTACGCGGTCCACCGCGTCGACCTGCTCGGTGATCTCCTTGTGCATGTACGTGTCGTGGCCGCCCATGTCGTACGACTCGGCCTCCCACTCCACGGTGGTCGGCTGGGCGGAGGTGGTCGAGCCCTCGGTGGTGTACGTGCGGTAGTCGTCGGCCTTCAGGGTGGCCATCTCGCCGTCGTCGAGGGTGACGACCTGGCGCGTGTGGCTGACGAGCGCGGCGACGTCCGAGGAGACGAACATCTCCTTCTCGCCGATGCCCAGCACCACGGGGGAGCCGTTGCGGGCGACGACGATGCGGTCCGGGAAGTCCGCGTGCAGCACGGCGATCCCGTACGTGCCCTCGACCAGCCGGAGCGCCTCGCGGACCTTCTCCTCCAGGGTGGGGGCCTGGGAGCGGCCGACGAGGTGGGCGAGCACCTCGGTGTCGGTGTCGGAGAGGAACCCGACGCCCTCGGCGCTCAGCTTGGCGCGCAGGTCGGAGGCGTTGTCGATGATGCCGTTGTGGACGACGGCGACCTTCTCCTCGGCGTCCAGGTGCGGGTGCGCGTTGACGTCGTTGGGCGCGCCATGGGTGGCCCAGCGGGTGTGCGCGATGCCGGTGGTGCCCGCGAACCGCTTGGGCAGCCGCGCCTCCAGGTCGCGGACGCGCCCCTTGGCCTTCGCGGACTTCAGCCCGCCGGTCTTGCCGCTCGCGTGCAGGGCGATGCCCGCGGAGTCGTAGCCCCGGTACTCCAGCCGCTGCAAGCCCTCCAGCAGCAGTGGTGCGACGTCACGCCTGCCGATGTATCCGACGATCCCGCACATAGTGTTCTGGCCCTCCCAGGGTCGGTGGTCGTGGGTGCCGAGCCGCTGCCCGGCCGGGGCCGCGCGACGGTGCGGTCGGGGCCCGGCGGGCGGCTCAGCCGTAGACGATGCGGCGCAGCTGCCGCAGCGAGAGTTCCGGCGGCGCCACCGCGCGGTGCGGCAGCTCGGCCGCGATCCGCTCGAAGATGTCCGGGTTGGTCAGCCCGCCGGACTGCAGCTCCCGGTGGCGGCGGCGTACGAATTCCTCGGCCGTCTCGTCGAAGTACGCGAGCACGTCCAGCACCACCCGGGCGGCCTCCCCGCGCTGCAAGGGGGTGCTGCGCACCAGGTGGTCGACGAGGTCGTCATGGGACGTACGGCGTTCGAGCACCCGTTGATACTGATGATTTATGGGGCCGATAGCAAGAATCCTGCCCGATATCGGGCAGGATTCTCGATAGAAGGGCGGAGGGGAGCTTCAGAGGTGCTTCAGAAGTGCCCCCAACGGGCTCCCGAAGCGCTTCAGAAGCGTTTCAGCACCGCCTGTTTGGCGGCCGCGAACTCCTCGGCCGTCAGTATCCCCTCCCGGTGCAGCTCGCCCAGCTCCCGGAGCCTGCGCAGCAGCGTGTCGTGATCGTTCCCGTCGCCGCCCGGCTGTCCGCCGTCGCCCTCGCCCCCGCCCCCGTTCATGCTCCCGCCCGCGCTCCCGCCGATCGCGACTCCGGGCGCGGTGTCGGCGGGCTTGTCCAGAGCAACGGGGGCCTGGTCCGCGCCGGAAGGATGCGGCATACGGGCCGTCACCGCCGCCGCGATCAGCGCCATCAAGGGGTCCTTCTTGAAGCCGTACAGCTCGACGGCGTACGGGTCGTACTTGGGCGGGGCCTGAGTGGACGTGTTCGCCAGGACGAAGCGGAGGTAACCGTGCTCCAGTCCCACGGACGGCTGCCACACCACCGACTCCACATCCGACACCGAGAACAGGCGGGTTCCGGCGGACTTCTTGGCTTCCTCCGTCTTCCAGTTCCACTCCAGGCGCACCTGCTCCCCGTCGAAGGCGGCGACGCCGTCTCCGGCCCCCACCGACAAGGGCACCGCGGGGCCCGGCAGCAGATAGCGGTCGCAGGGACCGCTGTCGATCTGGTCCAGCAGCAGCGCGTTGCGCACCTCGGCGACGAAGTACTCCGCCGCCCCCGTACGGTCCGGCTCGACCGAGAGCTGGTACGGATCGGCCGCGTCCGGCAGCTGCCCCCGCAGGACCTGGAGCAGCGGATCGGCGCCCTCGCGCAGCCGTAGCCGCAGCCGTCCGCTCTTGCGTCCCGTTTCGAAGGCGACCCCCGCCACCGCGGCGAGCGGCACCGCCAGCTCGCCCAGTGTCCGGCGCATGAGGTGCACCCCGCGTTCGCGGCCCGGCACGATGCGCACCGTCTCGCCGTCGAAGGTCCACACGCCGTCCTTCTGCATGATTTCCGCCATGAAACGAATTCTTCCAGGGGAAAGCGGCTGGTGCGGGCCCCGTCTTGACCGTGCGCGGGGCAGTTGGTACCCAGGTGAACGTTCGTGCGCGCCACTATCCGTACACAGCCCGTGAAGGGACTTCCTGTGAGACGCAGCGCCCGGCACCACCCCCGCACCCGCCCCGCCGGCTCCCTGCCCCGGCTGCTCTTCTCCCTGCTGCTGGTCGTCACCGCCGGAGCCATGGCGACCGGAACGGGCAGCGCCGCCGAGCCCCCCGGCCGTACGCCCGGCGAGCCCCGCGACCGTACGCCCGCCGCCACCCCGCTCGACCGCGTCATCCCCGCGCCCGCGTCCGTACGACCGCACGGCCGCTCGTACGAACTCGGCGCCGGGACCCGCGTGCGGGTGCCCGCCGGTTCGCGCGAGGCCCAGCGGGTCGGCGACTATCTGGCGGACCTGCTGCGCCCCGCCACCGGGTACGCCCTGCCCGTCACCACGCGCGGCGGCGACGACGGCATCCGGCTGCGGCTCGCCGACGAAGCCGACGAATCCGCTGGAGCCGACGAAACCGCTGGAGTCGATGAAACCGCTGGAGCCGGTGAAGGCGATGAGAGCCGTGACGGGGGCGCGAACGGCGGGACGCGCGGGCTCGGCGCGGAGGGGTACCGGCTCTCGGTCACCCACCGCTCCGTCACCATCAGCGCCCGCACGGCCGCCGGGCTCTTCCACGGGGTGCAGACCCTGCGGCAGCTGCTGCCCGCCGACATCGAGAAGAACAGCCGGCAAGCCGGGCCGTGGCCGGTCGCCGGGGGCGCCATCGTCGACGTGCCGCGCTACGCGTACCGCGGCGGAATGCTCGACGTCGGCCGGCACTTCTTCACCGTCGACCAGGTCAAGCGCTATATCGACCAGCTGGCGCTCTACAAGATCAACAAGCTGCATCTGCACCTCTCCGAGGACCAGGGGTGGCGGATCGCCATCGACTCCTGGCCCCGGCTGGCCACGTACGGCGGCAGCACCCAGGTCGGCGGCGGGCCGGGCGGCTACTACACCAAGGACGACTACCGGGAGATCACCCGCTACGCGCAGAGCCGCTATCTGACCGTGATCCCCGAGATCGACCTGCCCAGCCACACCAACGCGGCGCTCGCCTCGTACGCGCAGCTCAACTGCGACGGCGTCGCGCCGCCGCTGTACACCGGCACGGAAGTCGGCTTCAGCACGCTGTGCGCGCGGAAGCAGATCACGTACGACTTCCTGGACGACGTGATCCGCGAACTGGCGGCCCTGACGCCCGGCCCGTATCTGCACATCGGCGGCGACGAGGCGTACTCCACGCACCACGAGGACTACGTGACGATCATGGACAAGGCGCAGCCGATCGTCGCCAAATACGGGAAGACGGTGGTCGGCTGGCACCAGCTGACCGGCGCGCATCTGGTCAAGGGCGCGGTCGCCCAGTACTGGGGCTACGACAAGACGCCTCCCGCGGAGCGGGCCCAGGTCGCCGAGGCCGCGAAGAGGGGCGCCGGCGTGATCCTGTCGCCCGCGGACCGGTCCTTCCTCGATATGAAGTACACGAAGGACACTCCGCTCGGTCTGCACTGGGCCGGGCTCGTCGAGGTGAAGCGGGCCTACGACTGGAACCCGGGCGCCTATCTGGCGGGCGTGCCGGAGTCGTCGGTCCTGGGCGTCGAGGCGGCGCTGTGGACGGAGACCCTCGCCACGACCCGGGAGCTCGACTTCATGGCGTTCCCGCGGCTGCCGGGCATCGCCGAACTCGGCTGGTCCCCGGCGAGCACGCACGACTGGGACGCGTACCGCGTACGGCTGGCCGCGCAGGCCGAGCGCTGGGACGCGCTGGGCTTCGACTACTACCGCACGCCGCAGGTGGACTGGCCCTCGGCGCGGTAGCGGAGCCGGCTGTCGCGCGCCGGGCGGGCCGTCGTCCACTAACGCCCGCCCGGCGTCCGGGGGTCAGCCGGCCAGGCCCAACTCGCGGGCGATGAGCATGCGCTGGACCTCGCTGGTGCCCTCGCCGATCTCCAGGATCTTGGAGTCGCGCCACATCCGGGCCACCGGGTACTCGTTCATGAAGCCGTACCCGCCGTGGATCTGCGTGGCCTCGCGCGCGTTCGTCACGGCGATCTCCGAGGAGTAGAGCTTCGCGAGCGCCGCCTCCTTCTTGAACGGCTCGCCGTGCAGCAGCCGGGAGGCGGCGTCGCGCCAGGCGATACGGGCCGTGTGGGCCCGCATGTCCATGTCCGCGATCTTGAACTGGATGGCCTGGTTCGCCCCGATCGGCTTCCCGAACGCCTGGCGCGTGTTGGCGTACTTCACCGACTCGTCCACACAGCCCTGGGCCAGCCCGGTCGCGAGCGCGGAGATCGCGATCCGGCCCTCGTCGAGGATGCGCAGGAACTGCGCGTACCCCCGCCCCTCCTCGCCCAGCAGATTGGCCGCCGGGACGCGGACGTCGGAGAAGGACAGCTCACGGGTGTCCGACGCGTTCCACCCGACCTTGGAGTACGCGGGCGCGACGGTGAAGCCCGGGGTGCCGGACGGCACGATGACCGTGGAGATCCGCGGGCGGCCGTCCTCCTTGCGCCCCGTTACGGCGGTGACCGTGACCAGACCGGTGATGTCCGTGCCGGAGTTGGTGATGAAGCACTTGGCGCCGTTGATCACCCATTCGTCCGTGGCCTCGTCGAGTCGGGCGGTGGTGCGGGTGCCGCCCGCGTCCGAACCGCACTCCGGCTCGGTCAGGCCGAACGCGCCCAGCACCTCGCCCGCGCACATCCGCGGCAGCCACTCCCGCTTCTGCTCCTCGGTGCCGAAGCGGAAGATCGGCATCGCGCCGAGCGAGACGCCCGCCTCCAGCGTGATCGCCACGGAGGAGTCCACGCGGGCCAGCTCTTCGAGGGCGATGCCGAGCGCGAGGTAGTCGCCGCCCATGCCGCCGTACTCCTCCGGGAAGGGCAGCCCGAACAGCCCCATGCGCCCCATCTCGCGGACGATCTCGTACGGGAACTCATGCCGCTCGTAGAAGTCGCCGATCTTCGGCGCGACGACGTCATGGGCGAACGCCTCCACCGTGCGGCGGAGTTCTTCGTGCTCGGAGCTGAGTCGGTGGTCGATCGGCATCGTTTTCACTGCTCCTTGTGGGAGAGGGCGCGTACGGTGCGGGACGGGCTGGGGCGTCCCAGATGGGCGGCCATCCACACGCTGGTGGCGGTGAGCAGGCCGAGATCGACTCCGGTTTCGATGCCGAGGCCGTGGAGCATCCACACGAGGTCTTCGGTGGCGAGGTTGCCGGTGGCGCTCTTCGCGTACGGGCAGCCGCCGAGGCCGCCCGCCGACGCGTCGACCACGGCGATGCCGTGCCGCAGCGCCTCGAAGGTGTTGGCGAGGGCCTGGCCGTACGTGTCGTGGAAGTGCACGGCAAGCCGGTCCGCCCCGGTCCCGGCCTCGCCCAGGGCGGTCAGCAGCGCGCCGACGTGGCCGGGGGTGGCCACGCCGATCGTGTCGCCGAGGCTCAGCTCGTCGCACCCGAGGTCGAGGAGCGCGCGGCTGACGCGCACGACCTGGCCGACGGGGACCGGGCCCTCCCAGGGGTCGCCGAAGCACATGGAGAGGTAGCCGCGGACCCGGACGCCGGCGTCCTTGGCCTTGGCGACGACGGGCGCGAACATGGCCAGCGACTCGTCCACCGTGCGGTTGAGGTTCGCTTTGGCGAAGGACTCGGTCGCGCTGCCGAACACGGCGATCTCCCGCACGCCGAGCGCCAGGGCGCGGTCCAGCCCGCGTTCGTTCGGCACGAGGACCGGGAGCCGGACGTCCGCGCCGATGGGGGCCGCGGGGTTGACGAGGGCTGCCGGGCCGGTGGTGTCGGCGGGGGCGCTCAGCAGCCCCATCAGCTGCTCGGCGTCGGCGAGTTGGGGCACCCACTTGGGGTGCACGAAGCTGGTCGCCTCGATGGTCGTCAGCCCCGCCGCGGCGAGCCGGCGGATGAACTCCGCCTTCACCTCGACGGGCACCACCGCCCGCTCGTTCTGGAGCCCGTCCCTGGCGCCCACCTCGTGGATGCGGACGCGGGCGGGCAGGCGGTCGGCCGGCACGGTCATCGGCAGCCCGGTGGGCGGTTGGTCGGTCATGATTCCTCCCGCGGTGTCACTACGGCGAGCACCTGGTCCATGGCGACCGTGCTGCCCGCCGTCACCTCCAGCTCCGTGACCCTCCCGTCGTGCGGGGCGGCGATCACGTGCTCCATCTTCATCGCCTCCACGACCAACAGGCTCTGCCCGGCGGTCACTTCGTCGCCCACCGCCGCCTTGACGACGGTCACCGTGCCGGGCATCGGCGCGGTGAGCGCCCCGGCGTGCGCGCCCGCCGCCGCGCCGCGCGCCTCGACGGGGTCGTGGTCCAGTACGTGCCAGGCGTCGCCGTCCCGCCCCAGCCAGGCGCCCTCCGGGCTGGGGGTGTGGGTGAAGGCGTGGGTGACGGTCGCGTACTCGACGGTGACGCGACGGGCGCCGGCGGCCGCTCCCGCCTCGTCGTGTCCGGACGCGGAGGACGGGCCCGCGCCGTCCCGCGCGGTCAGCCGCGCGGCGACCGGGGCCCCGGCATCATCGGTCCCGGCGGCGTCGGTCCCGGTGGGCCGGGCCGCCGCGCCGCCGTCTCCCGGCGCAGTGCGCGCGGTCTCCGCCGTCTCCGGGGCACCGATCAGGACGTCCGCCCCGTCGGCGAGCCCCCGCACCCGGACCGCGACCGGGGCGTGGCCCGGAACGCGCAGATGGTGCACGGTCCACGCGGCCTCGCCGCCGAGCCGCCAGCCGCTCGGCACGGAGAAGGGATCCGTCCACTGGGAGGGCCGGTCACCGTCCCCGGCCCCCGTTCCGCCTTCGGGCCGCAGTGCGGCCTGGCGCAGCAGCGCCGCCGTCGCGTACACCTCGTCCGGCACGCCGCGCGGCACCAGCGTGTGCGCGTCCCGGTCGACCAGGCCCGTGTCCATCGTGCCCGCGGCCACCTCGGGGTGGGCGAGGAGCCTGCGCAGGAAGCCGGTGTTCGTGTCGACGCCGAGGATCGTCGTCTCGGCCAGGGCGGCGCGCAGCCGGCGCAGCGCGGTGGGGCGGTCGGGGCCGTACGCGATGACCTTGGCGAGCATCGGGTCGTACGCCGTGCCGACCTCGGTGCCCCGCGCGAGGCCGGAGTCCACGCGCACATCGTCCCGACGGGGCTCGGACAGCGCCCGTACGGTCCCCGCCGAGGGCAGGAAGGCCACCTGGCCGTCGTCGGCGCGGGCGGTCTCCGCGCAGATACGGGCCTCCACCGCGTGGCCGGTGAGGGTGATGTCCCGCTGCCCGAAGGGCAGCCGCTCGCCGGCGGCGACCCGCAACTGCCACTCCACCAGGTCGAGGCCGGTGATCAGCTCCGTGACGGGGTGCTCGACCTGGAGGCGGGTGTTCATCTCCATGAAGAAGTACGAGGCGGGGTCGTCGCCCGGCACGATGAACTCGACGGTGCCCGCGCCCGTATAGCCGCAGGAGCGGGCCGCCGAGGCCGCGGCCTCGCCCATCGCGGCGCGGGTGGCCTCGTCCAGCAGCGGGGACGGCGCCTCCTCGATGATCTTCTGGTGGCGGCGCTGCAGGGAGCACTCGCGCTCGCCGAGGTGGACCACGTTGCCATGGCCGTCCGCCAGGACCTGGATCTCGATATGGCGGGGCCGCTCGACCCACCGCTCCACCAGGAGCGTGTCGTCGCCGAAGGCGCCGCGCGCCACCCGCCGGGCGGCGGCGATCTCCTCGGCCAGCGCCGCTTCGTCGCGGACCAGCACCATGCCCTTGCCGCCGCCGCCCGCCGAGGGCTTGAGCAGCACGGGCATGCCGATCTCGCGGGCGGCGGCGGCCAGCTCGGCGTCGCCGAGGCCGCTGCCGGAGGAGCCGGGGACGACGGGCACGCCGGCCGCCCGCACGGTCTCCTTGGCGCGGATCTTGTCGCCCATCAGCTCGATGGCGTCGGCGGGCGGGCCGATGAAGACGAGCCCGGCGTCCGCGCAGGCGCGGGTGAAGGCGGCGTTCTCCGCGAGGAAGCCGTAGCCGGGGTGGACGGCCTGGGCGCCGGAACGGGCGGCGGCCGCCAGCAGCCGCTCGATGGACAGATAGCTCTCGGCGGCGGCCGCCGGGCCGATCCGCACGGCGGTGTCGGCCTCCCGCACATGCCGGGCGTCCGCGTCCGCGTCGCTGAAGACGGCGACCGAGCGGACGCCCTGGGCGCGCAGCGTGCGGATGACGCGGACCGCGATCTCGCCGCGGTTGGCCACCAGGACGGTGTCGAACATGCTCATCCCCCCATCACATCCGGAAGACGCCGTAGCCCGGCGCCGCGCTGTCCCGCTGGGGGAGTGGCGCGTTGGCGCAGGCGGTGAGGGCGAGCCCCAGCACCTGCCGGGTCTCCAACGGGTCGATGACCCCGTCGTCCCACAGCCGCGCCGTCGCGTAGTAGGCGTTGCCCTGGGTCTCGTACTGCTCGCGGACCGGGGCCTTGAAGGACTCCTCGTCCTCGGCGCTCCACTCCTCGCCGCGCGCTTCGAGCTGGTCGCGCTTGACGGTCGCGAGGACGGAGGCGGCCTGCTCGCCGCCCATCACCGAGATCTTCGCGTTCGGCCACATCCACAGGAAGCGCGGCGAATACGCGCGCCCGCACATGGAGTAGTTGCCCGCCCCGTAGGAACCGCCGACCACGACCGTCAGCTTCGGCACGCGCGTGCAGGCGACGGCCGTGACCATCTTCGCGCCGTGCTTGGCGATGCCGCCCGCCTCGTAACTGCGGCCGACCATGAAGCCGGAGATGTTCTGGAGGAAGACCAGAGGGATGCCGCGCTGGTCGCACAGCTCGATGAAGTGCGCGCCCTTCTGGGCGGATTCGGCGAAGAGGATGCCGTTGTTGGCGACGATGCCGACCGGGTGGCCGTGGATGTGCGCGAAGCCCGTGACGAGCGTCTGCCCGAACTCGGCCTTGAACTCCGCGAACCGGGAGCCGTCCACCACCCGCGCGATCACCTCCCGCACGTCGTACGGCGTGCGGGAGTCGACCGGGACCGCCCCGCGCAGCCCCGCCGGGTCGGCCTTCGGCTCCTCCACGGGCCGCACGGTCCACGGCAGCGCCCCGCGCGCGGGCAGGGTGGAGACGATGGTCCGTACGATCCGCAGGGCGTGCGCGTCGTCCTCGGCGAGGTGGTCGGTGACGCCCGAGATCTTGGAGTGCACCTCCCCGCCGCCCAGCTCCTCGGCGGTGACGACCTCGCCCGTGGCGGCCTTCACCAGCGGCGGGCCGCCCAGGAAGATCGTGCCCTGACCGCGCACGATGACGGCCTCGTCGCTCATGGCCGGCACATACGCGCCGCCCGCCGTGCAGGAGCCGAGGACCGCCGCGATCTGCGGGATGCCGGCGCCGGACATCCGCGCCTGGTTGTAGAAGATCCGCCCGAAGTGCTCGCGGTCGGGGAAGACCTCGTCCTGCATGGGCAGGAACGCGCCGCCGGAGTCCACGAGATACACGCAGGGCAGCCGGTTCTCCAGCGCGATCTCCTGGGCCCGCAGGTGCTTCTTGACGGTCATCGGGTAATACGTGCCGCCCTTGACGGTGGCGTCGTTGGCGACGACCACCACCTCGCGGCCGGCCACCCGCCCGATGCCGGAGATCACCCCGGCGGCCGGGGCCGCGCCGTCGTACATCCCGTCGGCGGCCAGCGGCGCCAGCTCCAGGAAGGGGGAGCCGGGGTCGAGCAGCGCGTCCACCCGCTCGCGCGGCAGCAGCTTGCCGCGCGCGGTGTGCCGGGCGCGGGCCCGCTCGCCGCCGCCCAGCCGCGCGGCGGCCAGCTTCTCCGCGAGGCGGTCCGAGAGCTCGCGGTGCGCGGTCTCATTGGCCCGCCAGGCGTCGGACGCCGGGTCGGCCGAGCTGGTCAGCACCGGCGCCTCGGCCAAGGGTGCGGGGTCGGCCCCCGGCGGGGATGCGGTCATCCGGACGAGCTCCCTTGCTCGGTGATGATCTTAGTTAGTGGTCGTTAACGCACTGTGTCCAGGTTAACGACCACTAACGCCGCTGTCTACAATTGATTTCATGACGACGCACGCCGCCGCCCCCACCCGCCGCGACCAGATCCTGAAGGAGGCCGCACGCCTCTTCGCCGAGCGCGGCTTCCACGGCGTCGGGGTCGACGAGATAGGGGCGGCGGTCGGCATCAGCGGCCCCGGCCTCTACCGCCACTTCGCCGGCAAGGACGCCATGCTGGCCGAGCTGCTCGTCGGCATCAGCGGACGGCTCTACGCCGGGGGGCGCAAGCACGTGGAAGCCGCCGCGGGGGACCCGGCGGCGCTGCTGGACCTGCTCATCGACGGGCACATCGAATTCGCCCTGGACGACCGCGACCTGATCATCCTCCACGATCGCGAGCTGGACCGGCTGCGGGACAGCGACCGCAAGCTGGTGCGCCAGCTCCAGCGGCAGTACGTCGAGCTGTGGGTCGACGCCGTGCGCGAGCTGCACCCGCAGGCCCCCGAGCCGCAGGTGCGCACCGCCGTGCACGCCGTCTTCGGCCTGCTCAACTCCACCCCGCACCTCAGCCGCCGGGCCTCGACGCCCGGCCGCGCCTCCATGGCCGCGCTGCTGCGCCGCCTGGCGCACGGGGCGCTCGCGGCCGTGACGCCGTACTGATCCGCGGCTGGTCTCCGCGGTCGCCGAGCCCGTTTCCGGGTGCTCTTTCACCCCTGGACGTTTCAATGACCGGCGGGTAGCTTTTTCTGAGCAAGCGCTTAGCCACTCCTGGCCGGCGCTCCGGGCCCAGTAAGCCGATCCAGGGAGGCGTGCAGTGCGTCGCACGGTGTTCAACGAGGACCACGAGGCGTTCCGCCAGACCATCCGCGACTTCATCGCCGCCGAGGTCGTGCCCCACTACGACGAGTGGCGGGAGGCCGGCTGCGTCCCGCGCGACCTGTACAAGAAACTCGGCGAACTGGGCATCTTCGGCATCGAGGTCCCCGAGGAATACGGCGGCGCGGGCGAGACCAGCTTCAAGTTCAGCGCGGTCATCTCCGAGGAGTGCGCCCGTGCGGGCGTCAGCTTCGGCGGCTCCAGCGTGCACTCCGCGCTCTGCCTCCCGTACCTCCTCAAGTACGGCACCGAGGAGCAGAAGCGGCGCTGGCTGCCCCCCTTCGTCTCCGGCGACATGATGACCGCCATCGCCATGACCGAGCCGGGCACCGGCTCCGACTTGGCCGGCATGAAGACCACCGCCAAGCTCTCCGAGGACGGCACGCACTACGTCCTCAACGGCGCGAAGACGTTCATCACCGGCGGCGTGCTGGCCGACCGGGTGCTGGTCTGCGCCCGTACCGCCCCGCCCACCCCCGAGGACCGGCGCGGCGGCATCTCCATCCTCGTCGTCGACACCTCCTCCGAGGGGTACGCGGTCGGCCGCAAGCTGGAGAAGCTGGGCCTGAAGACCTCCGACACCGCCGAGCTGTCCTTCACCGACGTCAAGGTCCCGGTCGAGGACCTGCTCGGCGAGGAGGGCAAGGCGTTCGGCTACCTCGGCCAGAACCTGCCGCAGGAGCGGCTGAGCATCGCGGTGGGCGCGTACGCGCAGGCCGCGGCGGCCGTCGCGTTCGCCAAGGAGTACGTCGAGGACCGCACCGTCTTCGGCAAGTCGGTCGCGTCCTTCCAGAACACCAAGTTCGTCCTCGCCGACTGCAAGTCCGAGGTCGACGCGATGCAGGCCGTCGTGGACCGCGCCCTGGAGGCGCACGACGCGGGCGAGCTGACCCCGGCGGACGCGGCGTCGGCGAAGCTCTTCACCACCGAGCGCGCCGCCGTCGTCATCGACAAGTGCCTCCAACTGCACGGCGGCTACGGCTACATGATGGAGTACCCCATCGCCCGGCTGTACGCGGACACCCGCGTCAGCCGCATCTACGGCGGCACCAGCGAGGTCATGCGCTCCATCATCGCCAAGTCGATGGGGCTGTAGGGGCCTTCGCAGGTCTTTCGCAGGGCCTTCGCAGGGCCTTCGGGCCGCACCGCCGGGCGGCCCCGCCCGGCGGTCCCATGGCACGTCAACGGATACTCCAATGATGAACGAAGCACTGGAGTCCCTGCTCGATCTGCTCGACCTGGAGCGGATCGAGCAGGACATCTTCCGCGGCCTCAGCCGCCGCTCCGTGGTGCCGCGCGTCTTCGGCGGCCAGGTAGCGGCACAGGCACTGGTCGCCGCGGGCCGCACGGTCCCGGACGACCGCGCGGTCCACTCACTGCACGCGTACTTCCTGCGCGCCGGTGACCCCGGCGCCCCCATCGTCTACACCGTCGACCGCATACGCGACGGCCGCTCCTTCACCACCCGAAGGGTGGTGGCGGTGCAGCATGGGCAGCCGATCTTCCACCTCTCCGCGTCGTTCCAGGCGTACGAGGAGGGGATGGAGCACCAGGAGCCGATGCCGAAGGCGCCCGACCCGCTCACCCTGCCGACGGCCGCCGAGATGCTGCCGCGGTACGCGGGCGGGGCCCTCAGCGAGGAGGCCGTCGCGTACCTCCTGGAGGCGCGGGCGGCCGTGGACCTGCGGTACGTGGACGCGCCGCCGTTCGCCGGCGTGGGCGAGCCGCGTGAGCCGAAGTCGCAGGTTTGGTTCCGTACGAACGGCAAACTGGACGGCGCCATCGACCAGCCCCTGCTCCACGTCTGTCTGGTCACCTACGTCTCCGACATGACGCTCCTCGACTCCGTGCTGCTCGCCCACGGGCGGGGCGGCTGGGTCGTCGGCGACGTCGTCGGGGCCAGCCTCGACCACGCGATGTGGTTCCACCGCCCCCTCCGGGCCGACGAGTGGCTGCTATACGACCAGGAGAGCCCCACGGCCCAGGGCGGCCGGGGGCTCGGCAAGGGCAGCATCTACACGGCGGACGGGCGGCTGGCCGTTTCGGTCATCCAGGAGGGCGTGGTGCGTGTTCCTCGCGGCCGGGGGTAGGGAGTGCTCTGGAGAGGGCGCAGAAACGATTCGCCCGACCGGTGCGGTACGCCCCCGGAGCAGCCGCTCACGGCCGGATCAGGACAGCCCCGCCGCGTGCAGCAGATACGCCGTCATCGGGTCGTAGAACCGCGGGCTGGTGACGTGGTCGTCGAGCGGCACCGTCACCTGGAGCGTGCCCTCCGCCTCGCCGAGGAAGAGCGCGGGGTCGTTGCAGTCCGCGTAGCCCACCGCGTCGATGCCGCGCTGGCCCGCGCAGCCCGCCCAGCCGTGGTCGGCGACCACGAGGTCGGGCAGCGGCCGGCCCTCGCGGGCGAGGCCGTCGAGGATGGCGGCCATCGGCTCGGGGGAGTGCGTGTGCCACAGCGTCGCGCCGCGCTCCAGCATCGCCACGTCCGCGAACTGGAACACGAAGCCCTCGTCCGCCTGCAGCCCCTCCGGGATCACCACGATCTCGCAGCCCGCGGCGCGCAGCGCGGCGGCCGTCGCCCGGTGGACGTCCAGCAGTCCGCCCGGGTGACCGGTCGCGAACAGCACCCGCTTGCGGTCCTCGGCGGCCTTGGCCAGCACGACCGCGGCGCGGTCCAGGGCGGCGACCGTCAGCTCCGGGTCGATGGTGTCCTGACCGGAACGGTGGCTCAGGTCGTCGCTGACGCCGCACCGCTCCGCCATCACGGCCAGCACGTCCTGCTCGTCGCTCCAGCGGTCGCCCAGCTCCAGCCCCAGCCAGTAATGGCGGTCGCCGCCTGCGAGCTTGCGGTAGTGGTCGAGGTTGTTCTCCCGGGGGGTCGCGACATCGCCCGCGATGCGCGTACGGACGAGGTGGTCGATCAGTTCGCTGCGGCTGGGTATCGGCATGGGACCCATTGTCCCCCGTACCGGTTTCAGCTGGACGTGATGTCCATATGGGGCGGCCGGACCCACGGATACGTACATGTGCGGAATCCGTGGCGCTGCCTACGCTCGGTACGTTCCAGGCAGCGTTTTCCAGGCAGCCGCACCGTCGCGCGGGCTCGCACCGCCCCGGCCCGCCGAGCCCGACCGTCTCGACCGTCTCGACCGACCCGACCCCGTACGAGAGGCCATCGCATGACCAGCCCCGCCCCCCGTGTCCCTCGCGGCCCCGTCGACTCCTCCCGCGTCCCGCGCTACGCCGGGCCCGCGACCTTCGCCCGGCTGCCCCGCCTGGACGAGGTCGGCAGCGCCGACGTCGCCGTGGTCGGCGTGCCCTTCGACACCGGCGTCTCCTACCGGCCCGGAGCGCGGTTCGGCGGCAACGCCATCCGCGAGGCGTCGCGGCTGCTGCGCCCGTACAACCCGGCCCAGGACGCCTCCCCCTTCGCCCTCGCGCAGGTCGCGGACGCCGGGGACATCGCCGCCAACCCCTTCAACATCGAAGAGGCCGTCGAGTCGATCCAGGCGGCCGCCGACGACCTCCTGGACACCGGGGCCCGGCTGATGACCCTGGGGGGCGACCACACCATCGCGCTTCCCCTTCTGCGCTCGATGGCCCGTAAACACGGTCCGGTCGCCCTTCTGCACTTCGACGCGCACCTCGACACCTGGGACACCTACTTCGGCGCCGAATACACCCACGGCACGCCCTTCCGGCGGGCCGTGGAGGAGGGCATCCTCGACACCTCGGCCCTCTCCCACGTCGGCACGCGCGGCCCGCTGTACGGCAAGAAGGACCTCGACGACGACGAGAAGATGGGCTTCGGCATCGTGACGTCGGCGGACGTCATGCGGCGCGGCGTCGACGAGGTCGCCGACCAGCTCCGCCAGCGCATCGGCGATCGCCCGCTGTACATCTCCATCGACATCGACGTCCTCGACCCGGCCCACGCCCCCGGCACCGGCACCCCCGAGGCGGGCGGCCTCACCTCGCGCGAGCTCCTGGAGATCCTGCGCGGCCTCTCCGACTGCCACCTCGTCTCGGCCGACCTGGTCGAGGTCGCCCCCGCCTACGACCACGCCGAGATCACCTCCGTGGCCGCGTCCCACACGGCGTACGAGCTGACGACGCTGATGTCCCGGCAGATCGCGGAGGCGCGGGCGTAGGGCCTCAATGCCGCGGCCGCTCCGCGGAGGGCGACTGTCAGAGCCTGCGGCTACTGTGTGCCGCGTGAGGTGGACAGCATGCTGCTGAGGTTCCGGGTCGCGAATGCGCGGTCCCTGCGCGAGGAGCAGGAGCTGTCGTTCGTCGTGCCGTCGGGGGAGGACGCGTCGGGCACGCGCGAGGTGACGTTGGCCGACGGCCCCCTCCGGGTGTTTCCGCTCATCGGGATCTTCGGCGCGAACGCGTCCGGCAAGTCCAATGTGCTGACGTCGATGACTCGGATGCGCGAAGCGGTGCTCGACTCGTACGCCAAGTGGGCGTCTTACGAGGGAACGCCGAGGGAGGTGTTCGCCCTCGATCCGCGGAGCGAGGGCGAGCCGTCCTTCTTCGAGGTGGACGTCGCCATTGACGGGGTGCGCTGGACGTACGGATTCGAGCTGGGTCCGGAGCGCGTGGAAGCCGAGTGGGTGCACAGCTATCCGCGCGGCAGACGGCAGGAGTGGCTGGACCGGGACGCCTCCCGGAACGAGCCCTACCGATGGCCCGGCAACAGGGTCAAGGACCGTGCCCAACTGGCCCGGCGCACCCGCCCCAACGCCCTGCTGCTCTCGACGGCCGGCACGGACAACCACCCCCAGCTGTCCCCGCTCTTCCACTGGTTCCGACGCAATCTCCGGGAGATCGGCCCGGAGACCGAGCGGGCGCAGCGCGAGGAGTTCACCGCCCAGCAGCTCACCGGGAAGCAAGGGGAACGGATCAGAGAGCTGTTGCGCGTCGCCGACCTCGGAATCACCGGGGCCGAGGTCCAGCCGGGCGACGGCGGGGCCGCTTCGGTCCGGCTGACGCACCGGGCGGCGGACGGCGAGGTGCCGTTCGACTGGGCGCTGGAGTCCTTCGGCACCCGTTCGTGGTTCGCGCTGCTCGGGCCGATGCTGCTGGCCCTGGACAGGGGCGCGGTACTCCTCATCGACGAACTGGACGCCAGCCTTCACTCGCGTTTCGCCGCCGAGGTCATCCGAATCTTCCAGGACCCGGACTCCAACCCCCGTGACGCCCAGCTCGTGTTCACCTCCCACGACGCGACCGCCCTCAGCAGCCCCAGCGGTGAGCGGCTGCTGGAGCCGGCCCAAGCCTGGCTGACGGAGAAGGACGAGACCGGGGCGACCGAGCTGTATCCGCTCAGCGCCGCCTCACCGGGCGCGCAGGAAGACCTGATGACGTCCTACCTGGCGGGGGTGTTCGGCGGCGTTCCCGCCCTCCTGGAGGGGCAGATCGCCCGTCGGCTGATGACCGACGGGCGCGGAAGCGGCAGCGGGCCGGGGAAGCGGAGGCCGGCCTGATGGCACGTACAAGGGGGAAGGCGGACTTCTCGTCGTCCAGGCCCTCTCGTGGCAAGCGCAGCAGAGCCGTGTACGTCTTCACCGAAGGCAAGGTGACGGAGCCGGAATACATCAGGTTCGTCTGGAAGCAGGGCGTTCCCAAGGACCCGGCGCTCACGGTCGAGGTGCATATCGCCAACGCCAAGGACGACGGCTCGCGCAGAATGCCGCTCGACCTGGTGGACCGGGCCGTCGCCCTCCAGAGGGAAAAGGCGAGGGAGGACAAGAAGGCCGAACTGCCGTCCAGCCTCCGGACGCAGGTCTGGTGCCTTTTCGACCACGACAATCACCCTGGCGTCGATACGGCTCTGGCACGCGCGGAGAGCCACGGCCTTCCGGTCGCGTTCTCGCATCCGTGTTTCGAGCTCTGGCGTGTCCTGCATCTGAAGGCGGCGAGCGGGAGCTTCGGCGGCGTGTGCGGCCTGGCGGAGCAGAGGCTGCCCGCCGCCTGGCACAAGGCGTCCGGCGGGATCAAGGCCGTGCTGCCGGAGCACGTCAGGGGACGCTACGAGGACGCCAAGGGGCGCGCCCTCAAGGTGAACGCCGAGCATCCTGACCGTGTGCCGCGCCACAAGCGGGACCCTTACACAGACGTGTACGAATTCGTCGAGAACGGGCTGGGAATCGCCACGTACTGACCGAAGTGCTCTGTAGGGATCAGTGAGGCTTCCGGCCGGGGCCTCCGCCATCCTGATTCATTTCTTCACATCAATGCGAGCTGCGTTGACCTGAAGCGTTTACAACTTTATGTTCGCTGCGGTGACGACCCCCTCACGCGCCACCCGACTGATCGCCCCTCTCCTCGCGGGCGTTCTCGTGGCCGCGCTCCCTCCGGCGGCCTCCGCCGCTACGGCCGGCCCGGCCGTGTCCGCTCGCACCGCCACTGCCGCCGCCACCGCCGCCACTCCGCAGGCCGACCCCTGGAAGCTGACTGCCACTCATATCGACCCGGAGGACAGTCATCACGCCTATGTCGGCAACGGCTACCTCGGTCAGCGCGTGCCGCCTGCCGGGGTCGGGTACGCGGCGGGGGGCGGGAAGACCGGGTGGCCGTTGTTCACTCCGCGGTATGACGGTTCGTTCGTGGCCGGGTTGTATGCGCACAATCGGGCGACCACCGAGAACCGGCAGGTCATCGCGGCCATTCCGACCTGGACGCCGCTCACTGTCAGGACCGGCGGGGAGCGGGGGGAGACGTTCGCCTCCGGTACGCCCGTCAGGCGGATCTCTCATTACCGGCAGGATCTCGATCTGCGGCGCGGGGTGGTCACCACCTCGCTGACCTGGACCGCGGGCGACGGGCGGGCCACGGATCTGGTGTACGACGTCGTCGCGGACCGGAGTGACCCGCACGTGGGGGCCGTTCGGCTGCGGATGGTCCCGCACTGGAGCGGGGAGGCGACCGTCGCCGATGTCATCGACGGGCGCGGGGCGCGGCGGATCGCGCAGACCGGCGGCGGGGACCGTTCCGGGGGCGGTCGCCGGACCGGGGAGCGGCGGTCCATGGCCGTGACGTTCCGTACGGACGGAACGCGCACCGAGGGGGCCGTCGCCTCCACCCTGCGGGCGGGCCCGGAAGTCCGTACAACAAGTGAACGAAATGCTGGTCGGGCACGCAATTTGACGGTGCGTCAGGACAGTGCCTTTCCCGTGCGCGACGGGCACGGCTACGAGTTCGTGAAATACGTCGGCGTCGACACCGCCCTCACCTCGCGCGACCCCGAGCGCGCCGCCCTCGACGCCTCCCGGCGCGCCGCCGGCCGCGGCTGGCACGCGCTGTTCGCGCGCCATGAGGCAGCCTGGCGCGAACTGTGGCGCGGCGACATCGAGGTGGCGGGGGAGCCCGTGCTCCAGTCGTGGGTGCGCTCCGCCGCGTACGGGCTGCTCGCCAGTACGCGGGCCGGGGCGGCCGACAGCATCGCCCCCGCCGGGCTGTCCAGCGACAACTACGGCGGGCTGGTCTTCTGGGACGCCGAGACCTGGATGTACCCCGCCCTGCTGGCAGCCCACCCCGAACTCGCCAAGTCCGTCGTCGACTACCGCTACCGCACCCGCGCCGGCGCCCGTGCCAACGCGGCGAAGCTCGGCTACCCCGGTCTCTTCTACCCCTGGACCAGCGGCAGCCGCGGCGGCCTGTGGACCGAGTGCCACAGCTGGGATCCGCCGCACTGCCGCACCCAGAACCACCTCCAGAGCGATATCGCCCTCGCCGCCTGGCAGTACTACCTCGCCACCAAGGACACCCGCTGGCTGCGCGAGCGCGGCTGGCCCGTGATCGAGGGCGTCGCGAAGTTCTGGGCCGCCCGCGCCACGCGCAATGCGGACGGCACGTACTCCATCAAGGACGTCGCGGGCCCCGACGAGTACAGCAACGGCGTCGACGACGGCGTCTTCACCAACGCGGGCGCGGCCACCACCCTGCGCACCGCCACCCGCGCCGCCGCGCTCCTCGGCCGGCGCGCCCCCGCGAGCTGGAACGCCATCGCCGGCAAGCTGCGCATCCCCTACGACGCGAAGAAGCAGGTCTTCCAGCAGTACGACGGCTACCGCGGCTCCGTCATCAAGCAGGCGGACACCGTGCTGCTGATGTATCCGCTGGAGTGGCCCATGACCAAGCGGGCCGCGGCCGCCACCCTCGACTACTACGCCGCCCGCACCGACCCCGACGGCCCCGCCATGACCGACTCGGTGCACGCCGTCGACGCCGCCGCGATCGGCGAACCCGGCTGCTCGACGTACACCTACCTGAGGCGTTCCATCGAGCCGTTCGTACGCGGCCCCTTCCAGCTGTTCTCCGAGGCGCGCGGCGAGAAGGCGGGCGCGTCCGACCCGCTGTCCGGCGCACCGGCCCAGGACTTCACCACAGGCAAGGGCGGCTTCCTCCAGGTCTTCACGCACGGCCTGACCGGGCAGCGCCCGCGCGAGGACCGGCTGCACCTCGACCCGATGCTGCCGCCGCAGCTCGCCCGCGGCGTCACCCTGCGCGGGCAGCGCTGGCAGGGCCGTACGTACGACATCGCGCTCGGCGCGCACCGCACGACCGTGACCCTGACCCGCGGCGCGCCCTTCGAGATCGAGAGCCCGCAGGGCACGCGGTCCGTACGGGCCGGGGCCCCCGCGGTGCTGGAGACCCGGCGGCCGGACCTCGCGCCGACCCGCAACGCGGCCAGGTGCCATACGGCTTCGGCGACTTCGGAGCAGCCGGGGCAGTACGCGACCGCCGCCCTCGACGGCAACCCGGCCACGGCCTGGGTCCCGAACGGCGCGAACGGCACTCTCACCGCCGACCTAGGCCGCCCCGTGCGCCTCTCGGCGATCACGCCGCGCTGGACGGCCGTACGGCCCGCCTCGTACGAGATCCGCACCTCGCCGGACGGGCGGCACTGGAACGGGGTCCGGCGGGGCTCGGGCACCGGTCCCGTCCGCTATGTCGCGGTGACCGTCCGCTCCTCGGACCCCAAGAAGGCTGCGGGGATCGCCGAGCTGGAGGCCGAGAAGCGGGAGGGGATGGGGGAGTAGGGTTCTCCACCAGGCTTTGCCCAATTCTTATACCGGTATTAGTATCACAGTCATGGTACGCACCCCTCTCACCGAGCTTGAGCGTGAACGCGGCCGTCACCTCGGCGTCCTGCTCCGGCAGGCCCGCGGCGAGCGCAGCATGGCCGAGGTCGCCGCCCTCGCCGGAATCTCCGCCGAGACCCTTCGCAAGATCGAGACCGGCCGGGCGCCGACCCCCGCCTTCTTCACCATCACGGCGCTGGCCGGCGCGCTCGGGCTGCGCCTGGACGAGCTCGCGGTGGAGTGCGCGCTGCGGTGCGCCGCCGGTGCGCTTCCAGAGGCGCCGGAGCCGTCCGGCGTGCCCGGCCTGGCCGGAGCCGTGGGCGGGCCGGTCGCCGCCTGAGCGCCCCGCCCTCCCGCAGAAGCCCCCGACCGATCATGCCCCTCGCGCCGTACGCGAGGGCTCCCCGGCGTCCGATCACCGTGTCGACTTGTCGTCATACACCGCCACAGATTGTTGCCGCAGGATGAAATCCGCACGCCAGGGTGTTGCAGCCTTCCGGTAGAGGACGCCGGTGGGAGGACTCGGGTGACGGCACAGAACACAGAGCAGGGCTGGGCGCGGCGGCTCACACGCTACTGCTGGCGGTATCGGCGCAACGTACTGCTGGCCCTCGGCTCCTCGCTCGCCGGGATGGCCGTCACGGCGCTCGTACCGCTCGTTCCCAAACTGATCATCGACGACGTGATCGGCTCGCACAGCAGGCCGCTCGCCCCCTGGGCGACGCTGCTGATCGTCGCCGCGGTCGCCGTCTACGCCCTCACCTACATCCGCCGTTTCTACGGCGGGCGACTCGCGCTCGACGTCCAGCACGACCTGCGCACCGAGATGTACGAGTCGATATCGAGGCTCGACGGCAGACGCCAGGACGAGCTGTCCACCGGGCAGGTCGTCGGCCGCGCCACCAGCGACCTCCAGCTGATCCAGGGCCTGCTCTTCATGTTGCCGATGATGATCGGCAACATCCTGCTGTTCGTCATCTCGCTCGTCGTGATGGCCACGCTCTCCCCGCTGCTGACCGTCGTCGCCCTCGCCGTCGCCCCCGCCCTGTGGTTCCTCGCCAGCCGCAGCCGCACCCGGCTCTTCCCCGCCACCTGGTACGCGCAGGGGCAGGCCGCCGCGGTCGCGGGCGTCGTGGACGGCGCCGTCACCGGCGTCCGCGTCGTCAAGGGCTTCGGCCAGGAGGAACAGGAGGCCGGCAAGCTCCGCGAGGTCAGCCGCCGGCTCTTCGCGGGCCGGCTGCGCACCGTACGGCTGAACTCCCGCTACACCCCGGCCCTCCAGGCCGTACCCGCGCTCGGCCAGGTCGCCATGCTCGCGCTCGGCGGCTGGATGGCCACCCGCGGCCAGGTCACGCTCGGCACGTTCGTCGCCTTCTCGACCTATCTCGCACAGCTCGTCGGGCCCGTGCGGATGCTCACGATGATGCTGACCGTCGGGCAGCAGGCGCGGGCCGGCGTGGAGCGCGTCTTCGAGCTCATCGACACGGAACCGGTCCTCAAGGAGCGCCCCGACGCCGTCGGGCTGCCGGCCGACGCGCCCGCCACGGTCGAGTTCGACGACGTGAGCTTCGGCTACGCGAAGCGGGACACGGGTGAGGAAGAGGGCGCCGCCGCCCCGCACCCCGTGCTCGACGGGTTCTCGCTGCGCATCGAGGAAGGCGAGACCGTTGCCCTCGTCGGCGCCTCCGGCAGCGGCAAGTCCACCGTCTCGCTCCTCCTGCCCCGCTTCTACGACGTGACCGGCGGCGCCGTCCGCGTCGGCGGCCACGACGTACGCGACCTGACGACCGCCTCGCTGCGCGACGCGATCGGGCTGGTGCCCGAGGACAGCTTCCTGTTCTCCGACAGCATCCGCGACAACATCGCGTACGGGCACCCGGACGCCACCGACGAGCAGGTGCGCGCCGCCGCGCGCGCCGCGCAGGCCGACGGGTTCATCGGCGCCCTGCCGCAGGGCTACGACACCAAGGTCGGCGAACAGGGCCTGACCCTCTCCGGCGGCCAGCGCCAGCGCGTCGCCCTGGCCCGCGCGATCCTCACCGACCCCCGGCTGCTGCTCCTCGACGACGCGACCTCGGCGGTCGACGCGCGGGTCGAGCACGAGATCCACGAGGCGCTGCGCTCCATCATGGCGGGCCGCACCACGCTCCTCATCGCGCACCGCGCCTCCACCCTCGCCCTCGCCGACCGCGTCGCGGTCCTGGACGCGGGCGTCCTCGTGGACGTCGGCACGCGGGAGGAGCTGGAGGAGCGCTGCGAGGTCTACCGCAGGCTGCTCACGGACCCGGAGGAGCTGGGGGCGGAGGGCCGGTTCCGTACGGACGCGACCGCGACCGCGGGCGGTTTCGGCGGCGAGGCGTCGGCTACGGGCCTCATCGACGCGCCCGATGCATCCGATGTACTCGGCGCATCAGATGCGGCCGGCGCGCCTGAAACGAATGATGTGCCCAACGCGACCGCCGCCCCCGGCGCCGTCACCCCCGAGCTGTGGGTACGCCCCGACGCCTCGTCCTCCCCGACCGCGTCCGCCCCCGCCGACAACGCCCTCGCCGGCATGCCCGCCACCCCCGAACTGCTCGCGAAGGTGGCCGCGCTGCCGCCCGCCGACGACGTGCCGAACGTGGACGAGGAGAGAGCCGCGCGCCCCGAGGAGTCCTACGGGCTGCGCCGCCTGCTGCGCGGCTTCGGCAAGCCGCTCGCCGTCAGCCTGGCGCTCGTGGCCGTCGACGCCGTTGCCGGGCTGCTGCTGCCCGTACTGATCCGGCACGGCATCGACCAGGGCGTGCAGCGCCTGGCGCTCGGCGCGGTGTGGACGGCGGCCGGGCTCGCCCTGCTGGTGGTGGTGGGGCAGTGGGCGGCGCAGTTCGGCGAGACGCGGATGACGGGCCGCACCGGCGAGCGGGTGCTCTACGCGCTCCGCGTGAAGATCTTCGCGCAGCTCCAGCGGCTCGGGCTCGACTACTACGAGCGCGAGCTGACCGGCAAGATCATGACGCGGATGACGACCGACGTCGACGCCCTGTCGTCGTTCCTCCAGACCGGCCTGGTCACCGCCGTCGTCTCCGTGCTGACGTTCTTCGGCATCCTCGTCGCCCTGCTCGTCATCGACCTCCAGCTCGCGCTCGTCGTCTTCGCGACGCTCCCGCCGCTGATCATCGGGACGGTCTTCTTCCGCCGCCAGAGCGTCAAGGCGTACGAGCTGGCGCGCGAGCGCGTCAGCGCCGTCAACGGCGATCTCCAGGAGAGCGTGGCGGGGCTGCGCATCATGCAGGCGTTCCGGCGGGAGGACGCGGGCGCGCGGCGTTTCGCGGAGCGCAGCGACGGGTATCGGCAGGCGCGCGTGCGCGGGCAGTTCCTGATCTCGGTCTACTTCCCGTTCGTACAGCTGCTGTCCTCCGTGGCCGCCGCCCTCGTGCTGATCGTCGGCTCGGGGCGGGTCGGCGCGGGCACGCTGACGGCGGGCGCGCTCGTCGCCTACCTCCTCTACATCGACCTGTTCTTCGCCCCCGTGCAGCAGCTGTCGCAGGTCTTCGACGGCTATCAGCAGGCGAGCGTCTCGCTCGGCCGCATCCAGGAACTGCTGCGCGAGCCGACCACGACGCCGCTCGCGCGGGAGCCGCGCGACGTCCGCGGGCTGCGCGGCGAGATCGTCTTCGAGGGCGTGCGCTTCCACTACGGATCGGGCGACGAGGCGGAGGAGGCGCTGTCCGGGATCGATCTGACGATCCCCGCCGGGCAGACGGTCGCGTTCGTCGGCGAGACGGGCGCGGGCAAGTCGACGCTCGTCAAGCTCGTCGCCCGGTTCTACGACCCCACGGCGGGCGCCGTCCGCGCCGACGGCGACGACCTGCGCGAGCTGGACCCGACCGCTTACCGGCACCGGCTGGGCGTGGTGCCCCAGGAGCCATACCTCTTTCCCGGCACGGTCCGCGACGCCATCGCGTACGGGCGTCCCGACGCGAGCGACGCCGAGGTCGAGGCCGCCGCGCGGGCGGTCGGCGCGCACGACATGGTCGCCACCCTGGACGGCGGCTATCTGCACGCGGTCACCGAGCGCGGCCGCAACCTCTCCGCCGGCCAGCGGCAGCTGATCGCCCTGGCCCGCGCCGAGCTCGTCGATCCGGACATCCTGCTGCTCGACGAGGCCACCGCCGCCCTCGACCTGCACAGCGAGGCGCTGGTCAACCGGGCCACGGACCGGCTCGCGGGCAAGCGCACCACCTTGGTCGTCGCCCACCGGCTGACCACGGCGGCCCGCGCGGACCGGGTGGTGGTCATGGACCACGGGCGCGTCGTGGAGGACGGCACGCACGACGAACTCCTCGCGGCGGACGGCTGGTACGCGCGGCTGTGGCGGACCTTCACGGGGGAGGCGCTGCCCGTGTGACCACCTGCGGGTGCTCCCGCGCGCCCCGCGCTCCCGCGCGCCCCGCGCTCCCGTGCCGCCGCCGGCCTGATCCCGTTCCGATCCCGCCCCCGATCAGGGCTAGTCGGGGCGGGCGGAGTCCCGATAGGTTCACGGCGATCTCTGTGAAACCAGGGACCCCAGGGAGGGCGAATGCGCAAGGCACTCAGATGGCTGCCGGCGTTCGCGGTGCTCATAGGCACCGTGGGCGCCGGCACCGCACCGGCGGGAGCGGCCACCGCCGCGGAGCCGGACATCAAGGAACGCGTCCTGAAGATTCCCGGCATGAGTTTCGTCGAGGAGAAGCCCTACGAGGGCTACCGCTACCTCGTGTTCACCTATGACCAGCCGGTCGACCACCGCCACCCGTCGAAGGGGACGTTCAAGCAGCGCTTCACCCTGCTGAACAAGTCCACGGACCGGCCGACGGTCTTCTTCACCTCCGGCTACAACGTCTCCACGACGCCCAGCCGCAGCGAGCCCACCCGCATCGTCGACGGCAACCAAGTCTCCCTGGAGTACCGTTACTTCACGCCGTCCCGGCCGCAGCCCGCCGACTGGTCGAAGCTCGACATCCGGCAGGCCGCCGACGACCAGCACCGCCTCTACAAGGCCCTCAAGCCGATCTACACCAAGAACTGGCTGGCCACGGGCGGCAGCAAGGGCGGCATGACGGCGACCTACTTCCGCCGCTTCCACCCCGACGACATGGACGGCACCGTCGCGTACGTCGCGCCCAACGACGTGAACAACAAGGAGGACTCGGCGTACGACCGGTTCCTCGCCGGCGTCGGCGACAAGGCGTGCCGCACGCAGCTGAACTCCGTGCAGCGCGAGTCCCTGGTGCGCCGCGACGAGATCGTGGCCCGCTACCAGAAGTGGGCCGACGCGAACGGCAGGACGTTCAAGGTCGTGGGCAGCGCCGACAAGGCGTACGAGAACGTCGTGCTCGACCTGATCTGGGCGTTCTGGCAGTACCACCTGCAGAGCGACTGCGCGACCGTCCCCGCGACCAACGCCTCCACCGACGAGCTGTACAAGTTCGTCGACACGATCTCGGGCTTCGACGCCTACACCGACCAGGGCCTGGAGAAGTACACGCCGTACTACTATCAGGCGGGCACCCAGCTCGGCTCGCCCAGCTTCAAGTCCCCGCACCTCAAGGGGCTGCTGCGGTACCCGGGCATCTACCAGCCGCGCTCGTACGTGCCGCGGGACATCCCCATGAAGTTCCAGCCCGGTGCGATGCGCGACGTCGACCGCTGGGTGCGCAACGACAGCGAGCGGATGCTGTTCGTGTACGGGCAGAACGACCCGTGGGGCGCCGAGCCGTTCCGGCTCGGCAGGGACGCGGCGGAGCGCCACGATTACCGCTTCTACGCGCCCGGCGGCAACCACGGCTCGAACATCGCCCAGCTCGTCGCCGACCAGCGGGCCAAGGCCACGGCCGAGGTCCTCGACTGGGCGGGCGTCGCCCCGGCCGCCGTCAAGAAGGACGCGAAGCTGGCGAAGCCGCTCGCGCCGTACGACGCGAAGCTGGACCGGCCGCAGACGCTCGACCGGCAGCAGACACTGCGTCCGTGACGCGGTGACGACGGCGCGGTTCCGCGCCCTACGGCCCGCCCGCCGCCTCTACAGGCGGCGGGCGCAGCCGACCGGGTCCCGGCCGCCCACCCGTACGTACAGCGCGGTGGACGGCGGGCACGCGGCGCGGGCGCGGACCGTGCGCGTCACCCGGTACTCGGGGGCCCGCGCCCCCGACCCGTCGCAGGCCGTCTCCTTCACCAGGCCGCGCCGCTCGGCGTAGACGCAGTCCCCGGCGACGGTCAGCGGCCCGCCGCCCATGCCGGGGTCGCCCGGATGCGGCGGCTGGAGGTTGCGCATGCAGGCGTAGCCCTCCGGAACGCTCCGCTCCTCCGAATTCCCCCTGTTCAGCGCGGTGATGTGCAGGACGAAGTCCGTGGCGTCGGGGCAGCGCGGCCCGCTCGCGCGGGGGCCGTTGTACCGGCCGACGACGCGCGCCGCGGCCCGCTCGCTGGTGCACGCGACCTCCGTGAAGGACGTGCGCCCGCCGGAGCTGCACTCGCCGCGGGCCAGGAAGAACGCGCCGTAGCCCGAGGGCCGCGGCGCGGAGACGGAGCCGGCCCCCGCGTCGGCCCCCGACCCGGAATCGTCCGGCTGTCGCTGACAAGCCGTCAGCAGCCCGGCGGCCAGCGGCAGCAGCAGCGCCAGCACCGCGTACGGCGGCGCGCGATGACCCATGGTGTCCCCCCCGTCCCCCGACCTGTACGCAGCCAGCGTGGCCCGCCGGGCGGGCGCACGCCAGGCGTGCCGGGAGCTTTGCGCCCCTCAGGCGGGGCGCGAGCGGGGCACGGCGTACGGTCCGTACGGCCGGATCAGTACCGCAGGCCGTACCCGACCGGGTAGAGGACGCGGTCCGGGTCGTCCGCGCGGGGCACGGACACCGGGAGCCTGCCGGTCGGGCGGGTCTTCCCGGCGATGACCCGGGCGGCGGCCCGTACCTCCACATCGCTCCAGCCGTAGGCGGCCAGCGCCGCGCCGACGCCGCTCAGCCGCGCGATGTCATAGGGGTTGCGGATGGCGACCTGGACGACCGGCCGGCCCGTGGCGGCCAGCGCCGACACCAGCGCACGCTGGGACGACGCGGCCGTGACGTTGTACGTGGCGACGATCACCGCGTCCTTGTCGCGGGCCGCCGCGACCGCCGCGTCGATGCGCGCCCGGCTCGGGTCGGGCGCGGAGCCGGTGCCCGTGGACAGCGCGGTGGCCGTGAAACCCAGCTCGCCGAGGGCCTCGGCGAGGACGGCGGTGGGCGGGCCGCCGGTCCCGGAAGGGGACTCCGGGTCGACACCGACGACGAGAAGGGAATTCTGTCGTCTCCGGGAGAGTGGCAGCAGCTTGTCCTTGTTGACGAGCAGAGTGGTCGTGCGGTCCGCGATCCGGTCGGCTTCGGCCAGGTGGGAGCGGATGCCGACGGCGCGGTCCACGTCGTGGCGGCGGGCGTACGGGTCCTTGAACAGCCCCCTGCGCAGTTTGAGTTCGAGAACGCGGCGTACTGAGGCGTCCAGCCGCGCTTCGCTGATCTCGCCGCCGCGCACGGCGGCGAGCACCGCGTTCCAGGCGACGGCGAGGTCCGGCGGGTTGAGCAGCTGGTCCACGCCTGCCTTGAGCGCGAGGACCGCCACCCGCGCGTCGCCGTACTTCTTGCGCACCCCCTCCATGGCGAGCGAGTCCGTGATCACGACGCCGTCGAAGCCGAGGCGCTCGCGCAGCAGGCCGGTGACGATGGGGCGGGAGAGGGTGGCCGGGTCGCCGCTGGGATCGAAGGCGGGGAAGACGATGTGCGCCGTCATGACCGAGTCGGCGCCGGCGGCGATCGCGGCCTTGAACGGCGGCGCGTCCAGCCGCTCCCACTCGGCCTCCGTATGGGTGATCACGGGCAGGTCCACATGGCTGTCGGTGCCGGTGTCCCCGTGGCCCGGGAAGTGCTTGACGGTGGCGGCGACCCCGGCCGACCGGAAGCCCCGCACCTGCGCCGCGACCAGGCCGGCGACGGCCTGCGGGGAGCTGCCGAAGGACCGTACGCCGATGACCGGGTTGGCCGGGGCGACATTGACGTCGGCGTCCGGCGCGTAGTCCTGCCGGACGCCCATCGCGGCCAGCTCCGCCCCGGAGATCCGGGCGGCGTTACGGGCGTCCGCGCGCGAGCCGTTCGCGCCGAGCGCCATGGCGCCGGGCAGCATCGTGGCCGGGGCGCCGATACGGGCGACGGCGCCGTGCTCCTGGTCGGTGGAGATGAGCAGCGGGATGCGGGTGCGCCGGGCCAGGGCCGCCCGCTGGATGCCGTTGGAGAGGGCGGCGATCTGGCGCGGGTCGTGGGTGTTGTGCGCCCAGGCGAAGTAGATGATGCCGCCGACGTGGTACTTGGCGATGAGCTCGGCGGCGTCGGAGACGCCGATCTCCTTGCGGTTGGCGGCGGCGTCGGCGGGCGCCGGGTCGGTCGCCGAGGCGCCGTAGATCCGCATGACGAAGAGCTGGCCGACCTTCTCCGGCAGGGTCATCCGCGAGATGAGCGCGTCGGCGCGGGCGCGTCTGGCGCGCCGCGCGTGCTCGGCGGTCCCGGTGGTCTCGGCGGCCCGGACCTCTGCGACGCCCGGCGCGCCGAGGGCCAGGGCGGTGAGGGCGGTGGTCGCGGAGGCGGTGAGCAGCGAGCGACGGGAGGCGGTGTGGTGCATACGTGCTCCTTCCGGAGGCCGAGTGGCGCGCACCGCCGCCGTGGTGGGCCGCGGGCGGCGCCCTGGGATTCCTCACGTGGTCGGAGAAGGGCTGATCGTGGTGGAGCCGCTGGTTCGGTTACGGTCACTTGCCGGCGAAACGAGGTTGCCACGTGATCCGATCTTTGGGCACCTCGAAGACCGCCACCACCTGGAACGCCGCCAGGCACTCGGGCGGCGGCTCCGCGTGCGGGGGTACCCGCATCGCCAGCGTGCGTCCGTACCGGACCAGCGACGCCGACGGCCAGTGGTCGCAGCCCGTCGTCCGCGACCAGCCCACCAGCGTGGTCCGGGAGAAGTCCGTGCCCGCCGCCGCGGCGCGGATGTCCTGGCCGCGCCGGCCGAACCGGGCGGCGAAGGCGTCGAGGTCCGCCCGGTCGCGGAGGACGGCGTGCAGATCGGGGCCCGCGCCGGGGGCGCTCGCGAAGTAGGCGAGGCCGGTGTCGATGCGGCCGGCGGGGGAGCGGCCGTCGTCCTGGGAGGACGGGGCGCGGGGGCTCGCGGGCGGGGCGGAGCCGGGCGAACCGGGGGCGGCCGTGGGCCCTGAGGGTGTGGAGGGCCCTGAGGGTGCCGATGGTGGCGAGGGTGCGGATGGTGCCGAGGACGCTGTGGTCCCTGAGGGCGAACCGCCACCGGCGCTAGTGGAGGGGGGCGCGCCGGCGGCGGTGTGCTGCTGGCCGCAGGCGGCGGAGAGGGAGGTCAGCAACGCAGCCAGCAGCGAGGCCGACACCGCTCTGCGGAGACTCACCAACAGCACGCCCCTTGGACGAACGGCGTCCCGGCGCGGTTCCGCGCCGGGCGCACGAACCCGGAAACGTCGACTGGAGGGGCAACCACCGTGGCGCATGGGCCCATCGTGCGCGCTGAGGCGGTGCTAATCAGCGCCGCGCCGTACCGCGTTACGCCGTTTGGGCAGTCGCATCGTCAGCAATTTGGCGCGCGGGGCCAGCCGCCGCACCAACGCGAACACCGACTCGGTGCGCGACCGGTCGGCGTCCAGCACGGTGAAGAGATTCACCCCGAGATAGAAGGCGATGGCGGCGTTCGCCAGCTCCCGCGGCGGCGTCAGCCGGGCCAGCGGCGTGCCCCCGATGACCCGCTCCAAGGTCTCCTCGACGAACGCGAGCCACGGCTGCGCCCGCTCGCTGACCGGGCCGCGCAGCTCCGGTTTGGCCACGGCGGCGGCGACCAGCTCGCAGAAGACGGCGACATGGCCGCCTTCGAGGTCGTCGCGGTAGATGCGGGTGGCGGCGTCCGCCAGCTCCTCGACGGTGCGGATCGGGGCGACGGTCGCGGAGTGCCGGGCCATCCGATCGGCGGACGACCGGTCCAGGGCGGCGAGCAGCAGCTGGTCGACGCCGCCGAAGTGGTAGAAGACCAGCGCCGAATTGGCGCCGGCCGCCTTCGCGATCGTACGGGCGCTGGCGCCGGCGTAACCGTGCGTCTTGAGCACGGACGTCGCCGCCTCGATCAACCGGTCCTTCGTGTCCGTGGTCATGCGCCCCCCGCCTCTCGCCGAGCCTTAATCATACGGTTCAACCGACTGATTAAACGCGCTGGTCAGCGGCGGCGGAGGCGCTACCGGGTGCTGTCAGGGGCCGCTTCGACCAGCCGCTGGAGGTGCTCCCGGCCCGGCCCGAGCAGCCCCTCCAGGGGCTCCGCCCGCGGATACCACCGCTTCTCGTACTCCCAGCACAGCCACCCGTCCCAGCCCTCGGCCCCGAGCAGGCCGACGACCTGGGACAGCGGCAGCACCCCCGCGCCGAGCGCCAGCGGAGTGGTGTCCTCCGCCGAGGCCACGTCCTTGACCTGTACGTATCCGAGGTGCGGGGAGAGCGCGGGGAAGGTCGCCGTCGGGCTCTCCCCGGCCAGCCAGGGATGCATGACATCCCAGAGGGCGCCGACGTTCTTGTGGCCGACCGGACCGAGCACCCGAGCGGCGTCCGCGCCGCGGGGGTGCGAGTCGTGCGTCTCCAGAAGGAGACGCACACCGCGGTCGGCGGCCTCCGGGGCGGCCGCGCCCAGCCGCCGGGCGGCTGTCGCGTCCGCTTCCTCCGGGGACTGCTCGTCCCCGCCGCCCGGGAAGACCCGCACGTAGGACGCGCCCACGTCCTCCGCCAGCCGCGTCAGCCCGGACAGCTCCGACAGGACCGGCTCGTCGTCGCCGGGGGCCGCGACCCGCGCGTAGCCGGCGACGGCCAGGACCGCCACGCCCGCCGCCGCGAACTCCTCGGCCACCGCCGCCCGTTCCGCCGCCCCGATTCCGGGATGCACGGCCTCCTCGGGGTGGGCGCGCAGCTCGACGCCGTCGTAGCCGTGCTCGACGGCGAGCCGCACCGCGTCGCGTACGGGCGTGCCGGGCACGCCGAGGGTGGAGAAGGCGAACTTCATGCGGGCTCCCGGATGGTGGTCGACGGATCTCCTCGCCGGACGCTAGGCAGCGGCGCCGCGCCGGTCAACCATGTCGGGTGCGGCGCGGCGGGCGAGGCGCCGGGCGAGGCGCCGGGCGGGTCACGGTCGGCGGTCCTGCCGCGCGGCAGGGGCGGCGGACGGCTGCCGCCGCGCGGGGCGTGCCGGGCGACGGCTGCCGATCTTGTCGCGTGGCGCGTGCCGGGCGATCGGTGCCCAGAGGCCGTTCTTGTGGACGCCGCCGCCCCGCGCTAGCTTCTCGATCAGCGGCCGACGCCCGCCACGGACGTGCCGGGCGGCTGCGGAAGGGGGCGCCGCGATGACGCGCAGGACGGTGCGGATCGCCATGAACGGCGTCACCGGCCGCATGGGGCACAACCAGCACCTCGTACGGTCTCTCCTCGCCATCCGGGAACAGGGCGGCATCGACCTCGGCGACGGCTCCGCGATCTGGCCCGATCCGGTCCTCGTCGGCCGCTCCGAACCCCGGCTGGCGGCCCTCGCCCGCCGCCACGGCCTCGACGCGTGGAGCACCGACCTCGACGCCGTCCTCGCCGACCCCGCCGTCGACGTCTACTTCGACGCCCAGGTCACCGCCGCCCGCGAGGCCGCCGTGCGCAAGGCCGTCGCCGCCGGAAAGCACGTCTACTGCGAGAAGCCCACCGCCACCGGCGTGGACGGCGCCCTGGACCTCGCCCGCCGCGCGCGCGACGCGGGCGTCAAGTCCGGCGTCGTCCAGGACAAGCTGTTCCTGCCCGGCCTGCGCAAGCTGAAGCGGCTCGTCGACGGCGGCTTCTTCGGCCGCGTGCTGTCCGTACGCGGCGAGTTCGGCTACTGGGTCTTCGAAGGCGACTGGCAGACCGCCCAGCGCCCCTCCTGGAACTACCGCGCCGAGGACGGCGGCGGCATCGCCGCCGACATGTTCCCGCACTGGGAGTACGTCCTGCGCGAGATCTTCGGCCCCGTGCGGACCGTGCAGGCGCACGTCACCACGCACATCCCGCGCCGCTGGGACGAGCACGGCAAGCCGTACGAGGCGAGCGCCGACGACGCCGCGTACGGCGTCTTCGAGCTCGAAGGCGGCGCCGTCGCGCAGATCAACTCCTCCTGGGCGGTGCGCGTGGCCCGCGACGAGCTGGTCGAGTTCCAGGTCGACGGCGTCGAGGGCTCGGCCGTCGCCGGGCTGCGCCGCTGCCGCGTCCAGCACCGCTCCGCCACCCCGCGCCCCGTATGGAACCCCGACATTCCCGCCGCCGAGGAATTCCGGACGCAGTGGCAGGAGGTCCCGGACAACGACGAGTTCGACAACGGCTTCAAGGCGCAGTGGGAGCTGTTCCTGCGCCATGTCGTCCTGGACGAACCCTGGCGCTGGGGCCTCCTCGCGGGCGCGCGCGGCGTGCAGCTCGCGGAGCTGGGCCTGCGCTCCTCCGCGGAGGGCCGCCGCCTGGACGTGCCGGAGCTGTCGCTGTGACCATCGAGCTCCCCGGAGAGGACGGCGGCACGCGCGCGTACGAGCCGCGCGCCGAACCGGCCGCGTTCGCCCCGGCCGGCGCGCCGGCCGCCTCCCGTACGGCCTTCGCCGCCGGCCATGTGGTCGCGGACCCGTCGGCCGGTCCGGGGGCCGCCGCCCTCGACTGGGACGCCACCCTCGCCTTCCGCCGCCACCTGTGGGCGTACGGCCTCGGCGTCGCCGAGGCGATGGACACCGCGCAGCGCGGCGGCGGCCTGGACTGGCCCGCGGCCGCCGAGCTGATCCGCCGCTCGTCCGCCGAGGCGAAGTCCGTCGGCGGCCGGATCGCCTGCGGCGTCGCGACGGACCAGCTCGACGCGGCCGGCGCCGCGCACACCGTGGACGAGATCACGGCCGCGTACGAGGAGCAGCTCGCCGTCGTGGAGGAGAGCGGCGCACAGGCCGTGATCATGGCATCGCGCCAGTTGGCGGCCCGCGCCGCCTCGGCGGACGACTACCACGAGGTCTACGGCCGGCTGCTGCGCCAGGCCGCGGAACCCGTCATCCTGCACTGGCTCGGCCCCATGTTCGACCCCGCCCTCGACGGCTACTGGGGCAGCTCCGACCTCGACGCCGCCACCGACACCTTCCTCGACATCATCGCCGCCCACCCCGACAAGGTCGACGGCGTCAAGATCTCCCTCCTCGACCCCGCGCGCGAGGTCGCGCTCCGCCGCCGCCTGCCGCGCGGCGTGCGCTGCTACACGGGCGACGACTTCCACTACCCGGAGCTGATCGCGGGCGACGACCGCGGGTTCAGCCACGCCCTGCTCGGCGTCTTCGACCCGCTGGCCCCGCTCGCCGCCGAGGCCCTGCGCGTCCTCGACACGGACGACACCCGGCGCTTCCGCGCCCTCCTCGACCCGACCGTGGAGCTGGCCCGCCACCTGTTCCAGGCGCCGACCCGGCACTACAAGACGGGCGTCGTCCTGCTCGCCTGGCTGGCTGGGCACCAGGAGCACTTCACGATGGTCGGCGGCGCGCAGACCGCCCGTTCGCTGCCGCACCTCGCCCGCGCGTACCAACTCGCCGACACGCTCGGCCTGTTCCCCGACCCCGAACGGGCCGAGGCCCGGATGAAGACGCTGATCGCCGGTCGCGGAGGGGCGACGTGAGCGGCCCGGCCCCCCGGCCGCGGCCGGCCGGGGCGAGCGGCGCGGACCGCTTCAGCATCAACCAGGAGACCGTCAGGCAGTGGTCCCTGCCCGAGCTGGTCGACGGCTGCGCGGCGGCCGGGGTCCGGCACGTGGGGCTGTGGCGCGGGCCGGTCCAGGAGTACGGGCCGGCCGCCGCCGCCCGCCTCGTGCGGGACGCGGGGCTCACCGTCAGCACCCTCTGCCGGGGCGGCTTCCTCACCGCGGCCGACCCCGCCGCGCGCGCCGCCGCCCTCGCCGACAACCGGGCCGCCGTCGACGAGGCCGCGGCCCTGTCCACCGGGGTCCTGGTCCTCGTCTCCGGCGGCCTGCCGCCCGGCGGCCGCGACCTGGCCGCCGCCCGCGAGCGGGTCGCGGACGCGCTGGCGGAGCTGGGCCCGTACGCCGCCGAGCGCGGGGTGCGGCTCGCGATCGAGCCGCTGCACCCGATGTACGCGTCCGACCGCTGCGTCGTATCGACCCTCGCCCAGGCCCTCGACCTGGCGGAACGGTTCCCCGCGGAGCAGGTGGGCATCGTCGTCGACACGTACCACCTGTGGTGGGACGACACGGTGGCCGAGGGCATCGCCCGCGCCGGGCGCGGCGACCGGATCGCGTCCTTCCAGCTCGCCGACTGGGTGACACCGCTGCCCGAAGGGGTCCTGCTGGGACGGGGGCAGCTCGGCGACGGCTCTGTGGACCTGCGCCGCTTCCGCGAACTGGTGGACGCGGCGGGCTACGACGGCCCCATCGAGGCGGAGATCTTCAACCCCGGACTTTGGGCGCGCGACGGCAGTGCGGTCCTCGCCGAGACCGTCGACCGCTACCGGGCTCACGTGCTCTGAAGGGCCGGTGTGCTCTGAGGGGCTGATGCGCTCTGAGGGGCTGTGATGTGCTCTGAGGGACCGCCGGTCCGCGCGGGCCGGTGTCAGCGTCGCGCGGACCGGCGGCCGAGCACGGTCACCAGCACCGGGGCGATGACCCGCAGCGCGGCCGCGACCTCCGTCTCGGGGCGGCCGGTCTTGTTGGCGAGGGCCTTGGCGACCGGCCCGATGGCCCTGGCCAGCCCGTCGGCGGCGGTCCCGCCGCCGGTGCCCTCGCCGAACCCGCCGAAGGTGACCTGCCCGACCAGCGGCTGCTCGTCGGCCGCCGCCACCTCGGCCGCCGGGACCTTGAGCGCGGTCGACGCGGCGCGTACGACGGATGCGGCCTCGTTGGTGTCCGTGCCGAGGAGCCCCGCGACGGCCTTGAGCCGCTGGTTGCCCAGTGCGTCGATGACATCGTTGTGCAACGCGTCGTCAGTCATGGACACAACGCTACGTTTGTGCCGATATCCCGGCACCTTGAGTAACGGATGAATAACTCCGGGAAATCAGCGCAACCCTCGGGGGCATCGGCGGGTCGTAGTTTGCATCGGGCTTCCGGGGGAGGGATCCGGGGGGAATCCAAGGAAGCCTGGCCTTGAGGGGGGCCGAGGGGGCCGGACCGGTGCGACGCTGCTCAGCAGACGCGGGTCGGGCCCCCTCGTAGTACACATCGCCTGAATCTCGCGGCGTCTGGACGCCGCGCGTCTGAGCTCCGCGACGTTTGAAACCCACGGTGTCTGAAACCCACGCTGTCCGAATCCCGTGCGGCGGCAGCCGTGTGGCGTCAGCCGTGCATCGACGCGCGCGCCCGCGCGTACGCCGCCCGGACCCGGCGCCCCGGCTCGCCGTCGGCGGGGGCCGGGATCAGCCGGGAGCCGGTGAGTGGCCAGGACGGCGGCTCGGGGGTGCCGGCCAGCGCCCAGGCGGCCTGGCGGGCCGCGCCGAGCGCCACGTACTCCTCGGGCTCGGGCACCGTGACCGGCGCCCCGAAGATCTCGGCGGCGATCTCGCCGACCACCGGGGCCTTCGCGGCGCCGCCGATGAGCAGCACCCGGCGCGCGTCGACGCCCCGGCCGCGCAGCTCGTCCAGCGCCTCGGCCATGTTGCACAGCATCCCCTCCACCGCCGCCCGCGCGAGCTGCGGAGGCCGCATGTTGTCGGTGCGCAGGCCCACCAGGCTGCCCGTGGCGTCCGGCAGGTTCGGCGTGCGCTCGCCGCCCAGATAGGGGAGGAAGACCAGACCGTCCGCGCCCGGTTCGGCCGTACGGGCGAGGAGATCGATGTCCCCGAGGCCGGTACCGATCATCCGGGCGGTCGAACTGAGCACCCGGGCCGCGTTCAGCGTGCACACCAGCGGCAGGAAGCGGCCGGTGGCGTCGGCGAAACCGGCGACGGCGCCGGACGGGTCGACCGTGGGCTCCTCGGACACCGCGAAGACCGTGCCGCTGGTGCCCAGCGAGACGACCACGTCGCCCGGCCCGATGCCGAGCCCCAGCGCCGCCCCCATGTTGTCGCCGGTGCCGGGCGCGACCAGCGCCCCGTGCGGGGTGCGGCCCGCGCTCTCGTACGGGGCCAGCACGCGCGGCAGCGCGGGGGAGCGGCCGCCGAAGGCCAGCGAGAGGAGGTCGCGGCGGTAGTCGCCGGCGGCCGGGGACCAGTAGCCCGTACCGGAGGCGTCGCCGCGGTCGGTGACCGGTTCGGCGCCCGAGCCGGGGCCGCCGCGCAGCCGCCACGTCAGCCAGTCGTGCGGCAGCATCACCTGCGCGGTGCGGTCCGCGAGGGCGCTCTCGTGCTCGGCCATCCAGCGCAGCTTGGCCACGGTGATGGCCGCGAGCGGCACGGTGCCGACGGCCTCGGCCCACCGCTCCGGGCCGCCGAGTTCGGCCACGAGGTCGGCCGCGGCCCCCGCGGAACGCGTGTCGTTCCACAGCAGCGCGTCGCGCACCGGCGCCCCCTGGCCGTCCAGGGCGACCAGCCCGTGCTGCTGGCCCGCGACCGCGACGGCGTCCACGTCCGCGAGCAGATCGCCGCCCGCGGTGCGCAGCGCCTGCCACCAGGCTTCCGGGTCGACCTCGGTGCCGTCCGGGTGGGAGGCCCGGCCCTGGTGCAGCACTTCTCCGGTGTCGGCGTCGCAGACGACGACCTTGCAGGACTGAGTGGAGGAGTCCACTCCGGCGACTGTCGGCATGGCGGATCCACTTCCGTACGGGAATGACGCCTGGTCAGGCGCGGGGACGCCATTGGATCCTAGGGGCGGGGTCAAGGGCCGGGCGCCGGGGAGGGGCCCAAGGCCGCGGAGCCTGACACCGCATGATGCGGTGTCAGGCTCCACAGGCCGGTCGTTGGATTGGCTGCTGGAGCAGCCTCGGGCCGGTCGTCGGACGAGCCTCGTACCGGCCGTCGTACCGGCCTCGGACCAGCCTCGTACCGGTCGTCGGACTGTGCGTAGGACTGCGCCTGGGACTGCGCCTAGGACTGGCTGCGGATCGGCAGCCGGGCCGGTCGTCAGGACGGCTCGTCGCCGCCGGGCAGCGCCTCCCCCTCCGCCGGGTAGGACTCCTGCGCCCCGGCCCGCGTCACGGCCGCCGCCGCGACCCGCGTGGCGAAGCGGACCGCCGACTCCAGGCCGTCGCCGGCCCCCAGCCGCCAGGCCAGGGCCGCCGTGAAGGCGTCGCCCGCGCCGGTGGTGTCCACCGCCGCCACCTCGATGCCCGGCACGCGGACCGCCGCCCCGGCCCCGTCGTCCCCGTCCGCCTCCGCGAGGAGCGCGCCGGCCGCGCCCAGGGTGACCACCACGGAGCGGGGACCGCGCTCCAGGAGGGCCGCGGCCCACGCCTCCGGCTCGTCGGAGGCCCCCGCCGGATGGCCGTCGAGCAGATAGCGGGCCTCGTGCTCGTTGACGATGAGCGGGTCGCAGGCCGCCAGCACATCGTCGGGCAGCGGCGCGGGCGGCGACGGGTTGAGCACCACGCGGGTTCCGGGACCCGCGGCCCGTACGGTCTCGGCGACCGTGTCCAGCGGGATTTCCAGCTGGAGGGAGACGACCCGCGCCGCCGCGAGCAGATCGCCGGAGGCCCGTACGTCCTCGGGCGAGAGCCGGGCGTTGGCCCCGGGGGAGACGACGATGCTGTTGTCGCCCGAAGGGTCCACGGTGATCAGCGCGACGCCGGTGGGCGCGCCGCCGACGAGGACGCCGCCGACCTCGACGCCCGCCGCGCGCTGCGCGTCCAGCAGCAGCCTGCCGTGGGCGTCGTCGCCGACTCGGGCGAGCAGGGCCGTACGGGCGCCGAGCCGGGCGGCGGCGACGGCCTGGTTCGCGCCCTTGCCGCCCGGATGGGTGACCAGGTCCGAGCCGAGTACGGTCTCACCGGCCAGGGGGCGGCGTTCGACGCCGACCACCAGGTCGGCATTGGCCGAGCCGACGACGAGCAGGTCGTAGCGGTGCGCGCCGTGCATGGTGATGTGTTCCTCTCGAAAGACAGCGGGAGCGGAGGGGCTTCAGGAGAAGTCCGCGACGTTCTTCGCGGTGACGACCTTCACCGGCACCTTCACCGTCTCGCCGACCTTCTCCCCCTTGGCCAGTCTGACGGCGTTCCGCACGGCCAGCCTGCCCACCTCCTTCGGCTGCTGCGCGACGGTCGCGGCCAGCGAGCCGTCCCGGACAGCCTTGAGGCCGTCCGGGGTGCCGTCGAAGGCGACGACCTTCACGGACGTACCGGCCTTGGCGCCCAGGGCCTTGACCGCGCCCAGTCCCATCTCGTCGTTCTCGGCGAAGACGCCGTTCACGTCCGGGTGCGCCTGGAGGAGGTTGGTCGTCACGTCCAGCCCCTTGGCGCGGTCGAAGTCCGCGGGCTGCCGGGCGGCGACCTTGATGCCGGGGTACGCCTTCAGCCCCTCCCGGAAGCCCTGCCCGCGCTCGCGGGAGGCCGAGGTGCCGGCCGTTCCCTGGAGGACCAGGATGGTGCCCTTGCCGTTCACCTGCTCCGCGAGCGTCTTCGCGGCGAGCCTGCCGCCCGCGACGTTGTCGGAGGCCACGAGGGTGTCGACGGACGCCTCGTCGACGCCCCGGTCGGCCGCGACGACGGGGATGTCCGCCTGGCCCGCGGCCTTGACGGACGGGCCCGCGGCGTCCGAGTCCACCGGGTTCACGATCATGGCCTTGACGCCCTGACTGGTGAAGTTCTGGATCTGGTTGGCCTGTTGGGAGGCGTCGTTCTGGGCGTCGGTGACGGTCAGCTCGACGCCGGACGCCTTGGCCTCGGCCTGCGCGCCCGCCTTCAGCTGCACGAAGAAGGGGTTGTTGAGGGTGGACACGGACAGCCCGACCTTGGTCTCCGCCCCCGACGAGCCGGGCCGCAGGAACACCGCGGCCAGCGCCACCGCCGCCACGGCCGCCGCACCGGTCGCGATCTTCACCGGCCGCCTGCCCGGAAGCCCGCCGCCCGGCTTGGACGCGCCTGAGGGGGCCGGGGAGGCCCCGGCGCGGCGGCGCAGCGTGTCGAGGAGCACGGCCAGCGCGATGACGGCGCCGATGACGACCTGCTGCCAGAACGCGGACACGGACAGCAGGTTGAGGCCGTTGCGGAGCACGGCGAGGATCAGCGCGCCGACGAACGTGCCGGACGCCTTGCCGACGCCGCCCGACAGGCTGGCCCCGCCGATGACGACCGCCGCGATGGCGTCCAGCTCGTAGCCGTACGCCGCCTGCGGCTGCGCCGAGGAGAGCCGGGCCGCCAAAACGATGCCCGCGACGGCCGCGAAGGCCCCCGACAGGGCGTAGATCACGAGCTTCTGGCGCTTGACGCGGATGCCGGAGAGCCGCGCCGCCTCCTCGTTGCCGCCGATCGCGTACATGGCGCGGCCGATGTACGTACGGGCCAGCACGACCGCCGTTACGACGCCGACCGCGACCATCACGATGACCGGTACGGGCAGCCGTCCGCCGAGCGTGTCGCCGAGGCCGGAGACGGCGTCGGGGAAGGCGATCGGGCTCCCCTGGGAGACGACCAGCGCGAGGCCGCGCCCTATGGAGAGCATCGCCAGCGTCGCGATGAACGGCGGCAGCTTGCCGAACGCGATCAGCGCGCCGTTGACCAGGCCGCAGGCGATCCCGGTGCCGACGGCGAGGACGACCGCCAGCGGTACGGGCAGCCCCTGGGAGGTCGCCGTCCAGGCGAGCACGGTGGCGGACAGCGCCGCCACCGAGCCGACCGACAGGTCGATGCCCGCCGAGACGATGACGAACGTGACGCCGAACGCGAGGATCGCGGTGACGGCCGCCTGCACGCCGACGTTGAGCAGGTTCTGGGTGGTCAGGAAGTCGCCGGACAGCAGTGACAGCGCCACCACCAGCACCACCAGGGCGCTCAGCGCGCCGTTGTCGAGCAGCACCCGGCGCAGCACCGGGGCCGCGCCCGACGGGCGGTCGCCCTTGAGAGTGTCAGCGGCCACGGGAGCCCTCCCCTTCCTTCTCTTCTGCCTCTTCCTTCTCTTCTGCCTCGTCCGGCCGGGTGCGTACGGCCAGAGCCATCACCGCGTCCTGGGTGGCGTCCCCGGCGGCGAGTTCGCCCGCGATCCGGCCCTGGGCCATGACCAGGACCCGGTCGCTCATGCCCAGCACCTCGGGGAGGTCGCTGGAGACCATCAGGACCGCGTGGCCCGAGGCCGTCAGCTCGTTGACGAGCCGGTAGATCTCGACCTTGGCGCCGACGTCGATGCCGCGCGTCGGCTCATCGAGGATCAGCAGCCTCGAAGCGGCCAGCAGCCACTTGCCGATGACGACCTTCTGCTGATTGCCGCCGGACAGGGTCCGTACGCGCTGGTCGAGCGAGGCCATCCGGACCCCGAGCCGCTCGGCGATCCGGGCCGCGGCCCGCCGCCGGCCGGACCGGTCCACGAACCCCGCGCGGGTGGCGCGGCCGAGGGTGACCAGGCCGAGGTTCTCCTGCACGGAGGCGTCCAGGAGCAGGCCCTGGCCCTTGCGGTCCTCCGGTACGAGGCCGATCCCGGCCTCCAGCGCGGCGTTGACGTCGTGCCGGGGCAGCGGCCGGCCCGCCATCTCGACGGTCCCCGCGTCGTACGGATCGGCGCCGAACACGGCCCGTACGACCTCGGTGCGGCCCGCGCCGACCAGCCCGGCCAGGCCCACGACCTCGCCGGGCCGCACCTCGAAGGCGATGTCCTGGAAACTGCCGCTCCGGGAGAGGCCCGTTACCCGCAGCAGGGGGGCCGCGGTCCGTGCGGCGTCGGTGCGCTCGCGCGGGTACTGCGCCTCGATGGAGCGGCCGACCATCAGCCGCACCAGTTCGTCGTGCGGGGTGCCGGCCGGGACCTGGGCGACGCTGCGGCCGTCGCGCAGGACGGTGACGCGGTCGCCGAGGGCGGCGATCTCCTCCAGGTGGTGGGTGATGAAGACGACGCCGACGCCGTTCCCGCGCAGTGTCCGGACGATCCGGAAGAGTTTGTCCACCTCTTCGGCGGTGAGCACGGCGGTCGGCTCGTCCATGATCAGGACGCGCGCGTCGAGGGAGAGCGCCTTGGCGATCTCGACCATCTGGAGCCGGGCGATGCCCAGTTCGCGCACGCGGGTGCGCGGCGGGACGTCGACGCCGACCCGGTCGAGCAGTTCGGCGGCGGCGCTCTCCATCGCCTTGCGGTCGATGAAGCCGAGGCGGCGGGGCTGGCGGCCGAGGAAGATGTTCTCGGCGACGCTCAGGTCCGGTACGAGGTTGAACTCCTGGTGGATGGCGGCGATGCCGTGCCGCTCGGCGTCCTGCGCGCCGCGGACGCGTACGGGCTCGCCGCCGACGAGGACGCGGCCGGCGTCCGGGCGGTGGACGCCGGAGACCACATTGATGAGCGTGGACTTGCCCGCGCCGTTCTCGCCGAGCAGGACGTGCACTTCACCGGCGCGCAGATCGAAGTCGACGTTGTCGAGCGCGACGACGCCGGGGAAGGTCTTGCGGACGCCCTCCATGCGGAGGAGTTCTACGGGGGCCGGTCCGTTCGACGGCGGCTCCGGACAGTCCTTCAACGGGCACTCCTTCAACGGGCACTCCTTTCGGGCTCGCCGCAGGAGAGCGGCGTGTGACGGGGCGGGCGGACCGGGGGGATGGGGCGGACCGGGGGGATCGGGCGGATTGGACGGGCCGGGGGATCGGCCTGGCCGGGGGATCGGGTGGATCGGGCGGATCGGACGGACCGGGGGGATCGGGCGGATTGGACGGACCGGGGGATCGGCCTGGCCGGGGGGATCGGGCGGATCGGGCGGATCGGACGGACCGGTTGGCGGGCTTGGCGTGGCGGTCCTCGGCGACGCCGATCGGGGCGCGGTCGGGGCCGGGGTGAGGCCGGGGCGCGGCCGGCCCCGCCGCGATGGGGCCCGGTCTGATCCGGCCTGGCCCGTCCTTCCGTCCTCGCTCGTCCTGGCCCGTCCTGGTCCGGCCCGACCCGGCCCGTCCTGGCCCGTCCTGGTCCGGCCCGACCCGGCCCGTCCTGGCCCGTCGTGGTCCGGCCCGGCCCGGCCTGGTCCGGCCCGTCCTGGTCCGGCCCGGCCGGGTGCGGGCAGGGGTCGGAGGGCCGTCGGCGGCAGCGGCGACGGCGCCTCTGCCGCCGACGGAATGGCTGGTCGGAAGGGCCCGCCGCGGTAGCGGAATGGCACCTCTCGGAAGTTATCCACAGGCCCGCACGAGTGTCCGGGCCCGGCGGTACCGTCGTGCCATGTCCCAGCAAGCGGTGCTCGAAGCGGTATTGGAACGGATCACCTACGCCAACGAGGAGAACGGCTACACGGTCGCCCGTGTGGACACCGGCCGCGGCGGCGGCGACCTCCTCACGGTGGTCGGCTCGCTGCTCGGCGCGCAGCCGGGGGAATCGCTGCGGATGGAGGGCCGCTGGGGTTCCCACCCGCAGTTCGGCCGCCAGTTCACGGTCGAGAACTACACCACGGTGCTGCCCGCCACCATCCAGGGCATCCGCCGCTATCTGGGCTCCGGCCTGATCAAGGGCATCGGCCCGAGGATCGCCGACCGGATCACGGAGCACTTCGGCACGGACACGCTCGATGTCATCGAGCAGGAGCCGGGACGCCTCGTGGAGGTGCCCGGACTCGGTCCGAAGCGCACGAAGATGATCGCGGCGGCGTGGGAGGAGCAGAAGGCCATCAAGGAGGTCATGGTCTTCCTCCAAGGGGTGGGCGTCTCCACCTCCATCGCGGTGCGCATCTATAAGAAATATGGCGACGCCTCCATCTCCGTCGTGCGCAACGAGCCCTACCGGCTGGCGGCCGATGTGTGGGGCATCGGCTTCCTGACCGCTGACCGGATCGCCCAGTCCGTCGGCATTCCGCATGACAGCCCCGAGCGGGTCAAGGCCGGTCTCCAGTACGCCCTTTCGCAGTCCACGGATCAAGGGCACTGCTATCTCCCGGAGGAGCGGCTGATCGCCGACGCGGTCAAGCTGCTCCAGGTCGACACCGGTCTGGTCATCGACTGCCTCGGCGAACTGGCCGCCGACGAGGAGGGGGTGGTCCGCGAGAGCGTGCCCGGACCGGACGGGGAGCCCGTCACCGCGGTCTATCTCGTCCCCTTCCACCGGGCCGAGCTGTCCCTGGCCGGTCAGTTGCGGCGGCTGCTGCGGGCGGAGGAGGACCGGCTGCCCGCCTTCCGCACGGTCGAGTGGGACAAGGCGCTGGCCTGGCTCGCGGACCGTACGGGGGCCGAGCTGGCCCCCGAGCAGCGGGACGCGGTGCGGCTGGCGCTGACGGAGAAGGTCGCGGTGCTGACCGGCGGCCCGGGGTGCGGCAAGTCCTTCACCGTGCGGTCGGTGGTGGAGCTGGCCCGCGCCAAGAAGGCCAAGGTGGTGCTGGCCGCGCCGACCGGCCGGGCCGCCAAGCGGCTCTCGGAGCTGACCGGGGCCGAGGCCGGCACCGTGCACCGGCTGCTGGAGCTGAAGCCCGGCGGCGACGCCGCGTACGACAAGGAGCGGCCGCTGGATGCCGACCTGGTGGTGGTCGACGAGGCGTCGATGCTGGACCTGCTGCTCGCCAACAAGTTGATCAAGGCGGTCGCGCCGGGCGCGCATCTGCTGCTCGTCGGGGATGTGGACCAGCTCCCGTCGGTCGGGGCGGGGGAGGTGCTGCGGGACCTGCTCGCGGAGGGCGGGCCGGTGCCGGCCGTGCGGCTGACGCGGATCTTCCGGCAGGCGCAGCAGTCCGGCGTGGTGACCAATGCCCACCGCATCAACGCGGGTACGCCGCCCATCACCCAGGGGCTGGCGGATTTCTTCCTCTTCGCCGAGGACGACACCGAGGAGGCGGGGCGGCTGACGGTGGACGTGGCGGCGCGGCGCATCCCCGCCAAGTTCGGTCTCGACCCGCGCCGGGACGTGCAGGTGCTGGCCCCCATGCACCGGGGGCCGGCCGGGGCGGGGACGCTCAACGGGCTGCTCCAGCAGGCGATCACACCGGCCCGGCCGGATCTGCCGGAGCGGCGGTTCGGCGGCCGGGTCTTCCGGGTCGGCGACAAGGTCACCCAGATCCGCAACAACTACGAGAAGGGGGAGAACGGCGTCTTCAACGGCACGGTCGGCGTCGTCACCGGGCTGAACGCGGAGGAGCAACGGCTGACCGTGCGTACGGACGAGGACGAGGAGGTGCCGTACGACTTCGACGAGCTGGACGAGCTCGCGCACGCGTACGCGGTGACGATCCACCGCTCGCAGGGCAGCGAGTACCCGGCGGTGGTGATCCCCGTCACCACCGGGGCGTGGATGATGCTCCAGCGCAATCTGCTGTATACCGCCGTGACTCGGGCGAAGCGGCTCGTGGTGCTGGTGGGCTCCAGAAAAGCGCTGGGGCAGGCGGTGCGGACGGTCTCCGCGGGTAGGCGGTGCACTGCGCTGGATCACCGGCTGGGCGGTGGCATACGCGATGCATAAATATTCAACAAGCTTCTGGGTGTCCCCAGGTTTCCCCAAGTGGGGCGAAGGGGGCAGTATGGGCAGGCTAGGCGGCACTGAGTGCCGCGCATAGGCCCTTTGGCCGACCCCGAGTGCACGTGCATGGTCCAAATGGGGGAAGGTAGAGGGAGTCAGGGCACCTCGAAGAAGAGGCACAACGTCGGTGAGGGATGACGTGAGCGACAACTCTGTAGTACTGCGGTACGGGGACGGCGAATACACCTACCCGGTGGTCGACAGCACCGTCGGCGACCAGGGCTTCGATATCGGCAAGCTTCGCGCCCAGACCGGTCTGGTGACCCTGGACAGCGGTTACGGCAACACCGCCGCGTACAAATCGGCGATCACCTACCTCGACGGCGAGCAGGGCATCCTGCGCTACCGCGGCTACCCGATCGAGCAGCTGGCGGAGCACAGCACGTTCCTGGAGACGGCGTTCCTGCTGATCAACGGCGAGCTGCCGACCGTCGACGAGCTGTCGACGTTCAAGGGCGAGATCACCCAGCACACGCTGCTGCACGAGGACGTGAAGCGGTTCTACGACGGCTTCCCGCGGGACGCGCACCCGATGGCGATGCTGTCGTCCGTGGTCAGCGCGCTGTCCACGTTCTACCAGGACAGCCACAACCCGTTCGACGAGAAGCAGCGTCACCTGTCCACGATCCGGCTGCTGGCCAAGCTGCCGACGATCGCGGCGTACGCGTTCAAGAAGTCGGTGGGCCAGCCCGTCGTCTACCCGCGGAACGACCTCGGCTATGTCGAGAACTTCCTGCGCATGACCTTCTCGGTGCCCGCCGCCGACTACGACCTGGACCCGGTCGTGGCCGGCGCGCTGGACAAGCTGCTGATTCTGCACGCCGACCACGAGCAGAACTGCTCCACCTCGACGGTGCGGCTCGTCGGCTCCTCGCAGGCCAACCTGTTCGCCTCCATCTCGGCGGGCATCAACGCGCTGTGGGGCCCGCTGCACGGCGGCGCCAACCAGTCGGTGCTGGAGATGCTGGAAGGCATCCAGCAGTCCGGCGGCGACGTCGACACCTTCATCCGCAAGGTGAAGAACAAGGAAGACGGCGTGAAGCTCATGGGCTTCGGGCACCGCGTCTACAAGAACTTCGACCCCCGGGCGAAGATCATCAAGGCTGCGGCGCACGACGTCCTCTCCGCCCTGGGCAAGGACGACGAGCTGCTCGACATCGCGCTCAAGCTCGAAGAGCACGCGCTGGCCGACGACTACTTCGTGGAGCGCAAGCTCTACCCGAACGTCGACTTCTACACCGGCCTCATCTACCGGGCCATGGGCTTCCCGACCGAGATGTTCACCGTGCTCTTCGCGCTCGGCCGGCTTCCCGGTTGGATCGCCCAGTGGCACGAGATGATCAAGGAGCCGGGTTCCCGCATCGGCCGCCCGCGCCAGATCTACACGGGCATCGTCGAGCGCGACTTCATCCCGGTGGAGCAGCGCTGAGTGGAGCAGCGCTGAGGCGTCGCACGCCGAGCGCTCCGCGAGCCGCATAAGGAAAGCGCCCCGCTGCCGATCCCCCCACGGGTCGGAGCGGGGCGCTTCCTGTTTCCCGGTTCGGATTCCCCCCACGGGATCCGGCCGGGAGCCTGGACGCCGGTTCGCACCGGCGTACGCCTTGACGCGATCTGCCGGGACGCGTACATACGGGAGGGCCGCTCAAAGCTCCCCGGGCACGTCGCCCCGGCCACGCGTGGCCGGCATCGTCCCCCAAGACGATGCAGCACTGCCCGGTTAGACCTGCGACCCCCGCCAATGGTTACCCCCAGATCACTGTGATCTGCGTCTCTTGCCATAAGGGGCGTAAAAGGGCAAGAGCCCCGATCTGAAGATCGAGGCTCTTGGGTGTGGGTGTTGTGTCACTTATGTGGATTAGGTGAAGGAACGGAGTCTCAGGCTGTTTGTCACCACGAAGACCGAGGAGAAGGCCATCGCGGCCCCCGCGATCATCGGGTTGAGCAGTCCGGCCGCCGCCAGCGGCAGCGCCGCCACGTTGTAGCCGAAGGCCCAGAAGAGGTTGCCCTTGATGGTGGCCAGGGTCCGGCGGGAGAGCCGGATCGCGTCCGCCGCCACCCGCAGATCGCCGCGTACGAGCGTCAGATCGCCCGCCTCGATCGCCGCGTCCGTCCCGGTGCCCATGGCCAGCCCCAGGTCGGCGGTGGCCAGGGCCGCCGCGTCGTTGACGCCGTCGCCGACCATCGCGACCGTACGGCCCTCGCCCTGCAACCGCTTGACCACGTCCACCTTGTCCTGCGGCAGCACCTCCGCGAAGACCTCGTCCCCCGGGGCGTCCATGCCGATCTCCCGGGCGACCGACTCGGCCACCGCCTTGTTGTCGCCGGTCAGCAGCACCGGGGAGAGGCCCAGCGCCCGCAGCCGGGTGATCGCCTCGGCGCTGGACTCCTTCACGGTGTCGGCCACCGCGAGGACGCCCCGTGCCGCGCCGTCCCAGGCCACGGCCACCGCCGTGCGCCCCTCGGCCTCGGCCGCCGCCTTCGCCGAGGCCAGCTCGGCGGGCAACTCGATCGACCAGTCGCTCAGCAGCTTCTCGCGCCCCACCAGCACCGCGTGCCCGTCGACCACGCCCTGGACGCCGAGCCCGGCCACGTTCTCGAAGTTCTCCGGCACGGGCAGCGAGCCCGCCTGGGCGATCGCGCCGTCCGCGATGGCGCGGGCGATCGGGTGCTCGGAGGCGTGCTCCAGCGCGCCGGCCAGCCGCAGCAGCTCCCGCTCGGTCACGCCCGGCGCGGCGACCACGTCGTGCAGCCCCATCCGGCCCGTCGTCACGGTGCCCGTCTTGTCCAGCACCACGGTGTCCACCCGGCGCGTGGACTCCAGCACCTCGGGGCCCTTGATGAGGATGCCCAGCTGCGCGCCCCGGCCCGTACCGACCATCAGGGCGGTCGGCGTCGCGAGCCCCAGGGCGCACGGGCAGGCGATGATCAGCACCGCCACGGCGGCCGTGAACGCGGCGGTCGCGTCGCCCGTCGCCAGCAGCCAGCCGGCCAGCGTGCCCAGCGCGATCACCAGTACGACCGGGACGAAGACGCCGGAGATGCGGTCCGCGAGGCGCTGCACCTGGGCCTTGCCGTTCTGCGCGTCCTCGACCAGCCGCGCCATCCGCGCCAGCTGGGTGTCCGAGCCGACCCGCGTCGCCTCGACGACGAGCCGGCCCGAGGTGTTCACGGTCGCGCCGGTCACAGCGTCACCGACGCCCACGTCCACCGGCACCGACTCGCCCGTCAGCATCGACGCGTCGACCGCCGAGCCGCCTTCGACGACCGTGCCGTCGGTGGCGATCGTCTCGCCGGGCCGTACGACGAAGCGGTCGCCGACCGCGAGGCGGGAGACCGGTACGCGCTCCTCGCGCCCGTCGCGCAGCACGGCCACGTCCCGTGCGCCCAGCTCCAGCAGGGCACGCAGTGCCGCGCCCGCCTTCCGCTTGGACTTCGCCTCCAGATAGCGGCCGACGAGGATGAACGTGGTCACCCCGGCCGCGGCCTCCAGATAGATGGACGAGGAGCCGCCGGAACGGGAGACGGTGAGGTCGAAGCCGTGCCGCATCCCGGCCATCCCGGCGTCGCCGAAGAACAGCGCCCACAGCGACCAGCCGAGGGCCGCGAGGGTGCCGATGGAGACCAGGGTGTCCATGGTGGCCGCGCCGTGCCGGGCGTTGGTCCAGGCGGCCCGGTGGAAGGGGAGCGCGCCCCAGACCACGACGGGCGCCGCCAGTGTCAGGGAGAGCCACTGCCAGTTGTCGAACTGGAGGGCGGGGACCATCGCCAGCAGCACGACGGGCACGGACAGGGTCAGCGAGACGAGCAGCCGCTGTCGCAGCGCGGCCGTCTCGCCGTCGCCCCCGTCGCCGCCGTTGGCTCCGTCGGCCCCGTCGGCCCTGGACCGTTCTTCGGCGGGCCGGTCCGGCTCGGCGGCGGCGGATTCGGATTCGGGTTTGTTCCTGGGCTCGGCGCTGTAGCCCGTCTTCTCCACGGTGGCGACGAGGTCGCCGATCTCGATGCCGTCGGCGTAGGCGACGCGCGCCTTCTCGGTGGCGAAGTTGACGGTGGCGGCGACGCCGTCCATCCGGTTGAGCTTCTTCTCGACGCGCGTGGCGCAGGACGCGCAGGTCATGCCGCCGATCGAGAGTTCGACCCGGTTGCTGTGCTCCACCGTGGCTTCGGGGGCCGTGCTGGTCATGACGGATCTCCTGGGAGGAGGGCCGGGCCGTACGGCGGCAGTATCAGCTGAGCGGTACGGCCCGGCGGGGGAGGGTGCCTCGGGGCGGACGGATCAGGCCAGGCCCACGAGCTCGTAGCCCGCCTCGTCGACGGCGGCGCGGACGGTCTCCTCGTCGAGCGGGGCGGCGGAGACCACGGTGACCAGGCCGGTGGCGGCGACGGCCTCGACGGAGGAGACGCCGTCGAGGGCGGAGAGCTCCTCGCGCACCGCCCCCTCGCAGTGGCCGCAGGTCATTCCGGTCACCTTGTAGACGGTGGTGGCGGGGGTGTCGGTCTCGGTGCTCATGGTCTCTCCTCGGTTCGTTCGGGCGGTCACTCCAGGCGCGACCGTCGCTTCCTGACAGGGTCAACCATATACCCCCTAGGGGTATTCCGCACGGAGGGGAGCGCGCGGGGCCGGGGGTGCGAGCGGATGGGGTGCGAGGAGGCGGGGGGCGAGGAGGTGCGGTACGCGCCGGGGTGTGCGAAAGCCCCGGGCCGCGCGGGAGCGCGCGACGCGGGGCCGGGGTGGATGGGGGGCTTACGAAGCCTGGCCGGTCACTTCTTGGGGTCGCGGCGGGAACGGTTGCCCGGGCGGCGGGCCACCCAGGCGCGGACGGTGTCGGCGAACCAGAACGGCTTGCCGCCCTCCACCTGGTCGGGCGGCGGCAGCAGCCCGTGCTTCCGGTAGGACCGCACGGTGTCCGTCTGTACGCCGATGTGGGCGGCGATCTCCCTGTAGGACCAAAGCCTCCGGTCGGTCATCTTCGCGCCTCTCCGCGGTGCCGCAGCCACGGATGGGGGTCCGTCGGGGGAGCTGCGGCGCGGCCGCTCTTGATCACTCAGCCTGTGCCCGTTGAACGACGCTGAGTAATGAGCGAAGGGGTCCTGTTGACGGCCTGTGACGGAAGGACCGCGTATGCGTGACGGCTGTGACCGGGTGGAGACGGCTGTGACGAATCGGACGCACCGGGCGGAACCTGGTAGGCGCGATCTTCTCCGGCTCCCGCGAGCCCGACCGCGTGTGTGTCGGCGTAGAGCTGTTGTCCGCGCTTCAGAGAGCGGCCGTCTCCTCCGTGAACTCCGCCATCGCCACCGCGCGCCCCGTGCGCCGGGAGCGCTCGCACGCCTCGGCGACCAGCAGCGCGTGCAGCGCCTCCCGGCCCGAGCACGGGTTCGGGGCCTCCCCGGCGGCCGCCCGTACGAAGGCCGCGAGCTCCGCCCGGTACGCGGCCCCGAACCGCTCCAGGAAGCCGCCCCAGGGGTGCTCGGGCGCGGCGGGGCCGCCCGGCTCGGCGGAGGCGAAGGGCGTACGGGCGTCCAGCCCGACCACCAGTTGGCCGCGCTCCCCGGCCAGTTCCATCCGCACGTCGTACCCCGCGCCGTTGTAGCGGGTGGCGGTCGCCGTGACGAGCGTGCCGTCGTCCAGGGTGAGCAGCGCCGCGGCCGTGTCCACGTCGCCGGCCGTACGGAAGAACTCCGCGCCGTTCGCCGAGCCGCGCGCGAAGACCTCCGCCACCTCACGGCCCGTCAGCCAGCGCACCGCGTCGAAGTCGTGCACCAGGCAGTCCCGGATCAGCCCGCCGGACAGCGGCAGGAACTCCGCGGGCGGCGGCGCGGCGTCCGAGGTGACGGCCCGGATGGTGTGCAGCCGGCCGAGCCGCCCGGACCGCACCGCCTCGCGCGCCGCTCGGTACCCGGCGTCGAAGCGGCGCTGGAACCCCAACTGGAGCAGGGTGCCCGCCGCTTCGACCTCGCGCAGCGCGCGGAGCGTGCCCGGCAGGTCGAGGGCGATGGGCTTCTCGCAGTAGGCGGGCAGCCCGGCGCGGGCCGCCCGTGCGATCAGACCGGCGTGCGCGGCGGTCGCGGTGGCGATCACCACGGCGTCCACGCCCGCGGCGAAGACCGCGTCGACCGACTCGGCCGCCCGCGTCCGCGCCGGCGCTCGCCCGTCGGCACGCGCCCGCGCGTCGGTACCGCCCTGCCCGCCGATACGGCCCTGCCCGCCGGTATGGGCCCGCCCGCCGATACGGTCCGCGAGAACGGCGGCGCGGGCTGCGTCCGCGTCGGCGATCAGCAGCTCGTCGACGCCGTCCGTACCGGCGAGGGCCGCGGCGTGGAAGGAGCCGATCCGGCCCGCGCCGAGAAAACCGATGCGCATGAGGGGTTCCTGACGATCGCACGGAGGGAGCCGTTCCCCGTTCCCCGTTCCCGGTTCCCGAAGTCTCGCTCCTCGAAGGCCCTCAGCGGTACAGCTCCGGGCGCTCCACGAGGTCCACCGCCACCCGCTCGCCGGTCGCCTGGGCCCGTACGCCCGCCTCGCAGACGGCGGCCGCCGCGTAGCCGTCCCAGCAGCTGGGGCCCTCGACCGCGCCGCGCCGGGTCGCGTCCACCCAGCGCTGCACCTGCCGGTCGTACGCCTCCGCGAAGCGCTCCACGAAGCCGGGGGCGATCCCGGTGCCCCAGCGGCCGTCGGCGTTGGTGAACACGCCGTGCTCGTCGCCGATCCGGGCGGTGCCGCGCTCGCCGACCGCCTCGCACGTCACCTGGTAGCCGAAGCCGCAGTTGACGAACAGTTCGGTGTCCACGACCCGGCCCCCCGCCGTCTCGAAGAGGATGAGCTGGGGGTCGCCGAGCCCCTCGGGGGCCGCGCCGGAGGGCGTCGGGCGCAGCACGCGGACGGCGGTGATCTCCTCGTCCAGCAGCCAGCGGGTCACGTCGATCTCGTGCACGGCCGAGTCGTGGATCATCATCGCGTCGGTGAAGCCGGGCGGGGTGCCGGCGTTGCGGTGCTTGTTGTGCAGCATCAGGGTGCGGCCGAAGGCGCGTTCGTCGACGAGCCGCTTGAGCTTCAGGTAGTCGGCGTCGTAGCGGCGCATGAAGCCGACCTGTACGCGCCGGCGGCCGAGCCGCTGCTCCGCCGCCAGGACGCGCAGCGCGGAGGCCGGGTCGGGGGTGAGCGGCTTCTCGCACAGCACGGGCAGGTCACGCTCGAACGCGGCCAGCAGCGCCGCCTCGTGGGCCGGGCCGGGGGAGGCCACGAGGACGGCGTCGACGTCCGGGGCGGCCATGGCGGCGGCCGGGTCGGCGAAGGCCGCGCAGCCCTCGATGCCGTACGCCGCGGCCTCGGCCCGCGCCCGGTCGATGTCGACGACGGCCGCGACGCGCGCGCCGCTGATGACGTCGTTGATCCGGCGCACATGGTCGGCGCCCATCCGGCCGGCGCCGATGACGGCTACGCCGAGCGTTCCCAGCAGAGTCATGTCTTCCTTCGGTCGGTGTCGTGCGGTGCGAAGCGGCGGCTGCCCCGGCCCGGCGGTCACGCCCCGCAGGAGCGCAGGAAGCGCCTGGTGCGCTCGGCGATCGGGAGCGGCGCGTCCGGCGCGCACGGGTACATGTCCTGCTCGACGATGGCGAACAGGTCGACGCCGAGGCGCTGCGCCGCCGCCAGTACGGGCTCCAGCGCGGGTTCGCCGCGCGGCGGTTCGCACATCACGCCCTGCGCGACGGCCGGTCCGAACGGCGTCCCGTTCCGTACGACGTCGGCGAGGATCTCCGGGGCCACCTGCTTGAGGTGGAGATAGCCGATCCGCTCCCCGTAGGTCTCGATGAGCTTGACGCTGTCACCGCCGCAGTAGGCGTAGTGGCCGGTGTCCAGGCAGAGGTTCACCAGGTCGGGGTCGGTGGCGTCGAGGAACCGTTCGACGTGCGCCTCGGAGTCGATGTGGGTGTCGGCGTGCGGGTGGACGACGATGTCGAGCCCGTAGCGGTCGCGCACCTCGCGGCCCAGCCGCTCCATGCCGCTCGCGAGGTTCCGCCACTGCTCGGCGGTGAGTTCACGGTCCTCGATGATCTCGGCGGTCTTGTCGTCGCGCCAGAAGGACGGGATGACGACGAGGTGCCGCGCGCCCATCGCCCGCGTCAGGCCGGCGACCTTCGCCACGTGCGCCCAGGTCGCGTCCCAGGTGGCCGGGCCGCGGTGCAGCGAGGTGAAGACCGTACCGGCCGAGACCCGCAGCCCGCGCCGGTCGGTCTCCTCGCGGAGCCGGTCCGCCTCGCTGGGCAGATAGCCGTACGGGCCCAGCTCGATCCACTCGTAGCCGGCCCCGGCGACCTCGTCCAGGAAGCGCTGCCAGGGGACTTGCCGCTCGTCGTCGGGGAACCAGACCCCCCACGAGTCGGGGGCCGAACCGACCCGAATCCGGTCCAGGACGGCTGCTCCGGTGCGAGGTGCGGACATGCTGCGGCTCTCCTTTCACCGGTCGGCGGTGACCGGGAAGGCATAGGCGGGTCGCCGGTCAGCCTCTACGGCGGTCCGGCGACTGTCAAGACTTCGTCCTGACATACGGACTTAAGGACTTTGTCACCCGGAGGCCCTTCGCGGGGGCCGCTCCCCAGGGTCTCGCGAACAACGTAAGTATGTAAGGACAAAGCGTTGACAGGGTGTGAATCCGCGGTTAGACCTGTGCCAGGCGAGGGGCCAGGAGGCCAAGAGGCCAGGAGGCCGAGACGCCAAGACGGGCAAGGCATACAAGACATCAAGACGCTGCGAGCCCGCGCCGGGAGTCCGCGGCGGAGCCGGAAGGCCGGGGAACGTGAAGGGGTACCCATGACCGAGCCGTACGACCTGATCACGATGGGCCGCATCGGGGTCGACATCTACCCGCTCCAGACCGGCGTGCCGCTGTCGCGGGTGGAGACCTTCGGCAAGTTCCTCGGCGGCTCCGCCACCAACGTCGCCGTCGCCGCCGCCCGCCTCGGCCGCCGCTCCGCCGTCATCAGCCGCACCGGCGCGGACCCCTTCGGCGACTACGTCCACCAGGCGCTGCGCGACTTCGGCGTGGACGACCGGTGGGTGACCCCCGTCGACCGCCACCCCACCCCCGTCACCTTCTGCGAGATCTTCCCGCCCGACGACTTCCCGCTGTACTTCTACCGCCTCCCCAAGGCCCCCGACCTGGACATCCGTCCGGAGGAACTGGACCTGGACGCCGTTCGCGACGCCCGCGTCTTCTGGATGACCGGCACCGGGCTGTGCGAGGAGCCCAGCCGCTCGGCCACCCTCGCCGCCCTGGAGGCCCGCGCCGCCGCCGCGCCCGGCCGGCACACCGTGTTCGACCTCGACTGGCGCCCCATGTTCTGGGGCGGCGAGGGCGGCGCGTCCGGAGCCGGGGGCGCGAACGGCCCCGCCGCGCGCGCCGCCGCACGCCCCTATTACGAGGCGGCGCTCGCCCACGCCACCGTCGCGGTCGGCAACCTCGACGAGGCCGAAGTCGCCACCGGCGTACGGGAACCGGGGGAGTGCGCCCGCGCTCTGCTGGAGACCGGCGTCGAACTCGCCGTCATCAAGCAGGGGCCCAAGGGCGTGCTCGCCGTCCACCGCGACGGGCGCCGGGCCGAGGTGCCGCCCACCCCCGTCGACGTCGTCAACGGCCTCGGCGCGGGGGACTCCTTCGGCGGTTCCCTCTGCCACGGGCTGCTCAGCGGCTGGGAGCTGGCCCCGGCGATGCGCTACGCCAATGCCGCCGGGGCCATCGTCGCCTCGCGGCTGGCCTGTTCCTCGGCGATGCCGACCGCCGCGGAAGTCGAGGCGTTCCTCGCCGAGCACTGAACGGCCCCGAGCCCGTACGAGCGCACGCCCGCCGGACCCGTGCGCAGGCCGAGCCCGTACGCCGGTACCCGCCCGCCCGCGCGAACCCCCGCCCGCCGCCCGCGCGAACCCCCGCCCGTACGCCGGAAGTACTTCGGCACCCGCCCTCCCCACGCGCCCCCGCACCGCCACGAGGAAGTGAGAAACCCCCTTGACCACTCGCATCTCCGATATCGCGGCGACGCGGGCGCGCCACCCCGAGGCCATCGCCGAAGCCGCAGCCGAGCGCCCGCGCCGCCCCCTCGTCGGCGGTACCGGCCGGCTGATGATCATCGCGGCCGACCATCCGGCGCGCGGCGCCCTCGCCGTCGGCGACCGCAAGCTGGCCATGGCGAACCGCGTGGACCTGCTGGAACGCATGTGCCTGGCGCTGTCCCGGCCCGGCGTCGACGGCGTGCTCGCCACCGCCGACGTCCTGGAGGACCTGCTCCTCCTCGGGGCGCTCGACGGCAAGGTCGCCATGGGCTCCATGAACCGCGGCGGACTCGCGGGCGCCGCCTTCGAGATGGACGACCGGTTCACCGGCCACCGCCCCGAGGACCTCGCCCGGCTCCGCTTCGACGCCGGGAAGCTGCTGCTGCGCATCGACTACGACGACCCCGGTTCGCTCTCCACCCTGGAGACCACCGCCCGCGTCATCGACGCGATGGCGGCGCTGCGGCTGCCGGTCTTCGTCGAGCCGTTCATCTCCCGCCGCGTCGACGGCAAGGTCAGGAACGACCTCGGCGCGGACGCCGTCACCACGTCCGTGGCCATCGCCGCCGGGCTCGGCGGCACCTCCGCGTACACCTGGCTCAAGCTCCCCGTCACCCGCGACCCCGACGACATGGCCCGGGTCTGCGAGACCTCCACGCTGCCCGTCGTGCTGCTCGGCGGGGAGGTCGGCTCCTCGCCGGAGAGCCAGGCCGGGGCGTACGAGAAGTGGCGCAAGGCGCTGCGGCTGCCCAGCGTCCAGGGCCTGGTCGTCGGCCGCTCGCTGCTCTACCCCGCGGACGGGGACGTGGCGGCGGCCGTGGACACCGCCGTCGGACTGCTCTAGCAACGCACGGCCGCCGCGGCCGACGCCCGCTGTATCCCGCCGCCTCCCCGCAGGAGACTTGATCGCATGACCGTCACCCGCACCTTCCACCTCCCGGCGGGAACCGCCGCCGACGGCCCGTACGCCCTCGACATCGGCCCGGAGCGGGCCGGCTGGACGCACTCCAGCCTCCGCGTCCTCGACCTCCCGCCCGGCGGCGCGCACACCCTCGCCGCCGGCGACAGCGAATGGATCGTCCTGCCGCTGGCGGGGGCCTGCACCGTCGCCTGCGGGTCGCTGACCTTCGAACTGCACGGCCGCGCCGATGTGTTCAGCGGCGTCAGCGACTTCGCGTACGTACCGCGCGACGCCGAGGCGCGGATCGCGAGCGAGCGCGGCGGACGCTTCGCCCTGACCGGCGCGCGCTGCGAGCGGCGGCTGCCGTTCCGCTACGGGCCCGCGTCCGGCGTCCCTGTCGAACTGCGCGGCGCGGGGAACTGCTCGCGCCAGGTCAACAACTTCGGCGCGGCGGACGTCTTCGACTGCGACCGGCTCATCGCCGTCGAGGTGCTCACCCCCGGCGGCAACTGGTCCTCCTACCCGCCGCACAAGCACGACGAGCACCGCCCCGGCGAGGAGTCCGAACTGGAGGAGATCTATTACTTCGAGATCGCCGCGGCGCACGGCGCCCAGGGCGTCGGCTACCAGCGCGTGACCCCCTCGGGCCCCGGCCGCACCACCGATGTGCTGGCGGAGGTCAGGAGCGGGGACACGGTCGTCATCCCCGACGGCTGGCACGGCCCGTCCATCGCGGCCCCCGGCCACACCCTGTACTACCTCAACGTCATGGCGGGCCCCGGCGAGGAGCGCGCCTGGCTGATCCGCGACCACCCCGAGCACGCCTGGCTCCGCGAGACCTGGGCCGGGCAGCCCGTGGACCCCCGACTGCCGCTGTACGCCGCACCGCCCGCACCGTCCGCGCCGACCGCACCGTCCGGAGCCGCCTGATGACCGTGCCCACGACCTCGACCTCGACCTCGACCTCGATCTCGACCGCCGGCGCGACGCGCCGGCGCACCGTCGCGCAGGCCCTGGTGGAGTTCCTCGCCCACCAGTACACCGAGCGGGACGGACGCCGCCGACGCCTCGTCAGCGCCTGCTGGGGGATCTTCGGCCACGGCAACGTGGCGGGCGTCGGCCAGGCGCTCCTGGAGTCCGAGGGCGCGCTGCCCTACCTCCAGGGCCGCAACGAACAGGCCATGGTGCACGCCGCCGTCGGCTACGCCCGGCAGTGCGACCGGCTCTCCGCGCACGCCGTCACCACCTCCATCGGCCCCGGCGCCACCAACCTCACCACCGGCGCGGCGCTCGCGACCGTCAACCGCCTCCCGGTGCTCCTGCTCCCCGGCGACGCCTTCGCCACCCGCCCCGCCGACCCCGTCCTCCAGCAGCTCGAAGTCCCCGGCGCGGGCGACGTGTCGGTCAACGACGCGCTGCGGCCCGTGTCCCGCTACTTCGACCGCGTGCACCGGCCGGAGGCGCTGATCCCCGCCGCGCTCCAGGCCATGCGGGTGCTCGCCGACCCCGTCGAGACCGGCGCCGTGACCCTCGCGCTGCCGCAGGACGTACAGGCGGAGGCGTACGACTGGCCGGAGGAGTTCTTCGCCGACCGGACCTGGTACGTGCCCCGCCCCGCCCCGGACGCGGGGGCGCTCGCCGAGGCCGCGCGCCTGGTACGGGCCGCCGAACGCCCCCTGATCGTCGCGGGCGGCGGCGTCCACCACAGCGAGGCCGAGGACGCGCTGCGCGCCCTCGCCGACGCCACCGGCATCCCCGTCGCCTCCACCCAGGCGGGCAAGGGCTCGCTGCGCCACGACCACCCGGCGGACGTCGGCGGCATCGGCCACACCGGCACGGCCGTCGCCGACGGACTCGCCCGCACCGCCGACCTGGTGATCGGCGTCGGCACCCGCTACACCGACTTCACCACCGCCTCCTCGACGCTCTTCGCCGCCCCCGGCGTCCGCTTCGCCAACCTCAACATCGCCTCCTTCGACGCCCACAAACTCGCCGCCCACTCGGTGGTCGCCGACGCGCGGACCGGCCTGGAGGCGCTGGCGGCGGCCCTCGCGGGACACCGGGTGTCCGGTGCGTACGAGGCCGAGTACGCGGCGGGCAAGGCGCGGTGGGAGGCGCTGGTCGACCGCGCCTTCGCCGCCCCCGACCCGGCCGCCCGGCCCTCCCAGAGCCAGGTCGTCGGCGCGCTCGACGCCGTCGTCGGCGACGAGGACGTCGTCATCAACGCCGCGGGCTCGCTCCCCGGCGACCTCCACAAGCTGTGGCGCGCCCGTTCCCGCCGCCAGTACCACCTCGAATACGGCTACTCCTGCATGGGGTACGAGATCCCGGCCGCCATCGGCGTCCGCCTCGCCGCACCCGACCGGCCGGTGTGGGCGCTGGTCGGCGACGGGACGTATCTGATGATGCCCACCGAGATCGTCACGGCCGTCCAGGAGGGCATCGCCATCAAGGTGGTGCTGGTCCAGAACCACGGCTACGCCTCCATCGGCGGCCTCTCCGAGAGCGTCGGCGGCGAGCGCTTCGGCACCGCCTACCGCTTCCGGGCCGCCGACGGCACGTACACCGGCGCGCCGCTCCCCGTCGACCTGGCCGCCAACGCGGCCTCGCTGGGCATGGACGTCCTCCGCGTCCGCGCCGTCGGCGAACTGCGTGACGCTCTTATGGTCGCGCGGGCCGCGAAACACCCCACTTGTGTCTATGTGGAGACCGAAACGGCCGACACTGTGCCGGGCGCGCCCGAAGCGCAGGCGTGGTGGGATGTGCCCGTTGCCGAGACCGCGACCCGACCGGCCGCAGTGCAGGCCCGCGAGGAGTACGACCGGCGGGCAGCCGCCCGCCGCCGTCCGTTGTGATCCGCCCCCGTAGGAAAGGTTCAGCGCCATGAAGACCGTCAACCACTGGATCGGGGGCAAGCCCGCCGAGGGCGTGTCCGGCAACTACGGCCCGGTCTACAACCCGGCGACCGGCGCGCAGGGCACCCAGGTGGCGCTCGCCTCCGTCGAGGAGGTCGACGCCGCCGTCGCGGCGGCCAAGGACGCGTACCGCACCTGGGGCACCAGCTCGCTCGCCACGCGCACCGCGATCCTCTTCAAGTTCCGCGAGCTGGTCGCCGCCCACCGCGACGAGATCGCCGAGCTGATCACCGCCGAGCACGGCAAGGTGCACGCGGACGCGCTCGGCGAGGTCGCCCGCGGCCTGGAGGTCATCGAGCTGGCCTGCGCGCTGCCGCTCCAGCTCAAGGGCGAGCTGTCCACGCAGGTCTCCACCCGCGTGGACGTCGCGGCCATCCGCCAGTCGCTGGGCGTCGTGGCGGGCATCACGCCGTTCAACTTCCCGTCCATGGTGCCGATGTGGATGTTCCCCATCGCCATCGCCTGCGGCAACACCTTCGTGCTCAAGCCCAGCGAGAAGGTGCCGTCCGCCGCGTACCGGCTCGGCGCGCTGGCCGCCGAGGCCGGGCTCCCGGACGGCGTCCTGAACATCGTCAACGGCGACAAGGTCGCCGTCGACCGGCTGCTGGAGCACCCCGACATCGCGGCCGTCAGCTTCGTCGGCTCCACCCCCATCGCCCGCCACATCCACACCACGGCCACCGCCAACGGCAAGCGCGTCCAGGCGCTCGGCGGCGCGAAGAACCACATGCTGGTCCTCCCCGACGCCGACCTCGAACTGGCCGCGGACGCCGCGATCAACGCCGCCTACGGCTCGGCCGGCGAGCGCTGCATGGCCGTCTCCGTGGTCGTCGCCGTCGGCGACACCGGCGACCCGCTGATCGAGAAGATCACCGCGCGCGCCGGCGCGCTGACCATCGGCCCCGGCGACGACCCCGCCTCCGAGATGGGCCCGCTGATCACCAAGGCCCACCGCGACAAGGTCGCCTCCTACGTCACGGGCGCCGCCGCCCAGGGCGCGGAGGTCGTCCTCGACGGCACCGGCTTCACGGTGGAGGGCTACGAGGACGGCCACTGGATCGGGGTCTCCCTGCTCGACAAGGTCACCCCGGACATGGACGCCTACCGCGACGAGATCTTCGGCCCGGTGCTGTGCGTGGTCCGCGCGGAGACGTACGAGGACGCCATCGAGCTGATCAACTCCTCGCGCTGGGGCAACGGCACCGCCATCTTCACCCGCGACGGCGGCGCGGCCCGGCGCTTCCAACTGGAGGTCGAGGCGGGCATGGTCGGCGTCAACGTGCCGATCCCGGTGCCGGTGGGCTACCACTCCTTCGGCGGCTGGAAGGAGTCGCTCTTCGGCGACCACCACATCTACGGCAACGACGGCGTGCACTTCTACACCCGCGGCAAGGTCGTCACCACCCGCTGGCCGGACCCTGCCGACGGCGGCATCAACCTGGGCTTCCCCAGCAACCACTGACCCGGTGACCCACTGACCCGGGCGACCACCCGCGCCCGGTACGAGGCCCCTGTCGGACGTCGCCGACGGGGGCCTCACCCCGTCCCGCCCCGCTCCGCCCTGGCGCACTCCGTCCCGCCTGGCCGCACTCCGTCCCGCCCCGGCCCGTACGCTCATGCGCCGACGAAAATGCCTTGCTCACCCGGTCGCCGCCGAGCACGATCGGCCTTGTGCGCCCTGTGAACGCCAATTCGCCCGTCGCCCCCGCAGCCCTGCGGTTCGGCGAGATCCCCGAAGCCCACATCGACCGCGCGCTCGACCACACGGCCCTGGTCTTCCACGAGTCCTACGACGAGGACGAGCGCGCCGGCCACCGCACCTTCCTCAAGCGCTGCGAGCGCGTCGGCGCGTACGACGGCGACCACCTCGTCGGGCTGCTCGCGGCCCACCCCCTCCAGCTGTCCATACCCGGCGGCCAACTGCCGTGCGCCGGAGTGACGTTCGTATCCGTGGCACCGACCCACCGCCGGCGCGGCGTGCTCACCGGCATGCTCGGCGAACTGTGGCGGCGGTGCGCCGCGGCCGGCCAGCCGCTCGCCGCGCTGTGGGCCTCCGAGGCCGCGATCTACGGCCGCTTCGGCTTCGGCCCCGGCACGCAGTTCCAGACCGTGGAGATCGACTCGGGCCGCTCGCTCGACCTCCGCGTCACCCCGGACCCGCGCCCCCTGCGGCTCGTACCCGCCGCCGACGCGCCCGCCGTCATCGGCCCCCTGTACGAGGCGAACCGGGCCGAACGCGCGGGCCGCCTCGCCCGCGACGCGTACTGGTGGCGGGAGATCGTCCTGCCCGAGAAGGCCGAGGACGAGGACGAACTCGGCCCGCCGCGGGTCGTCGTGCTCGGCGGGGACCCGCCCGCCGGCTACGCCGTCTACCGCGTCCGCGACACCGGCGGCGACGGGCCCGACGCCGTCGAGCTCGTCGAGCTGGAGGCGGAGACGCCGGCGGTCGCGGCGGCCCTGTGGAAGTACCTCGCCGACATCGACCTGACCTCGAAGGTACGGGCCTGGGGCCGCCCCGCCGACGACGTGCTGCCCCTGATCGCCGGCGACCGCGACCAGGTCCGCGTCGTCGGCGAGTCCCCCGCCCTCTGGATCCGCCTCGCCGACATACGCACCGCCCTGACCGCCCGCTCCTGGGCGGCCCCCGTCGACCTCGTACTCGACGTACGGGACACGGCGCTCCCCGCCAACGAAGGCCGCTTCCGCCTCACGACCGACGCCAAGACCTGCACATACGAGCCGGTCACCGACCCGGCCGACCTCTCCCTGGACGTCCGCGAGCTGTCGGCCTGCTACCTGGGCGGCACCCGCCTGACCCATCTGCTGCGAGCCGGCCTCATCACCGAACACACCCGGGGCGCGGCCCGCGTCCTGGACGACGCACTGCGTACGGAGTATCTGCCGTTCACGACCGACGGGTTCTGACCCCGGCTCGATGAGCGGGCCGCGGGAGGCCGTCCCTCCGTTGAGGGGATGGAGCTATCGGTCTCCTGCGCCCAGTGCCGCGCCCAGCGCCTCCAGAATGCGACCGCGCAGCGTCTCGTTCTCGATGGTGTCGGCGTAGCGCCAGTCCGCGGCGGTGATCTCCTCGGTCTGCAGTTCGCCGACGTCGGCCGAGCTGCGGAAGAGGAACCGGAAGTCGAAGTGCCGGTGACCCGGCTCGCCCTTGGCGGGGATGCGGTGAACGTCGATATGCACGGGGCGGGTTCCGGCGGGAACGATGGCTGAGGCCGGGATACCGGTCTCCTCGGTCAGCTCACGCCGCGCGGCGGCGAGGAGGCTGACGTCGACGGTCTCCAGGTGTCCGCCGGGCAGGAGCCAGCGGTTGAGGGCGAGGTGCTTGATGTGGAGTACGCGGCCGGCGGGGTCGGCGAGAATCGCCCCTGCCGTGGCGTGGCCGCGGAACTCCTCCCGGTCGGCGAGGTCGGCTTCCGCGTCGAGGAGTTCGACGATGGAGGCGAGCCGCCACTTCTCGCCGGGGCGGGCGCCGAGGTAGTCATCGAGCGTCTCCCGGATGTGGCCGGACGTGATGGGCACAGGTGTCTCCTCATCGGTTGAAGTAGTCGAGCCAAGTAGCGGCGATGGTGGCACGGTCGGCCGGGCTGATTTCGTGCATTCCGGGGGCGAGCCCGCCGCGGGCGAGTGCGGCGGAGGCGGCGAGAATCTCGGCCTGGATGAGAAAGATGAATGGGCCCACACTGGCGCCGTGCAGGAAGTTGACGGCGTTGCCGCCGTTGAGCAGGTAGAAGTAGTGGCCGGTCGTCAGGTAGCGAGTGACGTGCTCGCCGACGTGAGCACGCTCGTACACGTCCGGCAGGCCGGCGAGTTCGAGTTCGTCCTCGCTGCTGGTCACGGTGGCGACGTACGCGCCGTTGCGCAGTTGGGGGAAGTCCTCGCCGCGCAGTGAGAGTGACCCCGTCGCGCACAGTACGAGACCGGCTTCGCGGAGCCCGGCTTCACGGTCGCGGGTCACCGCGAAACCCTGCGAGAGCGTCTGCGTGCGGCGCACGGGATCGATGTCGTACACCGCGACCCTTATGCCTTTGGCCTGCAGCAAACGGGCGATGCTCGACCCGAGCTTGCCGAAGCCGATGACGAGGGCGGTGCGGCCGTGCAGGATGTCGCCCCGATTGCGCATGAGCGCCTCGGTCGAGAATACGACCGACTGGCCCACGAGGAAGTCCTCGGGGTCCTTGAGCGGGGACCGTGCCACGGAGACCACGGGGCAGGGCGTCTTGTCGAGGCCGGCGTAGCGACGGTGCCCGTTCTCGGTGTCCTCGACCACGCCTAGGATCTGCCCCGAGAAGCGATCGCAGAGCGCCTCGAGCGACGGAGCGAAGTATCCGCCCACGTCGAGCAGGACGACCGGGCATCCGGCGGCGCGGGCGTCGAGGTACCGCACGGCACGCTCGGGGTCGGAGAACAGCCCACGCGACAGCCTGTCGCACGGGTACCCGTCGCCCTCGACCTGGCGCAGCGCCCCGCCATGCACGGACTTCGGCTTGGGCAGCACAGCCCGCAGCTCGGTCACGCCCGCCACGCCTCGCACGAACGCGGGACGCTCCGGCAGCAGGTGCGTGATCAGGAACGCGGCAGGGCGGTCGACGGGCGCGAAGCACGCGGCGATCTTGCCGAAGTAGGCGTCGAGCCGTGCACGTTCGAAGTCTTCCATTTACTGCACCTCTCCATCGGCGGAGTCGGTCTTGAAGACCAGCCAAACGGTCTTGCCGGGGACGTGCCGCATGACGCCGAAGTCATCGCTCAGGGCCTTCACCAGATGAAGGCCCCTGCCTCCGAGATCACCAGCTCTCCCGTGTCCCATCTCCACCTGTCCGCCCCCGCTGTCGCGCACCTCGACGCGAAGCAGTGAACCGTCGGAGATGAGTCGCAGGCTGAACTCGCGTCCTGGCGGAACGCCGTGCAGCAGTACCGGTAGGCCACTGGCGAGGTTTCTGCTGAGCAGTTCCTTTTCCAGTGGCCCCCGGCCCGAACCCGCCGTGCACCTTTTCGACGCAACGGGCTCTCCAGTGACTGCGGCGTGATTCTGAATCCGGTTATGCATGGATGCCTCCGTGGCAGGACGGGCAGACCACGAGGGTTCTGCGCCGCTTTCTGAGCATCAGCTGCATCCATGCGGTCTGTTCCTTTGCCGCTTGGATTTCTGCGAGGTGGCGGACTTGGTGGACTTGCACGTCGGTCCATTCGTCGCAAAGTTCGCACCGTCCGTGGCGGAGCCTGTCGATGAGCTGGCTTCCGCGTGGGCGGCTGCGGGGCATGAGCAGAGTGGGCGGAAGGTCGTTGAGGACGGCCTTTCGCTGCCGGATCAGGGGAATGCCACCGAACCGTGCGGTCAGTGGTTTTCTGCCCTCGCGTTCCACCCTGGCTTCGAAGCACCGGCGTGATCCTTCCGGTGTCCGGACAACCGTTTTGTATTTGTTGGCCATCGCGGTCACGGTCGACCGGTGCCTGGCGGCAAGGGTTTTGAGCAGGGAGGTCAGCATGACCCCCTTGAGCCGGTCGAGTTTCCAGACGTCGCCGGCCAGCAGGTAGTACTGAACGATGCCCCGGTACTGGGCTCCGTAGATTCTGACGATATCGAACGGGGTGCAACTCGCCAGGTGGAGCAGGTGCGTGGGTTTGCCACGACGGAGAAACGGGGCGCATTTGGCTTTGATCACGTCTCTGGGCAC